>CAYZNC010000591.1:0-2512 GCA_964478555.1 uncultured Bacteroidales bacterium | reverse complement strand
GACCTCAAAGGTTTCAAAAACCTTTAAGATCCTTTTGATATGCTCGTTTCTTCAGACCGTCAGGTCTTTTGCCTTTTATTGTTTTACAAATTTTTTAATGATCACTCCTTCTTTACCTTCTATTTTAATCATATAGATACCGGTTTGCAAATTTTTAATATCGATGGAATTGCCTGAAATTTGCTGGTTAAGCACCATTTTTCCACCTAAATCATAGATGAACACCTGCGCATCCTGCGCAATGCCCCTTAGATATAAAGTTTCACTGGCAGGATTAGGATAAACCGCCACGGAACTGACTGCACTGCTATTAGTCGAAGCTGCAACATCTCCTATTTTCAATTTATTATTGACATTCCCATCAAAATCGGTAATAGTTCCCGTTGTAGGGTCAATTATAACAGGAATGGTATCTCTTACGACAGGAATTGTATCTTTCACATTAGGAATGGTATCTCTTACGACAGGAATAGTATCAACAGGAGTAGGACTTGATAAAACAGAATGATAAGTCTCCAGTATATTATTATTACTATCTCTGATTGTACCCGTGATCTCAGTTACCAAGCCTCTTATAAAATAACTGCTTCCATAATTTCTGGCATCAATCGTTAAACCGAACATTTGGGTGAATTTATTGAGATCAATTTTGCGAATAACACTATCATTTTTAAGGGCTGTTCCTAAATAGTTATCGAGTTGCCACGCTATTATTTTATTATCAGCATTATTCGCAACCGGAAACACGTTTTGATAACTTATAAATACGATACCGTCACCTCCGCGATCGGGGGTTCTGTCCACGCTTTCAGTCAGTAAGTCGATATTAGCGGCATCCGTTTGAAATGTTAAGGGACCTGTTTTCACAAGCATACCTGCCGGAGATTTTGTATTGCGGTAATCACCAACGGTAATATCGGTGCTACCGTCAGCAAGATCGGTGTAATAAACGATGTTGCCGGTTATTGAGTCGTTAACCTTTACAGCATTATTCAACAAATTGTTATAGTCATCAACGCGGGTAACTTTACCCTTGAGGGCAATGGTAACCGTTTGTGCCTGGTTTTGGGTTGCATTTTTCAGACAACGGACTGAAAGATAACTTGTCTTGTATCCATCATTCTGCACCACAGCACCGGACATAAGGTCTTGCAGAAAAGTATACCTTGCGAAAGTTTCGTAATATTCAGTAGAGGTCCAGAAAGCAGTTGTGTGGTTTATACCGAGATAAACACCTTTAGAAAAGCAACCGGCCCCCCGACCATTAAAATTACTTGAATTGTCAGCGCCCACATTCGGGCTGTTCCAATAAAGGGAGCTCGTTTCTTTCATTTTTCCACCAGCTACACCAACACCACCTAAATATTCAATGAGGGTGTTCCATTCACTATCGCTTGGCACATGGTAGCCTGCAGGACAAGCGCCTTGCACACCGCTGGGTATGGCTGTACTACTCGAAGATCCGTGCATAGTTGCCGGCCAGTTATATAATCTACCATAAACATTGGCGTTATTGGCAACATTGTTATAAACATGAACATCAGGAATAAGTGTACCATCTGCGTAATGCAGACTTTTTAGATTTTCCTTCTGCCATGTTTGTGTCCCTATTTTTACGGTATTATAGACATTCCCATCAAAATCAGTAATAGTTTCCGATGTAGGGTCAATTATAACAGGAATGGTATCTCTTACAACGGGAATGGTATCTCTTACGACAGGAGTGGTATCAATAGGAGCAGAACCCGATAAAACAGAATGATAGGTCTCCAGTATATTATTATTACTATCTCTGATCGTACCCGTGATCTCAGTTATCAAACCTCTTACAAAAAAATCGCTTTCATACTTTATGGCATCAATGGTAAAACCAGACATTTGAGTGAACTTGTTAAGATCAATTTTACGAATAACACTATCATTTTTAAGGGCTGTTCCCAAAGCGTTATCGAGTTGCCATTCTATAGTTTTTTCGTTGTATTCATTCCCAACCGGAAACACGTTATGATAACTTCTAAACAGGATACCGTCACCTCCACGATCCGGGGTTCTGTCCACGCTTTCAGTCAGTAAATTGATATTACCGGCATCCGTTTGAAATGTTAAGGGACCCGTTTTCACTGACATACCTGCCGGGGATGTTGTATTACGGTAATCACCAACAGTATTATCGGTGTTATTATCGGCAAGATTGGCGTAATAAACGATGGTGCCGGTTATTGAGTCGTTAACCTTTACAGCATTATTCAACAAATGGTCATAATCGTCAACTTGGGTAACTTTACCCTTGAGGGCAATGGTGATCGTTTGTGCCTTCAGTGTGGGATCAATTACAACAGGAATAGTATCTTTTGCAACAGGAATAGTATCAACTACAACGGGATCAGGGCTACCTAAAACCTAACTATAAGTCTCAATTATATTATTATTAACATCCCTAATCGTACCTGTAATCTCTGTTACCACACCTCGTATAAAATAATCGGTATAATCAGTAGAAGCGGTAATAGCT
>CAYZNC010000590.1:0-2523 GCA_964478555.1 uncultured Bacteroidales bacterium | reverse complement strand
AATTGCATCTCGTAGTACATTCCCAAAACAGGTAATTTAACTCATGAATTTGAGTCTCATTGAGTTTGAAATAATTGTGAAAGGAACGTTTTGCATTTTGAACCAATTGATGCATTACCTGGGATCTAAGGAAACTACAATTTCAACCGGATTTTTTATGTTAAGCATGGTGTCTTTTGCAGTAAAAGAGCCATTTTTGTCAGTATCTATATCTTCAAATTTTACGATACAAGTATCAGCCTTTTCGGTATAGATGTCAAAATGCCCGGTGGTATCCGAATACGTGTATTGCGAATGATTGTCGATCGAAACTTTAATGCCTTTTATAGGAAGGTTCGTTTTGGAAGACTTGATTATGCCATTGATATGAACATCTAAACCCATGTCACGTGGCGGTCCATAGCAAGCCTGAAACACAAAAATTGCGGAAGATAGACTTAGAGTGCCGAACAGCATTCTTACAATTTTTTGCTTTTTCGAAGGAGTCGTGGTTTGCATTTTGATATTATATATAAATTATTGATTAGAAAGTTAGCTATATTTTCTAAGTTTTCAAATGATATTGGCTGTTTGTTGTTGGCCATTGGCCCAAAAAGAGTTAGAAGTAAAAATAATACGTTTTATGAAGATTAAAAAGGTATGATTGATTGTTGTGTATGATGACGTTAGTTCGAAAAACCTGAACGGTTTGATTGCTATCAAAAAAGAAATAACCCTATCTTTTATACCTATTGGTAAAGTATATAGACAGGGTTATCAATTATAAACATTACACACAAAAAAGAATATCTACTAAACAAGCGGAATTACGGAATTGTTTTCGATGTTTAGTGTATTTAATTGTTTTATAATTGTATCCACTTCAGAAGGCGCAACATCACTGCTTAACAGTACAATTTCCATGCCGGTTTCGGTGGCTTCTTTCTGAATGAATTTTTCGATATTGATGTTATTTTTGGCTAATATTGCAGTAAGTTCCGATAATACGCCAACTTCATTTCTTAAGGTGAACCTCCAGTATAGCTTCGATTCGTATTTAACAATAGTATCAGCGTTTATTTTTGAAAAAGCAAATACATCAAAGGGTACAGGAGATGTAAGTATATTTAAAAGATCGTCGAACATGGCTGTTGCGGTTGGTTTAGCCCCAGCTCCCTGACCGTAAAAATCAAGTTCGCCACAATTTTCACCTTCAATAAGGATGGTATTAAAGTTATTTAAAGTGTTTGCGATAATGTGGTCTGAAGCAATCATACACTGGCCTATTTTGTATTCCATTGAACCATTTACCTGTTTTAACAAAGCGATGGGTTTGATGCGATAGCCTAATTCATCGGCATATTTCATGTCTTTGATACTTATTTTTGCAAATGAATCGGGCAAAAGAAGGTCAGGATCAATAATTTTTTTCATGCCAAAAATGGCCAGTATGGTAAGTTTATAAAGCGAATCGTAACCATCCACATCATCCGAGGGATCATTTTCGGCATAACCATTCTCCTGGGCCTTTATTAGTGCTTCATCAAACGACAGCGCTTCGGTGAACATTTTGGAATAAATGTAATTGGAAGTTGCATTAAAAATACCCATGATTTTCAATACTTTATCGCTTTTGAATGCATTATCCAACACTTTGGCAATGGGAATACCTCCCCCTACACAAGCATCGTATTTAAGGTGAACATTCGACGAATACGCGTTTTCCAGGAGTAAACCGGCATATTTAGCTAAAGCCTTTTTGCTGGACATGATCATATGTTTTCTGTTTTTCAGTGCTTGTAATATAAAGTCGCGCGTTTGCTCAAAACCATTGCCTCCCATACATTCGCAGATAATATCAATGGATGGATTATGAATGATTTCATCGATGTTGGTCGTTAAAGGTAAGCCTGTAGTGTCAATTGTACGGGTTTTATGTAAAGTTCGTACATATATTTTTGAAATTTCAAGACTTATACCGGTTTCTTTTTCAATACGCGACATGTTCTTTGTAATTTGCGAAACCAATTCGGAACCTACAACTCCAAGGCCAATAATGCCTACTTTTTTCGACTTTTTCTTTTTCATAATAAATAGTATTAAGCGTTATAAAATAAAAAAGGCCTACCGTGTGGGTAAGCCTTGTGTCTTTAAACTACATAACAGGTCTATACATCACGGTTTTCCGCTCGTATGCATCGTGTCATTGTAGTTATTGAACTATGATTCATGTCGTTTTTGTCTTGTTATTGTGCAAATATAGTAAAAAAGTACTGAGTAAAAAAGTACTCAGTAAAAAGTAAAAATCCTTAATATCACTATGATTGTGAACGTTTAAAGTTGCCTATGAGCCTCACCCCAACCCTCTCCTTCAGGAGAGGGAGCCTGCTCTGTAGGAGATATGGATGATTAATGTTTAAGATGTTACTGTATAAAAATGGTACTCGGGAAAATGCCTAACAACCCATAATACGAAGCTGGCTCCCTCTCTCTTCAGGAGAGGGGCCGGGGGTGAGGCAAATTAGAACTTAACAGCCCTGCTTT
>CAYZNC010000589.1:0-2551 GCA_964478555.1 uncultured Bacteroidales bacterium | reverse complement strand
TCGAACAAAATTTTTAACCGGTTCGGTTTGATGGTTTCAATTTTTAAGGTTTTACTAAAAGTAGTTCCACCTATTTTTATGTATGCTATCCAGTTACCGGTTGGATCTGATTCATTCGTATTAAAGTTGAATTGGTAGAAACCATTTACACCCGATGTTTTTACAATTCTTTTATACAATTGTCCTTGGGGATTTATAACTTCCAGAACTACAGGATGGTTAGACGGTAATTTCTTAAGTACATCTTCAAGAATAAAAGTCAGGTATACGGTATCTCCGGGACGCCAAACGCCTCTTTCACCATACATAAAACCTTTAAGACCTTTTTGAATGGTTTCGCCGGAAACATCAAAATTACTTAAGGATAATGCTGTTCCATCATCAATTCTTAAATAACCACGTTGATCACCATCTTTTGCGATTAAAAGAAATGGTTTACTTTTAAGTGAAATTGTACAAAAGCCATTGTTGTCAGTTTTAGCAGTAGCCATTTTCTGCCGTTGATAATCATATACCTCAATTTCAACGCCGCTCATAGGTTTTGTTGTAACCAGATTTGAGACAGCAACTAAGATAGTATTGTCTGAAGTTCCCTTGGCAATAATGCCGAGATTTGAAGCCAATAAATTCCGGCTGATAGTTGCTTGTGAACCATAATAATAGGAAGCACTACAGGGATCTTCACGTTCACTCCAGTTGTAGGATTCTTCATAATCTTCGTAATAATTTTCACTATAAGAACGGTCAGGCATATCCCAATATCCGGTTTCTCCTTCGTTATCCTGCTGGTCTTCATCCTGAATGGTAGACATGTTGCTTTTGTCGTCTTTTGCCTCGCCTCCGCACGGGTACGTTGAATATTCCTTTTTAAATGACAATTGGATCCTGTATATCGCTCCGGGATCTTGCTTGATAAGTTTGGTAAGATCAATTGAAAAGTAGTTCCATTTGTTATAATTAATGGGTTTTTCCGAATCGAGCCGGATGGTTTTCTTTAAAATGAGTCTTCCGGCACGTTTCAGTTCGGATGTCCCATCTAATTGATTTACTTGAAGAAATTGCGAAACATTATTTTCAAATATTTTTATAATTCTTAGATCAACTGCTTTTAAATTTACGGCTTCGAATGGAAATATAAGGCCCTTTGAATCAGGTAAAATAACACCTTTACCAACTTCTTTAATAGCAGGTTTTATACTTTCAAACACGATATCGAATGCTTGCCTCTTTTTTAGTTTTGCACCTGCAATATTTTTAATGCCTTGTTCAACGTTTACAGTAACAGTGCCATTTTGGCGAGCTGAAGGATACACCTTAACGAGCATATGATCAATCTCGAAAGTAAGACCTGATGTGTTACTTAAAGTAATTAAGCCGTTTAAATCCTGTTTGGGTTCTATGGGATCCGAAAAACGAATGGCAATATATTGATTTGGTTCTTGTTCAACATTGGCCTCAATGGCAGAAAAATCATAAATGGAGGGTATTTTAACTTCTTCTTTACCTGAATTATCAGCTCCAATTGGTGAACCTTTCCATTCAATACTGACCTTGCTGGAATCCTCACCACGAACAATACTATCGATTTTAAAATGGTGAGTTTTTGAATCGTCGTTGTGTATCCAGTTGATCTTTAGTTTATTTTTAGACTGGCTGGCGGTAAGAATTTTTTCAATGGATGCATCCTCTGCTAAGTCTGCAGTTATTATAGTTCCCGTAACATTATTCCATTTTAGGCTGGTTAGAACATAGGGTTGGTAACCTTCTACCTGCATTGAAACAGCTTGTTTCATGGTTACAAAATCGAATTCAAAAACCTTAAATTTTTTTGGAACTTTCAACAATTTGTATAAATAAAATTCAACAACGTATTGTTTACCTTGTTTTAAAGGTTTCTCTGGGCGAAATTCTATCGTATGGTTATCAATCCAAAAAGCTTTTCCATCGATACCGGGACTGAAACTGAATACCTTTTTATCGACTTCGCCGTTCACTTGAACCGCTTCAACTTCTTTCGTTAATTCTACACGAATATTTGATTGAACAGAAATACCGCCCGATGTGAATGCAGCGATATATTCACTAAAGCCCGGGTCGATTTCAATTTTTCGATGACTACACGAGCGAAAAATAAAAAATGTAGCAATTAATATTGCAGCTACAGCAGAGCCACTGATTAGATACTTATGCTTCATAATATTTGGATTTTGTGAATGTTAGTAAAGCAAGTTACGGAAAGTTTTAGATTTTTCTATTTCGGAAATCATAAAATTGAGAATTGTCCGTTATTTTTTATTCAATGCAGAATTTTTTATATTTGTTATCTTCATAAAAAATCTAAAAAACACTTTTATCATGGCAAAGTTTATCGATAATGAACCTAATTCACACAACACTATTACGGTAGGTACAGAGATAACAGGCGATATTAATTCTAACGGCGACATACGCCTTGATGGTTCTCTGAACGGAAATTTGAACTCCAAGGGAAAATTAGTAGTTGGTGAATCGGGCAGAGTAAAAGGCATCATCAATTGTAAGAATTCGGATA
>CAYZNC010000588.1:0-2555 GCA_964478555.1 uncultured Bacteroidales bacterium | reverse complement strand
CAATTTTTGCTATCTGCGATATAATATAATGATAGAAGACGTTAAAAAAGTGCAAAGTCAACTAGAAGATCAATATATAAGTAACACCCCTATCGTTGACAATACCGCCTTAACCTATTTAAAGAAAAATCCGAAACTGGCGATTGCATTTTTAACCAATTATTCGGTGAATACTGGAAATCAAACGGTTTATCGCTGGAAAGATCTGAGTCATTATTTGTTGGTAAAATATATTGATGGAAATATCAAAAAAGAGAAGGACGGACAGTTCCTCAAAATGAGTAATAATATTCCTATCGCCCCCTCACAGCCTGGTTATCCCGACTCGTGGAAAAAGAAAGTTGTAGAGGATACCGGCGACAAATTAAAGGTAACAGGAAATAAATCACATTAATGGTAACGATTGATAAATATTTCCTGAAGAAATTTACCACATATTAAAAAAATATTTTACTTTTGCGGTCTGTTTAAAAATTGAACATTCAAAATATTACAGTGATGGACTTGATGAACATTGTTAAGAATTTATATGCTGATAAGAAAAACGTCCCGGCTTTCAAGGCAGGTGATACAATTACAGTACATTATAAAATCATAGAAGGAAACAAAGAAAGAATTCAGCAATACAGAGGCGTGGTGATTCAGAAAAAAGGAACTGGTCAGACAGCAACTTTTACTGTTCGCAAAATGTCTGGTGACGTTGGTGTGGAGAGAATTTTCCCCATTACATCCCCATTTATCGACAAAATTGAAGTAAATAAATACGGCAGAGTACGCAGAGCCAGAATTTACTATCTGCGAAATTTAACTGGTAAGAAAGCACGCATCCAGGAAAAGAAAGTTTCCGTTCCTCAGTAAAGTCTGGAAAAAATATTGACATGAAAGCCTGCGAATTACTCGTGGGCTTTTCTTTTGATTTCCCGGTTTAATATAGGGAAAAGTATAAGAGCAACCGATCCGAAGATTATAAATACCAGGTTCGTGGATGAATGAGCAATTAATGCAAAAATCTTTCCATCTACCTTATCAATACCATACAGGAAAATAGATTCTTTCACCATAAAGTGCCAGGCACCCACTCCACCGTTTACTGGCGCAAGCATAGCTAATCCACCCATTAAAAATGTAAACGTTCCTGCCCAAATAGTCAAATGCCGCGTTGGAGGATAAGCCAGGAATACTACATACAGCATCAATAGCCACATCAGGAAAATAAAAAGGGTATGCGCGAAAAAATACCATTTATTTTCCAACATAATGATGGATTTAATTCCATCCTTTAACCCATGTTTAATTTTATTGATTTTATCACTCATTTTAGTTTTTTTCAGTGGTTTCACTAAAAAGAAAATAACTATAATGAGCGCCACTGCACCCAAAGCGAATAAAATGTTGGTTATGGATAACAATGTCACCATTTTATCATTCACTTTCGGATTCAATTGAAGGAATCTTTTAAATACGCTGATATTGATCCCCAATATAATAACCGCAAGTCCCAACATTGTCAAGGTATCTGCTATTCGCTCCACAATCATAGTCCCTATAAGCTTGGAGGCAGGTATCTTTTCATATTTTGATAAAATAGTGCATCGGGCCACCTCCCCCGCCCTGGGTACCAGCAAATTAGTGAAATACATGACCAATATTGACAAAAAGATATTACTTACCTTCGGATCGTAACCCAATGGTTTTATTAACATTTTCCATCGAATAGCCCGGCTCACATGACTTAATAACCCAAAAAGAATGGCAACCGCAATCCACCAATAATTAGTAACTTCTAAACCATGTTTTAGTGTTGGCCAGTCTAAATCCTTATATTGCCACCAAAACAGCGCTACACCTAACAAAAGAAATACGGAGTATAATAAAATTTTTTTTAACAGATTCATGAATACATTATTTAAATTATCGGCCCTAAAAACATCCACTAAGCCCAAATTGCCGGGAAAATGGATTAATACTTCTGTTTAATAATTAACAAAAATAAAAATAATTACCTTTGTACATCTTAAACTTTCCTGTAATTTCAAAATAGATGCGCCGGAGCAATACTCAAAATATCAGTGATGTTGTTAGCCAATTGCTAAAAGAACTTCATATTGACCATAAACTGAAAGAAATTCGTTTGATTAACTCGTGGGAGGAAATCCTGGGAAAAAACGTTGCCCGTGCAACTACCAATATATTTATAAAGAACAGAATCCTTTTTGTTTCCTTGAAATCGTCCGTTGTGAGAAATGAATTAATGATGCTCAAAACCGGAATTATTAAAGCACTGAACGAAAAGGCAGGAGAAACACTTGTGGATGATATTATATTAAAATAATCGTGTTTGTTCAGTATCCGAACGTTTCAATATTGTTGAATCAATTTAGAAAAATCAAATACTTTCTGAAACTTATCAAAGCAGAATTAGCTGCATATTTTATATATTTGAAAAATATAGCGCTTACAAAGCAGATTATTAATTTTGTGTTTTGCCAACTTTTTAACAAAAGGTAAAATCGAGAAACTTTTATAAATGACTAACACGGTGTCCTTAGAAAGCG
>CAYZNC010000587.1:0-2563 GCA_964478555.1 uncultured Bacteroidales bacterium | reverse complement strand
AAAACCGGTAAGAAGCTTATGCACGACTATCAATAAATCGGGATAAGCTGTTTTTTTGAATTGATTTATAAGATTTTTCTCAAAATCCTTACCATACTTGGCTTCCATCTTTTTCCAAAAAATCACCACTTCATCGGTGGGTTCTTCATGCACATCTTCGTTGCCTTCCCGGTCGTCGGGGGAGGACATGATAACTTCGGTAGTTAATTTTCCAACCAGGTCAAGCGCTTTCTTATATTTGATGGCCGTTGCTTTATCGGGAGTAACTATCATTCCTTTGAAACCGCTGCATTCGCCTGTTTTGTCTTTTCCCCAGTTTTTGGTAAAATGGTCCGAAATATCCCTGGCAATGGCATCAATACGTTGTTCGGTTTTTTCAATGAGGTTACCTTTGCTGAATTTCCTTTTCAGGTCGGTTTTCTGATATTCGGGTAACGACTCCGAAACACTATCGAACCCTAAATCCAAACCTCTTTGGTTCACATCCTGCAAGGCATGGCGTCCTTCATAAATAATAGGTACGATCGACTTATCTTCTACTGCTTGCAAAATGGTGTATGCATCAATGATGCCGCCAAATTTTCGCGCGGTGCTTTTCTCATTTTTCATTAACGGGGTTCCGGTAAATGCCAAAAAACAAGCATTGGGTAATACCTTTTGCATTTTGGTATTGAAAGTGCCATATTGAGTGCGATGCCCTTCGTCGATCAACACAAAAATATTATTCGAGTCCAAGGGTGAGCTTCCCATTTGGTTCACTGCTGCCTCAAATTTATTGATGATAGTAGTTACCACTGCATCACTTTTGCTTTTTAACAAATCCACCAGTTGATTGCCTGTTTTTGCATTGTGCACGGGCACATCAACCTTACCGAAGGTGTCGGTTATTTGCGCGTCCAGATCCACACGGTCGGTTACCAACACAATTTTAGGATTCAGTATAGTCTGGTATATTTTGCGGGCCAGCATTGCCATGGTAAGCGATTTGCCACTTCCCTGCGTATGCCAGATAACGCCACCTTTTCGTTTGCCCTGTTCTATATTTTGTATGCGCTGAATAATTTTTTTGATTACAAAATATTGTTGATAGCGGGCTATTTTTTTAAACGTTCCTGATTCAAAAATAATATAATCCTTAATCAATTCCAGCATCTTTTCAGGGCGGCACAGGTTAATCAAATATTCATCCTGTGTGGATAATTGTTCATTTTTTACTTTTAATTGCTCATTGTTCTGTTCCTTCCACACAGACCAGAATTCCTCCTTGGTATCCGTTGTAGCATATTTGGCCTGCAGCACAGAAACACTTAGTAAGAGCTGACTATAAACATACAATTGCCGGATTCCATCCTCCTGCTGGTTGCGGATATGTTGGGATATTGCCTGCGATATAGGTTCTTTCATATCAGGCCGTTTGCATTCGATGACGCAAAGCGGAATGCCATTCACAAAAAGTACAATGTCCGGACGGTAATGTTCCTTGCTGCCACTGCGCATCACTGCGTATTCCTCGGTTACATGAAACACATTGTTTTCGGTGTTTTCCCAATCGATGTATTGTAAGGTAAAACTTTTCTTATCGCCATCGATGCTTTGCTCCAATGCCTTGCCTAAGGTAAGCCGTTCATAAGCTACCTGACAGGCTGTAATATAACCCTCATGCAATGGTAAGTCCTTCAGCGCCAAAATGCCGTTTTCAATGTTGGAATCGCTGAAATAGGTAGTTCGGGTGGAACTGACCTTTGGAATGTTAATTAACTTCAGTTGTTTACGCAACACATCCTCTAATAAAACATTGGTGGTTTTTCCACCACGCAATTCCAATGCCTGTTCCGGGTCTAAATAGGTGTAACCCAGCTTTTGCAGAAGTTGCAGGGCAGGGAGCTGAGAGAGTTGGTCTTCTTTAAAACTGAACATGTTAATTAATATTTTTTTTTGAAAATTAAATATCACTAGAGATTTAAAAGTTGCATTTTCAAAATCTATATATAACTTTGCATTGTTCTTTACCCTTGGTAGGGAATCTACAAAGGTCTCGAACGCTGAACCCGTTAATTAGCGTTTCAATTTAAAATATTTGGATCGGGGTGTCCCCGATCGAACAATAAGACGACTTGGTTGAATCCGCTTGATTCGATCTGGCCGCAAAAAATCCCCGGTTTTGAACTGGGGTTTTTTATTTCCGTACAATACCAAATTCGTCATATTTAGAAGTGGCGAGCCATTTTGATGAATAACCGGATCGCCTCTTTCATCAACATACATTAAATTCATAACCTAGTCTAAATTGTTTATTTACATAGCACATGTTCGTAAAAGTGTCTTGCCACCCCGCAATTCCAATGCCCACTCCGGATCTAATTAGGTGTAACCCAACTTTTGCAGGAGTTGCAAAGCGGGGAGTTGAGAAATTTGTTCTTCTTTGAACGAGAAAATATTCATTTTGATTATCTTTAGTAAGTGCTATTCATTTGATTTATTGTTAATTTTTCATAAAAGTGATCTGAATCATCCAAAAATATTTTGGCAATTACCAAAATATTTTTACATTTGACGCGCTCAT
>CAYZNC010000586.1:0-2580 GCA_964478555.1 uncultured Bacteroidales bacterium | reverse complement strand
TTTTTTCTTTATGGAATCAATTAGTTGCTGGTATTTATCAAAACTTCCATAAGTTTCGCCTGCAATTACCAATTGATACGAATCGTCAAGCAGATCAAAAGCTTTAATTAAAACGTCGAGCCCCTTGTAGTCGCGGATAAATCCGAAGAATAACAATGTTTTTTTGTTAGGGAATAATTTCAGTTTTTGTCGTGCTTCCGTTTGGTCAATTTTTTGTCCGAAATGATCATATAAAGGGTGCTCTCTCTTTATGTATTTTGCATCAGGGCTGAGGCTGATCAAATCGTTTTTTACTTTATCGCTCATGGCCACGAAACCGCTATTCTGTTTCAGAAAATAACGGGTAAAAGCGTGGTCAAAAAATCTTTTCTCATGAGGAATTACATTATCGAGTATTGTAATAACTTTGGTATGTTTTGGCATGAGCTTCGCCACAGAGCCTAGTGACGGTCCGAAAAAAGACATCCAATATTTCATGATCAGCAAATCGGGATCGAAAGCCTTAATTCTCCGGGCAGTTTTATAATACGTCAATGGATTGATGGAATCGAGCAATGGAAGGCTTGGAACTTGATCCGCCTGCTCATCATTGGTTACATATTGCGTTTTACCCGGAAATAAAAAACCGGGATATTGACGGGTAAAAGTAAAAGCCTTTATTTCGTTTGATTTATCCCTGATATCAGTTTGTCCGGACAAATATTTTTCGAACTCACGATATAGCGAAGCATTAAATTGGGCTATTCCTCCACGAAAAGGATAGAATGTTGATAAATAGGCGATTCGCATTGGTTTTTATCTTACAACTAAATTCTTAATTTCATTTAAAATCATCTCAACGGAAATGTCCTGCATGCAGTTGCGCTCCCGTATACAGGTACTACCATAGTAGCAATCGCAGCCAGTGGTGGGTTCAACAATAACTCCGTTATGATAGAGATAAAATTCATTCCGGTTGAAGATATTGTTCATTAAAACCAGTGGAATACGGAGGGCAGTGACAATGTGCATCATCATCGAAACCTGTGTTACTACCAAATCACAGTTTGAAGTAATGGCTATAAATTCCTTCAGTGAATAGTGTCCGGGATAATAGGCCCCGGAATTTTTCGCAAGTAACTTGTTATTTTCGTCCTCAGCCTCTCCTCCCAGCAATACCGGATAAAAGCCTTGTGTTTTTAGTTCATTGATTAGTTGAAGCCAATATTCGTTAGGCCACAAACGCGTAGTCCAACGCTTGCCACATCCTGTATTAAGACCAATCACCGGTTGACATGCAGACTGTACTTTAAGCGCCTGCCATTTTTTAGAGAGCGAGGTATCAATATTTAACAGGTAAGGTTCATCATGGAAAGATAAATGGCAGATTTCAAAGATTTCTTCCAGGTAATTTTTCTTATTTTCTTTTGAAATATTATCGAACAAACCTGTTATAAGCTTATGTTCTGCATTTGGTGTAGCAACATCTATGTGATGATTATTCCAGATAAAACCGTACTTTACGTTAGCTTTTACATCCTTCAGTAAACTGCATGCCTCGGTTTCTTTATCCAGGTTAATGGCGATATCGAAACGCATGTTTTGAATTGCATATACCGAAGGAAAATCAAATTTAAAAATTGTGTTTATCTGGTCGGAAGGCAATATTTCCGGTGAATGCGTTACCCAGGTTAGATGACAATCGGGGTATAATTCCTTGTATTTAACAACCAAAGGGGTAGTGCGAATAACATCGCCAATAGCCCCAAGTTTTATGATCAGAATTCGTTTTGATATGGGCCTGTATTCATCGCAGGAACCACATACTTTATTTCTGAGTTTATTGGGAATGCAGGGGATATGTCCTTTAAAGTAAAGACAATCGAATTTTAATGAATCTAACATGAAAATGGCACTAATTACTATTTAATCTTGCTCACAAACGTTTTCTGATACTCATCCATGGAAATGGATTTATATTTATTCTCAACGATATAATTGAGCAAAGGTTCTTCCTGCACTGCAGTAAAATAGCCCGGAACTGTGCCGAGCATTTGCAGGTTTTCATCCAGGTACGCAATAGAGGGATATGAAAGCTGTCCCTTCAATAAATAAACTGCAAATTGATGCGTAGAACGTTGTCCAGAGCCTTGGTTGGTGTAATTTTTTCCAGCAAAATCAATGGGTTCCGCTGATTCAGCGTTAAATTTAACCGGGTAAAAATGCTTGTTCAGATAATCGGCAATTACCGGATGGCTAAATGTTTCCTTATCCATTCTTTTGCACCAGCCGCACCAATCGGTATAGACGTCGATCATTATTTTTCGTGGTTCCTTTTTTTGCAGTTCCAGCGCTTCTTTAATGGTATACCATTTCACTTTACCCTCTGCTGTCTCTTGTCCATAGGTTACTCCCCATGAAATAGCAACGAACGCCAGCATCAACATTAATTTTCTCATGATATGAATTTTTTCTGTCATAGACAAAAATACAAATTAAAATTGGATGTAAATCATGATCAAAGGCTGTGATATATATAATTTGGATCAGTTTCATCCAACTTTTTTTAATTGTCTCATCATCAATTAAAAGACATTTTTA
>CAYZNC010000585.1:0-2581 GCA_964478555.1 uncultured Bacteroidales bacterium | reverse complement strand
AATTACGTCTTGCTTTCCCAGTGTTACCAAAGCATTTGCCCTCAAGTTCTCTTGCCAGTAAATATTCTCCTGTCATCTTTTGCATTATGACCCATTTATTTGGGGTAGGCTCTCGGAATCTCCTCATTTTGTTTTGCTATCCGCCAGTAGTCACAAGTTTTGCAGAATTGAATAACAGCCACATCCCTTCATAAGTTAAAATCACAATTTAAAAAGACAGTTCCAAAACTTCGCCAAAAGCGATTTTAGTTTCAAAGCTTTGATGAAGGGGCGTCTGTTTTAAGATGGCATTCGTTGCATGCATCACTCCGGCATGGGTTACAATAATACAATCGGCACATACATTGTGCTGCAAATCGGTCAGGAATGATTTTACTCTTTCGCATAAATCAATATACGACTCCCCGCCGGGACAGTGAAAGTTTACATAATCTTTCATCCATCTATCTGCCTCAGGTCCTTCAATTTTGTCCCAGGGCTGAAGTTCCCACCTGCCAAAATTAAGTTCCTTTAAACGATCATCAAGAATGACATTACCGGATAATTTTTCAGCCAGTATTCTGCACCGTGTCAATGGGCTTGAATAGACCAAACAGTCTTTACTGTCCTGTATTTGTTCCATTACCTTCGATATGTCCTTTTCCCAGCTTTCAGCAAGCGGAACGTCTGAAAAACCGTAACAAATGCCAGGAGGTAAACCAACCTGGGTATGGCGGACGATGCGTATTTTCATAGTTTTAAATCATATTCTTAAAAATAACCAGTACGGAAAGATAAAACGCTATCTCGGTTACTTGCTGAATAGCCCCAAGGCAGTCACCGGTATAACCTCCTATCCACTTTTTAAAATAATGGGCAAGCCACCATTTCGAAATGAATACAAGTACCAAAGCAAGTAAAATCCAATAATTCTGAAATAAGCATAATGGAATCAATCCTAGAATAGTACCTATGATCATTTCTTTTGTTGTAATCGTTGAACATAGAGGTTTAGCCTTACTGGTGGCATGGTTGCCGACATATTCATGAGTGTATATACAATGGGTGGAAGCCAACCGGCTAATACTGTGTCCTGCAATGATAATTAAAGGTATCTGGTGAACAGGCATTGCTGCAAGTATGAGATATTTCGTAAGTATCATCAGTACAATTCCTATGGTACCATAGGAACCGATACGGCTATCCTTCATTATTTCAAGAATACGCTCTTTAGTCCATCCGCCACCAAAGCCATCGCAGGTATCAGCAAAGCCATCTTCGTGAAAGGCACCTGTGACAATTACACCTGCACTTATCGAAAGGATGATGCTTACGGATAAAGGCATTAACAGGCTTGATACCCAGAACGTGAATGCACAAATCCCCCCAACTAACCAGCCAATCATGGAGAAATACTTTGCAGCCCGGTTTAAAAGTTCCTCGCTATACATATCTGAACGTAAAGGTGATGGAATCCTGGTAAAGAAAGTAAGCGCACCAAAAAATATTTTTAGCTCCTGTTTAAACATGAAAAACCAGTTTAAAGTTTAAGTACCCTATTTATTCGAAACCCCTGCACTTTCAAAACTTGCCATTTCGTTCAAAAATGTAACTGCCGATTTGATTATTGGGTAAGCTACGGCAGCGCCAGTACCTTCTCCCAGGCGCATGTTCAGATTTAGCAAAGGTGTTACCCCCAAGCATTCCAGCATTAGTTTATGCCCTTGTTCGTCTGACTGATGGCAAAAAATACAATTTTTAATAATTTGTTTATTTAACTGGGTTGCCGATATTAGGGCCGATGTTGCAATAAACCCGTCCACCATAATAATCATGTTTAATTCGAAGGCTTTTAACATGGCGCCTGTCATCATTGCTATTTCGAAACCTCCGAATGTAGCTATTATTTCTATGGGAGTGGAGGCATTCGCATGTTTTTCATTTACCTTTTTAAGAATAGCAATCTTGCGTTTTAATCCTTCGTCGTCCAAGCCTGTGCCGCGACCTACACATTCTTCCACAGGTAGATGACAGAATTTACTCATCAGGAGCGCAGCGGACGAAGTATTTCCGATACCCATTTCTCCGAAACCAATAATGTTACAGCCGCCATTGTGTTGCTGAACTACAATTTCACCACCCCGTTTCATAGCCTCAGTGCATTCCTCAGCTGTCATGGCAGGTTGTTGCAGAAAGTTTTTTGTTCCCCTGCCTATCTTCGCATTAATTATGGGAAGGCTCGGATCAAAATCAAAATCTACGCCTGCATCGACTACCAGAAGCGCAATTCCGTTTTGTTTACATAGCACATTGATGGCGGCACCACCACTTAGAAAATTCATTACCATTTGCATGGTTACTGCTTTTGGAAAAGGACTTACACCTTCGTCAGTAATACCGTGATCCCCAGCAAAGACCACAATGGTTGGATTTTTTAGTTCCGGGGTGAGTGTATTTTGCATAAGGCCTATTTTCTGTGCGATTGCCTCCAATACTCCCAGTGAGCCTATTGGCTTTGTTTTGTTATTGATTTTGTGTTGTAATTGAGATGTAATGTCGTTCATATTAAATAGATATAAGATATAAGATATAAGATATAAGA
>CAYZNC010000584.1:0-2615 GCA_964478555.1 uncultured Bacteroidales bacterium | reverse complement strand
TCATGCCCAGATGCTTAGTTGCATATTTTTTAAATTCGTCTTGATTCATAATAAGTTACAATTAATATTGTTTTACAAAAAAATGCAGATAAAGTTTAAAGTTAACAAATTAATTTCAACTTTTTTCTTGTCATTTACTGATTACTTTCCTCAAAAAGTTTATCAAACTCTTCAGTTGAGGTATCCTTAATTTGGATTGTAACCGTTTCGCGAACAAAATCAATCACTTTATCTTCAAATTTACGTTCAAACATCCGGCGACGGTCATCTTCGCGCTTTAGCGATTCCTCGGCATAGTTAGTAACGTGTTCCTCAGGAACGTTGAACATTCCGTATTGTTCAAACTGAAGCCTGGTTTGGGCTTTTGCAAATTCGAGAATTTCTTCATCGCTGATTTTTAAATCATGTTCTTTTACAATCTTATTCTGAATAAGTTGCCATTTAAGATCGCGTTCGAACTTTGGGAATTCCTTGTCGAGTTGTTCTGCTGTATATTTACCTTCGTTTGATATTTCTATCCAACGTTTTAGAAATGAGGTAGGCAAGTTAAAATCTACTTTTTTAAGCAGCATTTCTTTGGTATCGAGTCTGAATTTATAATCACTTTCCCTTGACAGGTTAGCCTTGATTTCTTCTTCAACTTTAGCCCGAAATTCTTCTTCCGTTTTCACATTATTTTCTCCGTAAATCTTATCAAAAAGTTCCTGATTGATTTCGGATTTTTCAAATATAGAAATGGATGAAATCGTAAATTGAAAATCAGAATTATTATCGGCTATCTCTTCTTTTTTGAGATGGAGAATGGTGGCCAGTTCCACATCGTTAGGATAAGCTTTGCGTAGGTTGAAGCTAATAGTGTCATTCTGTTTAAGTGTGATGAATTGTTTTTTGATTTCTTCATCTTTCAAAAATTCGAGATAAATAGTGGATTCCGAAGTAACAATACCATTGTCCTTAACGGCTCCTTCCGCGGACATCTCAACCATCGATCCCTTCAACATTTCCTTACCATCCGCAACAGATTCACAGGTTTTGAATGCTCCGTATCTGCGGAGGTAATTATCAATGTGAGTGTCGATAATTTTATCGTTAGGCAAAATATTATAGCTGGTACATTTATCTTTTTTGGTAAGGTTTAATTCAAATTCGGGAGACAAACCCAGGTCGAAAGCAAATTCAAATTCTTTTTGGGTTTCCCAATCAATTTCTTTCTGATCGTTTTCACTAGGAAGAGGATCGCCTAAAATGTGAATATGCTCATCGTGAATATATTTCATAACGCTTTCAGACAAAAGCTTATTGATTTCCTCAACCATAACGGTTTTCCCGTAAAGTTTCTGAATAAGGCCGGCAGGAACCTTACCCGGTCTGAACCCATCAATGCGTGCTTTCTTCCTGTAATCTCCAAGGACTTGCTGCACCTTGGGTTCATAATCGTCTTTACTAATTTGAACTTTTAATACTGCGTTTAAATCATCTTTCAACTCTTTCGAAATGTTCATCACTCTGATTTTAAAGAAATAAAGTTAATTAATTTTACAAAAAAAGCCTTAACTATTGATTTGAATCGTTAGTTGAGGCACTGGTAAATTTGGTGCGGATGAAGGGACTCGAACCCACACGCCTTTCGGCACCAGATCCTAAGTCTGGCTCGGCTACCAATTACGACACATCCGCTTTTTAAAAATCGCAGCAAAGGTATTCATTTTTTGCTTTGTATGAAAACCATTACAAAAATAAATCAATTTAAAGGATTCAACATCACGAAACTCTTTGTTGCATCAACTTAATCTAAACTTCATAGTTTGTAAAAAAATAATTGTTAGTGGTAAAACCCTTTTCTGTAAAAAAGTTATTTGTAAATTTGAAATTTTGTCATAACAAACTAACGAAACCGCCTTTTTCTAATTACAAAAATTTTGATTATCAATTTAAACACCTATAGTGATCTAAACCGATACAGTATTCATTTTATCACTATCGTGTTGTTTTTTTTGGTGTTCAGTTGTTCTCATAAAGATCCAATCCCTGCTATACACAATCACGTCATAAATAAAAAAGACAGTGTTGTTCAACAAATTGGGCTCAATATGCCGAAATCACCTCTATTTGATTCAGCCCTTCGTTATGAAAGAATGGGTCAAAATGAAAAGGCTATCTTTTTTCTTAAAAAAGCCGGTAATTATTTCAAGTATGAAAAAATCTGGCCGGGATATATTAAAACTTTAAGTCGTCAGGGATATAATTTCCTTGTCATTAATAAAACTGATTCAGCTTTTGCTTATTTGGATAAATCATTGAAATTAGCCTTAGAAAAATTACCGGAGAATAAAGAAATTTTAGGACAAATTTATTTCTTTTTTGGAAAGTACTATACTAATCTAAATTCGCCTGACAAGGCAATTGAATGCTATAATAAGGCCTTGACATATTGGAGTTCCGATTCCTGTTATGCTTACCTCTATGTTTGCTATTATGATTTAGGAGAATTTTACTTATGGACATTGAAAGATTATAAAAAAGCTGAAGAATGTTATATTAAAGCATTAAGAAATAAGGAGTTGGAATCGTCCATAACGTTAAATGTTCTGGCACGACTATATTATCTTATAGCA
>CAYZNC010000583.1:0-2627 GCA_964478555.1 uncultured Bacteroidales bacterium | reverse complement strand
AAGCCAAATATGGTAAGGATTTTGAGAAAAATCTTATCAATCAATTCAAAAAAACAGCCTATCCTGATTTATTGATAGTCGTACACAAGCTTCTTACCGGTTTTGATGAGCCAAGAGTGGTGGTAATGTATGTTTGCAAAAAACTGATTGGTCATAATCTTTTACAAGCCATTGCACGGGTTAATCGCGTTGCACCCGGTAAGGAACATGGCTTTATTATTGATTATGCCGGTATTATTGGCGAGTTGGACGAAGCCATGCATACCTATTCCAATCTATCCGATTTTGAAGCAACGGATTTGGAAGGTACTTTCACCCCCATTAATAAAGAAATTGAAAAGCTTCCCCAGTTACATTCGGTATTAAACGATATTTTTAAAGCAATTCCAAGCAGATATGATATTGTAAGTTATTCAAATTTACTGGCAGATGAGTCATTGCGTACCGAATTTTATCAAAAATTCAGCGCGTTTGCAAAATGCTTAAAAATAGCATTCTCATCTTTGGAATTCGAAAATAACACATCAGAAAAAACAAAATCGCTTTATAGTAAAAACCTGAAATTCTATACTGCTTTGCGTAATTCTGTGGTCAATACTTACTCCGATAAAATTGATTTCAAACAATTCGAAAAGCAACTGCAAAAGCTACTCGACCAGCACGTAACCACCGAAGAAGTTATTCGCTTAACTGAACAGGTAAGCATTTTAGACGCAGAAGCATTCGAAAATGAATTGGAAAAAGTAATTGGCGCAAGGGCTAAAGCAGAAACCATTGCAAGTCGCACCACCAAACACATCTCTGAACATATGGATGAGGATCCTGTTTTTTTTAAGAAACTTTCGGAACTCATTCGTCAAACTATTGCCGATTTGCGGGCATTACGTATTTCTGAAGTAGAAGCCTTAAAACGACTTAAAGAATATCGGGAGCAGGCTATCAGTAAAAAGGGAGATGATGTGCCCTCAGGTTTACAGGACAAAGAAGAGGCCATCGCTTTTTACCGGTTAATTGCCGCCTCCGCAAGATTGAAATCGGAACAAAACGAAGCTTTCGCCAGAGAAACCGATGTAATTATAAAAAAATATCTGGTAGTTGACTGGCCTCAAAAGTTGGATGTGGTTCGTAAAATTAACTTCTACATTGGCGAATATTTAATAGACGAGTTAAAAATGCCGATTGACGAAGCCGAAAAAATAGCTGAAAAATGCATTGAAATAGCCAAAATACGCTACAAACAATAATTCACAATTGATAATGGATAATTGACAATGAAAGAAAATGTAATAAAAAATAAAAGTTTTGATTTTGCTTTACAAATTATTCAATTGTATAAATATTTAGCAGATGTAAAGAAGGAATTTGTTCTTAGTAAACAGGTATTAAGAAGTGGGACTTCCATTGGAGCGTTAATTAGAGAGGCTGAACAAGCAGAAAGCAAGGCTGATTTCATCCATAAATTATCCATTTCTTTAAAAGAAGCCAACGAAACAGATTACTGGATTGAATTACTTTTTAAGTCAAAATACATTGATGATTTGCAATATAATACCATTCATGCTGATTTGAATGAGATTTTAAGATTATTAATTTCTATTATCAAAACCTCAAAAGCAAGAAAGGATGATTAGCAAGTCAAAAAATAATTCTCAATTCTCAATTGTCAATTCTCAATCTATAATGTTTGGTTCAAGAGAAATTGCATTTGATTTAGAATTTTCCGAACGAAAAACGCTTGGGATTTCTGTTTCTCCGGAAATGGAGGTAATAGTAAAAGCCCCCCTTGATGCCCCGCTTGAAAAAATAAAAGAGAGAATCAGAAAGCGGGCCCCATGGATTATCCGGCAACTTAGTTTCTTTTTATCATTTCATCCGAAAACACCGGAAAGAAAATACGTGAGTGGTGAAAGCCATTTGTATTTAGGCAGACAATACCGGCTAAAAGTAAGCAAAGGAAATGATAATGAGGTAAAGTACAAAGGCCGATTCATCGAAGTGGTTACCAAGGATAAAACACTCACAAAAGAATTACTCAATCAGTGGTACAAAGCAAAAGCAAAGGAAAAATTTGCTGAAATTGCCGAACCCATTATACAACGATTTAAAAAATATAAAGTGGAACCAACAAACGTTTATATTCAGGAAATGCCTACACGCTGGGGTAGTTGTACAGAGCGGGGGAAAATAATTTTAAATCCGGAATTAATCAAAGCCCCGAAACCCTGCATTGAATATGTAATTACGCATGAATTATGTCATTTAGTCCACCACAACCACAACCACAAATTCTTAAACTTACAAACCAAAGAAATGCCTGATTGGGAAAAATGGAAAATGAAATTGGAAAAGTTATTGGCGTGAAACATGTATTACTCCTTCATTACCCACTATTTAGCTTTGTGAAGGACCCAATTGATATTAAAACCGTAAACAAATTTTAGGACGATATAGTATAAAAAAAATAAGCTGTATCGCCCTTCGCCCGCCTGACCGGACGGGCAGGGGTTGCCCTTTACATAGTTTTTTGCAACTTATGGTGATTAACAAGGGCAAGGCAGTCATGTCTTTTGCGTTCCTTCCTCTTTCTCATGGCAGTTACCCCCGTTCTGGTGGTCATGCAAAAAAAT
>CAYZNC010000582.1:0-2643 GCA_964478555.1 uncultured Bacteroidales bacterium | reverse complement strand
CTTAGGACAGAACTATGACCTGGTTTAAAGGTGCGATCAGGGAAACAGTATTTTAGAGGTGCGTGAGCACCTTTTTTATTTTATACCTGTTTGCCAATCAATATGTTTGTTAAATTATGTTTAATAGTTGAACCGAACTATAAACATTCAATATTTTTTTTCGTATAAACTACATCTATTCCAAATTAATTTAAAACAATTGAAGATAATACCTACATCAATCACAATAAAGTAATTTTCAGTGATATGTGAGTTTTCTTCTATCCTAAACTAACGAAAAATTATATGATTAAAAAACTTACCCTATCGTCAAGGCATACAATGCGTTGGTTATTTATTTTTTATATTTGGTTCCCGCTATTCGCGACCCAGCTTTCCGCACAACAGGGCCAAATTGTTACAACCAGCAGTAGCCAAAAAGATTTCCTGAATGCTTATAAAATGGTCTTTGACCTGGCTGATAAGGATTACAGAGGCACCAGCAGCACGATGGATGCAGTTCTTTTTCCTAAGTTTGGTGAATTCTCAGTTTACTGGGTTATGACTGGAGCAGAGCAAGGTAATTTTATAATACCCGACACATTGCCTTCGAAATTTTCTCATGTTACATCTAATCCTTACACAGGTTATAACTGGCAATCGGTAGATCACCGTTCGATACAATTTAAAGACACCCCTAAAAAGATAGCCATTTTTCGCAGTAAGATTGAAACCGGTGGTTATTCGGTTTCCTGGGAAGCTCAATATTTCAAAAATATGTTCGAGACTTTCCTTTTTAAGGATATGTACTATTTTATTAATGAGGACGAGCTCACCAGCGGTGGCCTTTCCGATTCAACGTCAATGTTAATTATCCCGGCTTTTACCGTAAATGAAGACGGCGATAAATATTATATCGACAGCATATTCACCGTTACCTCCAATATAAAAAACAGTCTCGATAATTTCCTTTCACGCGGAGGCCTGGTGTATACAGAAGGAAATGCGGCCTATTTTGTTCAGAAAGCAGGATACCTAGGGGCCGTGGATTTCAACGACAAGGCATCTGCCTCCGGAGATATGGTAGAACTTAATGCATTCTCTGCCACCAATCCTATCGCTTTTGCGCATACCGGTGTGGCAAATATGTTATACAGCGGTTCGGTGCCAAAAGTAAATACAGGATCGGCTGAAATCATTGCTAAACTGAAGTCGGACAGTCGCCCTGTGATCTTTGCTTTATCCGGTGGCCTGGCAAACGGTGGTCGAATTGTTTGCAACCTGGGTATCCCAACAGTTGGAGGAGTATCTGAAGTTGAAAGCGGAAGCCGTCAATTACAATGGACTTTCAATACCTTATTATATACCTTTTCTCAACGAATCGATATTGCCCGCAATGTTGTTAATCAGCTGCCGGCAAATGTTGTTGCAGGCGATAATGCTATTTCGTTCGACAGAATCGATACGTTTGAGGTTCATGTCAACATCAGAAATGTATCAGGAGAAGCCATCAATGGAATAACCCTGAACGAAGATTTTCGTAATTATTTTATTTTCCTCGATGTACCCACCTCGCAGGGATCCTATTCTTATTCAAATGGTGTCCTGACATTTAGTGGTATTTCAGTACCCGCACATAGCGAAAAAGCTATTGTTTACAGGTTATCTACTACAGAACCTGACGACGCTGTTCACGAAACGGTAGACAAATTGCTGGATTATGATAACTACATATCGGCCTCCATAAACAAAACCTCTTATGGCGACTCGGAAGGAAGTCATAACTACACGAAACGCCGTGATTATGGCGATATTATGTTTAGTGCCCGTCTTGTTGGTGACGCTGATATTAACTGGAAAAATTTCCTCGGACTGCACTGGCAACCTTTCAAGGTTTTCATGAATATGGAGAACAAAGAAAGGACAGAGGCCGACAGTACCGTTTATACCCAGTATATTCCCAAGGATATGCCTTTTTATCGAAGTGATGGGAAATTAAATATACCTATTATTAAAACACCCGGAGGAACCTTTATTGACGTTCTCCACGGTTATGATAAAAGATATATCGACCCTGCTGATCCTAATGGTTATAAATATGATATGGATGGCGATGGCGATCCTGATGTTTGGCTCGATACAACTTCAATATACCCTAAAGGATATAAAATAACCGAAGAATTGGTTTATTGGGCTAACCCCTGGAAAACATTGCAAGCAGGTACTACTGTTTATGAAGATATAAATCATAACGGTATCATCGATCCCGGCGATCAAATTCGGGCATGGAAAATTACCTGGCCGGTTGGTGTGGTGAAAGGATATGACTATTTCGATCCATACTGTTCTCTCGAACTTTGGGTAGATGCCCCTGATATGGTAGCCATGGCGCAAGGTGTTGGCTATGCATACGGTAGAAACCCGAACAAAGAAGGTTTCTATCCATATGTCAAAGACTTAGATGCGGCCAAAGCAGCTCACAGCACAACCGACTGCTGGACCAACTGGATGGATAAAAATAATGATGGTACCGTACAATGGTCGAAAATGTACCATCAGAAGATGTACAATTACCAGGGCTATGCCTTTATGGATTCAACCAGTTACGTTACTAAACCCTGGGATGTTTTCTTTGGCACCGTTCCGCATCCACATGAAGAATTT
>CAYZNC010000581.1:0-2656 GCA_964478555.1 uncultured Bacteroidales bacterium | reverse complement strand
AAATCTAGCATTTGTTTCTTCAGAACAAAATTATAACAAACAAAATACAGGAAGATATCAAGAGAAGTATTACCACCACCACATACCGCATAACGAAAAGTTTCAATCGGCAGAAATTTTTTAAAAGGAATATACATCCAATCAATGGAATGCTGAATAAATTCTTTTATAGTTCGTAGAGGCTTCAATAAATTTATTTTGAGGCAAAAATATATTTTTCTGAACAAAAAACGAATTTTTTTATAACTATAAACCTAAAATGCAATGTTTTATTTAGTTAACAGTCGATTATTAGGAATATTTAAAGTAATAACTTAATAAATACACGATATTGCCCTTTTAAAAATTCAACGATAATTATAAACTACATTCAATCGCTGGTTTTGTTTATAATTTTCTAAAAATTATCTTTACACGTACTACTAACTACCCCAATGGCGATGAAAGGAAGTGTAAAAGTTTGGAATATAAGCTTTTTATATTTTTTTAGCGTAATTAAATTTTCAGTATTTGTTTTTTGTCTCTTAGTAACTACGCATCTTTACTCACAAAAACCCTATAATCCTGTTACTGTCGACCCTTTATCCGAACCCTGGAGATGGAAACAATATCCTGAGTTGCTTGGTAAAGGTATCAGATGTATGTCAGAAAGTAACGATGGTTCTATTTGGTTCGGCATCGATAAAGGCATCATAAGATATTATGGCATCAATTGGCAAGTTTTTAATAAGGAAAATGGTTTTTTAGATATTCCTGTAAATCACCTCTGCAAAGCAAAAGACCAAAGCATGTACGCAGGAACCGATAGTGGTTTATACCATTATTCTGGAAATAAATGGATCCGCGTTTTCCCATCTAACACAAGTACTTATCTTTCTAAAACCTATCAGATTAATTGTTTAAAGGCGCTTTCGGATGGAAGTATTATTGCCAGCATAGGATTAAATATGTATGGAGGTCTCCTGCTTCTGCGAAATAATAAAATCACCATTTATTCTTCAAGAAAAACAGTAGAACGGATATTTGTGGGAAACCTTTTAAATGTAACATTGAAAATTGTCCCTCCCGAATATTTATTTAATGACAAACTTAATATAGAAGAGCTTTTCGCTGACAGACAGGATCGCATTTGGGTTGCTACAAGGAAAGTCCCTAAACCGGGTAATATATTTTATTTTCAATTTTTAAAAGCGTCTGATTCCATCATTTACGGAAAGATTTTTACGGACAGGGACGGCTTAAAGCAAGGAAGATCAACATTACTTGGTCAGACCAAAGATAACAATATCTGGATGATTAATGGTGATTATGATGTTGGCGTTAGTGTATATAACGGTAAAAAGTGGTCGTATTTTAGGCCAGGTGATCGTTTTGGTGAAGATGATATGCATACATCTCTTCTCGAAACTCACGATGGAACACTTTGGATTGGTGGGTTCGGTGTATTATATGCAGTGAAAAACGGTAATTGGTCTATTTATAAGAAACCTTCTGTTTTATTACCCAATGCCCGAATTCAACTTTTTGAGGACAGTCAGGGTTATCTGTGGATTGTTGGAAGGCAAAATGAGGTTTATCAGGTTGATTATTCCAGCCATATTTGGAATACATACACACATCTTAATTACCAATGCCAGACAAAGGACGGAAAAAAATGGTTTCTTTCGGTTGAAGGCCATGTAGTGGTCAATGACCATAATCATTGGTATTCATATGGTCCTGAGGATGGTCTTCCCGATGCACCGGTGCGTTTATATCTGACCTCTAAAAATATACTCTGGTTGATAGGAAGCCAAAAAAGTAATGCCGCCACTGCTTATTTCGACGGGAAGAAATGGAATATGCAGGTTCATGCTGCCCTTTCATGGGGGATCGACTATAGAGCTGTTTTGGAAGACACCAAAGGAAATCTTTGGTTTGGTGGCTGTGTCAATTATGAAGCAGGCTCTGGTCATTTAGGAGGGATCTTAAGGCTTGAAAATCAATTAGCACCAAATCAAAAATGGATTCATATCAAACCAACTGAAGAAACCCGTCTATACTATGCCTATGGTATTGGTGAATCTAAAAAAGGTGATCTTTGGTTTGGAGGAAGTCACCTGGTTAAATTCAACTGGAAAAAAATGGACTGTCCAAGTGATCCCGATGCTTTCACGAATTATTTAGATGTTATAGCCAACGTACCCAAAGGAATGCTATGGTTGGGCTCCAGAAATTATGGACTATATCAATATGATGGCGCCACATGGGTACATTATGGTGTTGAAAACGGGTTATCCAGCAATACAATTATCAGTATTTTACCTGTTTCCGATACCAATGTGTGGGTTGCAACTGACCGGGATATATGCCGGTTTGATGGACAATCATGGACATTGAATATATTTCCTCCGCAAATGACATTGAGCCGGGAAGGTGGGGACTTAAGACAAAGTCCCGATGGCATATTATGGATTAATCAATCTTCGCGGGAATGGAAGAGGCGAGCCTTAAAAGGCAACCATATCAGTAAAGATGTGATCGATCATTTTCAAACGATCAGTTACCGGCCCGGTATTTTGCCTCCTCAAACCTTTATAAAAGAATATTCAGATAAAGTGTCGCATTATGGAAATACCGTAATAAGCTGGGAAGGAAGAGATTTTTGGAAAGTAAC
>CAYZNC010000580.1:0-2672 GCA_964478555.1 uncultured Bacteroidales bacterium | reverse complement strand
CGGGCTTTGAAAGCATAGCGCTAATTATGATTTTCTACCGATATGTCAGCCCTAAGGGCTTTGATAAAGTACATATTTTCTACTTATTAGGGATGAAAGCCCAGCGGGCTGAAATATCGGTAGAAAAGTAAAAATATATGAATGTCACAAAGCCCGTAGGGCTGGCATATCAAACCAAAAATTCCCTTCCTCCCCGAAGGCATAAATTAATGTTTGATATTACAGACAATAGTTTTGTATTTGATCGAAATATGATACATTATGAAATGTAAAAAAATATTTTACCTCCTTTCAGTAAAGGCAGAAAAATATAAAATTCCAAAATCCGAACAGGAAATAATGGCTAAGGCATTTTATTCGAAATGATTTTTTTTTGTGTCATGGTTGCGGGGTGTTGGAATATAAAGTAATCCAGTTCGTTACCATTGATCCAGAGAAATACCAAAAGAAATATCTTTATTATTAGCAGAAGAAGGGATTAGCAATACTTGTATAGTTTCTTGTGTATTCGCAGCAACAACGCATTCAAAGCCAACCAATGTTGTTTCAGGGTTAGGAGCGTCATATGTGGTGTTTGGCTCAGTGCTCCAGGTTTTCATGCTAATATTGCCGGGAGCATTCACCCGAAGGTATAGCTCTTTCCCATTTTTAGTTAAGGTGGCTGAATTTTTACCGGTAATGTTCACCTTCGCGCCAGTTAACATGATCCAACGCACTGTTGTTGATTTGGCGGTAGTTCTTAACTCATCGCGCACCACTACATATTTTTTCTCTACAATTGCAACACCACGTTTTATGAAGGCTAGTTGGTTTTCATAAACCGAAGACAAGTCTGAAACAGCATACATAAAATCAGGTTTATCAGCATACTTGTCAATTTTTGCATATCCATTCACCAGTTGCAATTGGTTATCGATTGTTAAAGTGTTGTGTGCATAATTGTTCATACGGAATATCGTCCAGCGTTGTGCATCCTGTGTTCTTCCGAATACTTTAATGCCTTTTGATTCCAGCGATTCGTAATCCTGCATTCCCAAATCAGATGCCCAACGTACACCGTCCGATTCCATTACAAAAGAGCCGATATCCATGTGTGCGTGATTTACGGAAGCTGATCCGGCTTTAAAACCCAGATAAATGGCATTTGGGTCGATCCATGATGTTCGCATCAGACAAACAGGGTTATCACCTTGTCCTACCCATAGCTTGGAGGAAGGCTCGCTTATTTTTTCCAACGAAATATTGTTTCCCCAAATCATGATAGCTGGTAGTAGCCTACCATTATTAGCATCCGAATATTCTGCTTTTGGCATATAGTTTTTTTCGACCCAAAGCAAGGATGGATCATTCAACTTCTGAGCAAACCAGAACATAGCTGTGCTTAGTTTTCCTTGTAACTGACAATCACTCCAGTTAAAACTTTGTCCTGTAACACCAGTCATATGTTGCAGAAACCAGGGTGTTTTCAAAAAACCCGGGGAGGCCGACAAACCATAATCCGTTGAAAAAGCTTTTTCGATAGCACTCAGAAACATCACATTAAATGAGGTGCCATAGTGCCAGTAACCGTATCCTTCGGGATAAGCGCCATCCGGTTTGTAGGCATCCATCGGCAGGTGAATCGTGCTTAATGCCCTATCGATTACTTTTTTTGAAAGTTCCGGTTCATCTTCAGCAATCGCCAGGGCGCCATACGTCATTCCGGCGTTGCACACCTGGTTCCAATTACTTTTGGTAGTGAGAAATGAATTGTATTTATTGTCAAAGGAAGGTTCCAGACCTTTTTTAAGGATCGCATTGCGAATTATTTGTTTGGATTCAGGAGACAATTTATCATAAAGCCAGTCGTAACCAATAGACACAGCCATTGTCATTTCAGCCACATCAAGGAAATGCGAGGGGTTCCAGTCGCTGAAATTGGATACGGCCAACATTTCTTTTTCGGCCCTTTGCATGTATTTTTCCTCTTCCGTTATACGGTACGCATACGATAGATAAAATACACGTCGTAAACATTCGCGTGATTTATCCTCCAGCCGACGACCAATCAACACTCGTTCCACCGGCGATTTGGCAATAATTTTGGTACACTCGTCCAGAATGGCATCGTGCATCGTTTCCCAGGTTTTACTATGATTAATAGATTGCTGAATACTTTTTTCCTCTCCTTTTAGAAGCAAGATACGTGGATGTCCGGTTAACTTGCTCAGGTTTATGGTATCTTTCTGTGCATATACAATAGATGTAGAGAAAATGAATAGAAAGAAAAAAAGATTTTTGAGGTAGTTCATATTTATTTTTTAGGAATGTTACTTTTCAGCAAAAATAAAATTATTTTTTCACAGTATTTACGAAACGCATGCTTTCATCTGGTGGATTTGGGGCGACTTAAAAACGCTACTTTCAATCTGAGCATCAGAACTATATCAATTTCTCCTAATTCCAAACCTTTTAATGATTCTAATTGTTTATCCATTAATTGATCTGAAATGCTTATACGCTGACAGATTAAACACCTATTACCTGGCTGAATCATGCATATGCAACTTCAAAATATAGACCCTCATCCGTTGCTTAAAGGTTATATAGAAAAAATGTGGTTGTTTGAAAGTAGCGGAAAAATGCCAACCGAGGATATGAAATTAATAGTGCCTAATGGACATATAAAATTG
>CAYZNC010000579.1:0-2722 GCA_964478555.1 uncultured Bacteroidales bacterium | reverse complement strand
ATAAGAATTGTAGTTATTGGGACTGGTGTTTGAGCGGAGTCGAAAGGCCCTCGTAAAGTGGTTTCGACTCCGCTCAACCACCGGGCTCCGCTTCGACTTAGACCCTGAGGGTCGGATCCAACCTGCAAACCATTTTAAATATAGCAGGCACTTTTTCCAATACTTTTTTTTACTTTTGCGCTTCCATTTAAAGCTTAAAATTATGTTTAAAACAAACGAATATTTCGACGGCAAAGTAAAATCAATTGCCCTGGATTCATCAGAAGGAACTGCTACCATTGGAGTAATGGCTCAAGGCGAATATGAATTCGGTACCTCAACTATTGAAGTGATGACGGTTATTTCCGGAAAACTTACGATTAAGTTGCCCGGCGAAAACGAGTGGAAAACGTATAAAAAATTTGAATCCTTCGTGGTTGAAAAAGGTATAAAATTCAAAGTAAAATGTGACGAAGATACTCCTTACTTGTGTTTGTATAAATAAGTTGAAAGATAAACGAAGGCAAAGACATTTTTAAACCACCTCCGTTATTCCCTTCGGTCGTGAGGTTTCGTGCAAAGTAATGTTACTATTTAAATAAGGTCTGCTGATTAAAAATGCTTTTGGTCAATTTGTATTTTAAAAGACCTCGGAGAGGTCAAATGTTTATAGAAGACATTACCAAATCGACATTCGACCCCGGCTGGGGTCGCACATTGAATAATTGCTTGTTCATGTCTATAAACATTTAATCCCTCTGGGATTTAGGTACAATGACCTAAGCAAGCCATTTATCCCAATATTCTTGACACAAAATCAGAATGAAGACTGATTTTCATGAATGCAGTTATTCCCAGTGTAATGCCAATCAAACTTATTCCAGTGGCAAAGTATAAAAGCCATTTCTTTTGTGTAAGGGCAGTAATACCAAACATAGCAATTGAAATGGTCAACAAGGCATCGGTCATATCGAACTGATCATCAAAAAGATTATTATCGTCATATGCCTTTTCAAAATTTTCAGCCTTCGTTTTTATTTCAGCTTTTTCTTTTTCATAACGGGCTATTTCTTTTTCAAAGTCTTTTATGATTGCTTCATTAAGAGAAGCATTTTGCGCTTTTAGAATTTTTAAAGAGTTTTCAGCAATGGCTTGCTTGGTACTTTTTGCCTGGAAATAAGACCAGGAATCTATACTCTTGGCTTGAGCCTGATCCATTGCCTGGACAATGTTACCGTCTTTGACATTACATAGCCCCATGAAGGTTGCAGTAATAGCAACCATAATGGCAACCATTGCATTAATTTTACTATTACCTGCTGGTTCTAAAGTTTCTTGAATCGTTTCACCAATATCACTCATAATCTGTCAAGTTTTAGTTGATAACTCAGGATTCAAAATTAACAAATGAAGTTGACAAATTAATGATCGTTTGTTTCTCCTGTTTTCAATGTGATTACTCTATTTTTTACTCAACTGTTGTGCAATTTTAGAAAGTAATACTTCTTGTTTTATGGGTTTGCTGATATAATCGTCGCATCCTGCCTCTATGGCTTTTTGTTTATCGGACGGAGCAGCATATGCTGTTTGGGCTATAATTTTTATACCCGGGTTATGCATTTTTATCTGTTGTGAAGCTTCATATCCATTAATATCAGGTAGTCGAATATCCATTAATATAATATCTACGGACTGTTCCAAAGCTATTTTAATAGCCTCATTGCCAAGAGAAGTAAGAAGAATATTAAACCCGGAGTCGGAAAGGATTTCTTTTAAATATAGGGCATTATATTTTTCATCTTCAACTATTAAAATCGTTTTGTTTGCTGCACCCGGAATTTCTTTATGTCCTGTTTCAGTTACGTAGGTCCCATCTGTTTCTTCGGAGGTATAAGGAAATGAAAAATAAAATGTAGAGCCCTTATCTAATTCTGAATCGAGCCAGATTTTGCCTCCTAAGACTTCCACTATTCCTTTAGCAATGGACAAACCAAGGCCCGTTCCTCCATATAGTCTTGAAGTACCCGACTCTACCTGAACAAAGCGCTCGAATATTGCTTTTTGTTTTTCTTTTGGAATACCAATGCCGGTATCACTAACATAAAAGATAAGTTTATGTTGAAGGTTAAATTCGGAGTCGTTTAAATTATTCTGAATGCTGATTGAATCTGAAGATAGCTCTTGCTCAGTCAAACAACCAGCTTCAATTCTTCCTTTTTCGGTATATTTGAATGCATTGCTTATAAGGTTAATAAATATCTGCTTGAGTTTGCCCTGATCGGTAATAATGGATTTAGCAAAATCAAAATGGATATGAACATTAAAATCAATTTGTTCTTTATTGATGCGTTGCCTGTGCTCTATAGATAATTGATAGAGCTCTTTGAAAAAGTTTTGTAACTGAAATTTTTCTGTATGAATGGTTAACTGACCCGATTCGATCTTAGCGATATCAAGTATTTCACCAATTATTTCCAGAAGGTCAGTGCAACGTAGTTTAATGATATTTGTGAGATATTCCAACTTTGGCTTATTACCAAAATTGGCAGACAGCAAATCAGAAAATCCCATAATCGAATTCATGGGAGTACGAATTTCGTGACTCATATTGTGGAGAAATGCAGTTTTAAGACGATCGCTTTCTTCTGCCTTTTCTTTGGCAATTAATAATTGCTCTTCCGCTTTTTTGCGTTCAGTAATGTCCTTGGCAAATCCATTACAATACTCCTGATTTCCAAATTTT
>CAYZNC010000578.1:0-2737 GCA_964478555.1 uncultured Bacteroidales bacterium | reverse complement strand
TACTATGAGAAATAGAAACGATGTGCCGCTAGGCACAAAATGTGGGTAGAAAAAAGGGGTGAGGTTTTGTCTTTCGTCCCGTCCGGGACGATACAACCCTCTTCTCTGTATCTTCTACCCACATTTAATCCCTAACGGGATTTTCGTACAAATTATCGTTGATTTTTAACAGAATAGATGCTGCCTGAGGATATAAACTTATGATGTTGTGTCCGGTTATGAAACGATACCCAATAAACAAAAAGTATTATTCTAATGCACGTAATCTTGCATTAATACTCACCACATAATCTTCCAGTTCGGTAAATTGTGATTTCAAACTTTCTAACTCTTCCTTCAAATTAGATATTTCTGAATCGTAAGTCTCTTTTAATTTCTGAATTGCTTCGTCCGTTATCATAATAGTTGTTTTAAGTTTGGGATAAAATTACGCAATAAAACAACACACTTTTTTCAACTTAAAAACACAGTATTAAACCGGCTGAATTTTATTTTTTTCAATATCAGTACCTAATATGAGTTGGGAAATATCATTTGTATTTATAATTGCTGAACTGTTATGTTTTTTTCGAATCTCTACTATTATATCAACCAATGCTTTTTCTGAATCTGGCGAACTTAATACCTCGTTCATTCTTAAATAATACGCGATCTTTTCTATGACTGAATCATCACCATATACACTAATCCTAGCTTTAGCATCTGCAATTTGAATTTTAAATTCCATTTCTTTTTCTTTATTAGGATTTTTATGTAAAATGGACGAGCCAGCAAGTCCCCTAAAAAAATCTGCGTAAGCTGAAAACTTTAATAAATCATTCTGCTTTTTGGTCTCATTTTGTCTACTAAAATAGAATTGTAATGAAGCTCCAGACATTACACAAATTAAAGCTATTATTGATTGGATCATGAAAAATAGAATAAATTATTTATAGTCCTGTCATATCAAAGATAAACAATCTGATTTAAATCCAACAAAAAACCCAGTCTGTTTAAAACTGGTTCATTGCATTAACTTAAAAATCCGGTGGTGGCCTTTAACCTATCTTTTCCCCGCAACTCAGCACGGTTTTTCCCCGGTATCTTTGACGTTTTAACTTTCGGCTTCTATAGGGAAGCTAAAGTTTACCACATATTCTTTGCGCCTTTGCGTCTTAGCGGTAGAATTCCCCGCTTTAAAACATCATACCCATCCCCAGTTCCGATTTATTATCCTTTTTAATAACATGTTCGTTTTGGGAGTCAAACACTTTCTGAATCTCGAGTTCGAGCATTTTTTTATATTGGGTTAACATGAAAGTTCTAAATACATCCATGTTCTCACTTGCTCTTGTATCAATCAAAGCCTTGTAGTATTCGGCTTTATCTTCTTTAAATACATTCGACAAAGGAAGTTTATGGTAATGTTGAACGAAGTTCATTATTAATCGCGATACACGCCCATTTCCATCGGCAAAAGGATGTATGGAAACAAGGTTAAAATGGGCATCAAAAGAAGTGATTAGGGCATCGCTGCTATCTTTGATGCTTGCCAATTTTTCGTTAAGTTCTTTACAAAATTTGTCCATCAGATCGGGAACTTTTGAAAAATCAACAAACCTGGTGTTCCCCGCATGCACATTCAACAACCTTAAATCGCCCTTACTGGAATCGAAAGAACCCAACACGGTATGATGAATTCCCCCTGTATTTTTCATAACCAATCCAGCCATTTCCTTTAAGAAATCAACAGACACTTTCTTTTTATTTTCAGCAGCATCAAGAACAAATAACAATGCGTTATAATGATCCTTTTGCATGTGATGGTGTTCCAAGGGTTTCCCTTTTGCAGTGATATTTTCATCCAGCAACAATTGGGTTTCTTCTTCCGTTAACGAAGAACCTTCGATGCTTGTGGAATGATGGACTATTGAATAGAGATTATATTTTCCCCAATCAATAGCTTGCGGAATATTCAAACTATTGTATTTAGTTAAAAGTATTTCTATTTCATTCAGTAGATTAATCATAATTCAGGCTTTCCATTCTTGTTCCCAATTATTGTGAATAATTTCCTCCGGGGCGCAATTAAGTACATCCCGCTTTTTTAAGTTATCAATTTTTGTCTTTGAGGTCTCCACAGTTATCTTAAGAACTTTATTCTTCCTTTTAATTTCAATTGGCTCTCCCGTTTGGATGACCTTATCGAGCAAATTATATAAATCCCGCCTTAATGCCGATGGTGTTATCATAATAATTTATGCCTTTATTATACAAAAATACATAAAACGTACTATTAAAACTAAATTTATCGTATGCTTCATGAAATTGACTTTTAGAAGTTAACTCAGCCTCCTCACTCCTTTCGACTCCGCTCAAGGAACGGTAAATTGCGGAGTGCTATAATTTGATAGGTATTCAATCTCATAAAAAAATAACCAACAACCGCTCATCTTGTTTAACGTCTTTTCCAAAACCTTTTGCATTCTAAAAATTAAAATATTAGATTTGGAACCAAGTTCACTTTCGGTTATTCATGGAGAGATAGTTAGCAATTTCTGCTTTGGTTTGTTGGAAGATAAGGATCGCCGGGGTCGGATTCAACGACTTTGATTATTAAATATATGCTCGTAAAAACTTACGGTAGTGCGGTGTATGGTATTAGAGCTACAACTATTACCATTGAGGTTAATGTTTCGCAGGGAATCAATTTTTTTATGGTGGGTTTGGCCGATATGGCCGTAAAGGAAAGTCAGCA
>CAYZNC010000577.1:0-2768 GCA_964478555.1 uncultured Bacteroidales bacterium | reverse complement strand
TCAGGTATTTTGCCAGCAGCAATCATGTCCATACAGTCCTCGCCAGCAATAAAACTCAATACTTCACAATTTATCTTAGACGATAAGTAGCTCATTATAAGCTTATTAAAGGCCCGGTCATCTTCTATAACAAATATTACAGGTTTAGCATTCACAGTTATCGTATTATTTTATTGAATATCAACTAATTATTATTTTTTAAGAACTCCGTTAATCAACCTGACAACCTGAGTTCCATAAATTGGCTTATTAATAAATCCAGCAACTCCTAATTCCATACATTTGATACGATTCTCGCCTTCTATGTCAGCAGTAATAACGATAATTGGAATAGCATAACCAAGTTCCCTTATTCTTCTTAAAGTTTCTATACCATCCATAACCGGCATCATTAGATCGAGTATGATCAAATGGGGTTTAACCCCCGATTCCAGTATTTCAAGAGCCTCTATACCATCTCCAGCCTCAATAACCTCTTTAAACTCATCGTCTAAAATGGTTTTCATCAACTGGCGATTTACGTATGAATCGTCAATTACAAGTACGCTTAAACCGAATAGATCATCCATTTGTTCTGATAATTAAATTGTAGTTATAACGTATAAATAAATTTAAGGAAAATTTTTGAAATATACATTGATACTTTGCTTCTTTACAAATTAAAATTTGAGTAAAAAATTACAAAATGATTCCTAAACATCAATTCAAAGAAAAACATTAGCTTTGCATAAAAAAAAATGATTGAAATGGATTACGATTATAATACATCGCGTAAAAAATTAGTACTGCCCGAATATGGCAGAAATATTCAAAAAATGGTTGACCACATTATGAACACTGAGGATCGTAATGAACGTAACCGTCTGACCCAGGCACTAATTAGTGTAATGGGTAACCTTAATCCGCACCTTCGTGACATACACGACTTCAAACATAAACTTTGGGACCATATTGCCATAATGTCCGAATTCAAACTGGATATTGACTATCCATATGCAGTTCCCGTTCCTGAAACGTTTCAGGAAAAACCCAGGATTGTACCTTACCCTCAATCTGCCATTCGATACAAACACTATGGAAAGATCCTGGAAAATATGATTGGATATGCTTGTAACATGCCGGAAAACGATGAACGACGTGCACTTATATCGATTATTGCCAATCATATGAAAAAGTCATATCTCACATGGAATAGAGAGGCTGTTGATGATCAGGTAATTGTGAATGACTTAGGCGTTCTGTCCAAAGGCAAAATAAAACTCGACGATAGTTACAAGCTGGAAGAAACCAGGGAAATTCTAAATAAAGGGAAAAAGAAAAAAGACAAGATTATGATTGCCACCCCAAAAAAGAATAAATCCTACTAATTTTATCATTTTGTCTGATGGCAAAATTTGTAATCAGGGGCGGAACTCCACTTTGTGGCGAAATATCTCCGCAAGGTGCTAAAAATGAAGCACTTCAGGTTATATGCGCATGTTTGCTCACTCCCGAACCCATAACCATTCGAAACATTCCTTGTATTGACGACGTCAACGCACTAATCGATTTACTAATCCTTCTAGGCGTTAAGGTCAAAAAAACAGATGATAGCACTTATATTTTCCAGGCAGACGAAATTGATATTGAATTACTCAATCTGCCTGAAATAAAGACCAAAGCCACAAGTCTGCGTGGATCGGTAATGATTATAGGCCCTTTACTCGCCCGTTTTGGAAAGGGTTATATTCCACGCCCAGGAGGTGATAAAATTGGCAGAAGACGCCTTGATACTCATTTCATAGGTTTCGAAAAATTTGGCGCAAAATTTCATTACGATCCTAATGAGAATTACTATCAGGTTGATGCTCAAGACCTCAATGGCACCTATATTTTACTTGAGGAAGCTTCAGTTACAGGCACAGCAAACTTATTAATGACCGCCGTAATGGCTAAAGGCACTACTACTCTTTATAACGCAGCTTGTGAGCCCTATGTGCAGCAGCTTTGCAAGATGCTCATAAAAATGGGAGCGAAAATCTCAGGAATCGCTTCAAACCTACTTACCATTGAGGGAGTAAAACATCTTACAGGTTGCGAACACACAATTCTTCCTGACATGATTGAAGTGGGTAGTTTTATTGGCATGGCTGCCATTACCCATTCGGAAATTACCATTAAAAATGTTTCATACGAAAATCTTGGCATTATTCCCGATTCGTTCCGCCGGTTAGGTATACGAATAGAACAAATCAATGACGATATTTATATTCCTCCGCAGGACTCCTATCAAATCGAAACGTTTATTGATGGCTCCATCATGACTATTGCTGATGCTCCATGGCCAGGTTTAACCCCCGATTTACTGAGTGTTTTCCTGGTAATAGCTACGCAAGCTAAAGGAAGCGTACTCATCCATCAGAAAATGTTTGAGAGCAGGTTGTTTTTTGTCGATAAACTGATTGACATGGGAGCGCAAATTATTCTGTGCGATCCCCACCGCGCAACTGTTATTGGTCTCGACAATAAATTTAAACTCAGAGCAACTACTATGACCACACCTGACATTCGTGCCGGAGTAGCTTTGCTTATTGCTGCACTTTCGGCCGACGGAACCAGTATTATTCATAATATTGAGCAGATCGACCGCGGTTACGAACAAATTGACGTTCGGCTCAATAAACTGGGAGCACAAATTCAAAGATTAGAATAACAAAATTTCCATTCGTGTCAATTTGACAAAAATTCTCCGTGGCAAATTTTTTGTACAATGCAATAGATTAAAAAGA
>CAYZNC010000576.1:0-2785 GCA_964478555.1 uncultured Bacteroidales bacterium | reverse complement strand
GGCTATATGGTCAGGTACCTGCCCAGGATACCACTTTTCGTGCCGATGGCAACCCTATTATCAGGTATAAATACACCGCAGACCCTGCAGCAATGGTTTATAAAAACAAATTTTACCTGTATACGGGTCATGATGTTTGTCCTCCCAAAGAAAACCGCTATGTGATGAATGAGTGGCTTGTTTTTTCTACCGAGGATATGAAAACATGGACGGAGCATCCTGTTCCACTTCGGGTTACCGATTTCGCATGGGCAAATGGCGATGCATGGGCTTCGCAGGTTATTGAGCGCAATGGTAAATTTTATTGGTACGTAGCGGTTAGTCATGGTACAATCCATGGCAAGTCTATTGGGGTTGCAGTATCAGATAACCCTACTGGTCCTTTCAAGGATGCCAAAGGATCGGCTATAATTACTAACGACCTAACTACCCGGTATACCAAAATAAGTTGGGATGACATAGACCCAACGGTAATGATCGATGATGACGGTCAAGCTTATTTGTATTGGGGTAATACACAATGTTACTATGTGAAGTTGAAGGAAAATATGATTGATACCATGGGCCCAATCATTGCCGTCCCCGACTTGCCACGATATACCGAAGCTCCCTGGCTGCACAAGTATAAAGGATGGTACTATTTATCTTATGCATCTGAGTTCCCCGAAAAGATATGCTATGCGATGAGCAAAAAGATTACAGGGCCTTGGGAGTACAAAGGTATCCTCAACGAACTCGCCGGAAACTCCAACACCAACCATCAGGCCATTGTGGAGTTTAAAGGCAAGTGGTATTTCATTTACCATAACGGTGGCACAAATGTCAATGGAGGCAGTTTCCGCCGCTCGGTCTGCATCGACAGGCTATTTTACAACGAAGATGGCACCATGAAAAGGATTCAGATGACCACCGAAGGAGTAAGTAAATAGCTTTCTGGTATGGCATAATCACCGCGAAGACGCCAAGTCGCGAAGAATAAAACTTTGCGCCTTCGCGTCTTTGCGGTAAATATTCTTTTTTTTATAATCAAATTCCTAAAAAACGAATTCCAACATTTATTTTTTTCTGATTTTCCTGCATTTTTGAACGAACTTTTGCCAAACTTATGGTGTTTTGTGATAATTAAAAAGCCAAACTTATGGAAACACAAACAACAACAGAACCCGGTAAAAAATTGAAGGAAACTGATTTTCATAGAATCACACCTTTTTTATGGTTCGACAATCAGGCGGCGGATGCTGTAAATTTCTATACTACCATTTTTAATAATGGAAAGATCAAAACTATTACCCGGTATGGAGAGAAAGGAGCTGAAGCAGCAGGAAGACAAAAAGGATCGGTAATGACTATAGCTTTTCAGATAGAAGGTCAGGAATTTGTTGCAATAAACGGAGGCCCTGTATTTGCAATCACTCCAGCCATATCATTCTTTGTAAATTGTGATACAGCAATTGAAATAGATAAGCTTTGGAAGAATCTTTCTCTGGGAGGAACGGTGCTGATGGAACTTTCCAAATATCCATTTAGTGAAAAATTCGGATGGATTAGAGACAAATATGGAGTTACATGGCAATTAAATCTTGCCAAAGCTTCGCAAAAGATCGCAACATTCCTGTTGTTTGCAGGAAAGCAACACGGAAAAGCTGAAGAGGCCATGAACTTTTATGTTTCCATCTTCAAAAATTCAGGCGTTAGCTTTATCCAGCGTTTTGGTGCAGGAGACATGGGCGCTGAAGGAACCGTTCAGCACGCAAGGTTTTCGCTTGAATCGCAGGAATTCATTGCTATGGACAGCAATAGAGAACATCAGTTTTCATTTACTCCCGGTTTATCACTTGTAGTTAACTGTAAAGATCAGCAAGAAATAGACTACTATTGGGAAATTCTGTCCAAAGGAGGTGATGCAAGAGCTCAGCAATGTGGTTGGCTCGAGGATAAGTACGGCATATCCTGGCAGATTGCGCCTTCGGAAATAGAAGAAATGCTGAGCGACACAAATCCTGGAAGATCAGAAAGGGTTATGAATGCAGTACTTCAAATGAAAAAAATAGACCTGCAAACATTAAAAAATGCCTATGACCAACGATTATAGCATTCCAACTTTGGTTTAGGAAAATAAAGGTCTCTGTAGGATATTACATTTATTTGGTGATACTTTGTAGTTCAATCAAAGTATTTTTAATTTTAGCCTTTTAAATGAAAATGTAGATGCTTTATAACGAGCAATTACTTATTCGTAATATTATACATGATGATGCGGAAGCTTTTGAGGCTCTGTATAAGGAGTATCATCAAAGAATCTTCAATTTTATTTTCCATTTCACAAAGAACTCTGCGGAAACCGAAAATCTCCTTCAGGAAGTCTTTATAAATGTTTGGGAAATGCGATCTAACCTGATTGAAGACCTCCCTATTGGCAAGTTATTTTATAAAATCGCAAAGCAGAAAGCACTTAATTCTCTCCGCAAAGTTGTGAATGAGCAGGCTTATAAAAATTATATGCTGCAAGATTATAACGAAACCGAACTCACTACGGAAAAAACTGTCCATTATCAAGAGCTTAACGAATTCATCCAACAATGTATCAAACTGTTACCTGATCGCCGCAGGGAAATATTCTTATATAGTTTAGAGGAAGGGCTTTCTTACAAAGAAATTGCACTGAAATTAAATCTGTCGGAAAATACCGTTGATACGCAGATTCGCAATGCATTGAACTTTATTCGGGAGAAAATAAAATCTTTTTTCTAAAAAATATTTTTTATCCTTCACGGAAAAGTTAATC
>CAYZNC010000575.1:0-2835 GCA_964478555.1 uncultured Bacteroidales bacterium | reverse complement strand
GCAAAACAGAAGAAATATGGCTGCGGAAAACTAAGGCGGGTATTTATACAAGAACTCCATAATTTATTAAAGAAGAAGAATTGAACATCCAAACTTGAAGTATTTAACTTAACCTACATCCCATATTTGAACATGTACAAATACTTAATATTTCTCTATTGTATGTTGAACTTGAGCTTTTTATCGTGTCAACCAAAAAAAACAAATTATAGTTGGCAGCCCAGTGTGAGTGCTCCGGAAGTTTATCCATCATGGGTTATAAATGGTGGATTTTGGGCTGGAGAAGAAGAATATGCCGGACTTCCAACTGATGGTTTTTTGATGGAAGGTTGGGGCAATACTGGCCTGACTATGGGCAGTGGTAATTTTGTTCCAGAAGGCCTCAATATTACCTGGTTCTCGGTAGTTGAAAATAAGTTTTATACAGGAGAGTTCAAATTGCCAACTGATAGCATGCGAGCCCTCTTTGAGGAAGGACTCATAACTTCCAATGGGGAACATGAAACTTATGATATTCTCCTGGTCAATATGGCTCCCGGTGGCATGATAGTCGTTTGGATGAAAATGTCTGGTGAACGTAAGGTGGAAATAGGTCATTACCAAGGCACCGAAACTAATATAGATTGGAAAAAAGTAATGCCACAGGGCGAACAGGATAGAAACAAATTTGTAAAAGAATCCATTGCACTTTTTCCTGAAATCAAAAAAAATCTTGAAGAAAACGGTATCCAATATGGCTTATACGATAGTTACCGGGTAAAATACCCATGGGCACCCTTCCTGGCGCTGCCTGATTCAGGAGTGATCGAAGCAATAAGAATTAGTTTTTATAACGGTGAATTTGATTTTATATGGGGAGACTGGCTTAAAAATAACTTTTTTAAACAAAAGGCACTCCCTTATGAAATACTACTTAAATGGACAGATCATTCGGGTAGTCGTTTTGGTGCCGATATCTATTTCGATGAAAAGGAGGTGTTCGAAGCCTTTAAGGAGATGTACAAAAAAGATAAAACATTAGAAACGCAATTGGTTATGATACCCGACAAAACCTATGAAAAGCTGGATGTTTACTTGCGCAGCAAAACAGAAGAAATATGGCTGCGGAAAACTAAGGCGGGTATTTATACAAGAACACAGTAATGTAAACGGAGAGGGAAGAAATTGAATAGCCTTATGTACAAATACTTAATATTTATCTGTTGCATGCTAAATTTGAGTTTTTTATCCTGCCAATCAAAAAAGCATTTATCCATTGAATGGCAGCCCAGTGTTAATGCTCCTAAGTTATACCCTGCTTTCGTTTATAGTGGGGATTTTATGTGCGGTGATAAATTTTCATCATTGCCAACCGACGGCTTTTTAAACAATAGCTGGGGAGAAACCGGTTTAACCATGGGATCTGGCGACTTCGTGCCGGATAGCTTAAGTATCATCTGGTTTTCTGTAGTCGAAAACAAATTCTTTAAAGGCGAGTTTCAATTGCCAACTGACACCATGCAGGCTCTTTTTAATGAAGGAGTTATGGCATCATACGGAATACTTGAACCCTATAATCGACTCATAGTGAACATGGCACCTGGGGGTATGGTTGTATTGTGGATGATGGCAGCGAATGAACGTAAAGTGGAGATTGGCAGATATCAAGCTTCGGAAACTGAAGTTGAGTGGAAAGAAGTAATGCCAGATGGTGAACAAGACAGAAACAAATATGTAAAGGATGCGCTGGCAGAATTTCCTGAAATTGTTAAAATCGTTAAAGAAAAAAGCATTCAATTTGGTTTGTTCGATAGTTACCGCATCAGATATCCCTGGAAACCCATTCTTATTTTATCAGAGGGCGACGAAACAGAAGGTATTGGAGTAAAATTTTATAATGGTGAATGTGATTATATGTGGGGCGAGGGGTTAAAGAAGAATTTCTTTACTCAGAAAGCATTGCCCCGAACAATGTATTTTAGATGGCATGACAAAGACGGCAAATTATTTGGAGCTGATGTTGATTTTGATGAAAAGGAAGTGTTCGAAGCTTATAAAAAAATGTACAAAAAAGATAAAGAACAGGAAACGGATCTGGTTTTCATACCCGATAAAGACTACAACAAACTTAATGTCTATCTGCGCAACAAAACAGAGGAAATTTGGCTTCGCAAAACCGATACAGGCATATATCCAAGAACTCCGTCACAATTAAAATAGATGAAAAAGTATCAAAAAAAACTACTGATTAACTAAAAATCTTTAAAAAGTTAAATCTGAAAACCTCAAATTTGATGAGTTTAAAAGAAACCTGGCGTCCGACTTTCGTGAATCCTTCCACCATTAATTCGTATGGAAATAGTAAACCAACAAAAAAAACAATGGTATGAAGAAATTATTTGTATGCTTATCCTTTACTTGCTTGGTATTTCTTGTTAACGCTCAAAATAATAACGACATCACAGGCCTGTACAATATAAATTTCTCTCATGACCCGCAGGGCTTTTGCAAGATGTGTTTGCTGACAGACCACAGGTACATTATCGTCTTTTTTGGCGGAATAAGCAGCGGCACCTGGAAAATGGTTGACGACACCATTGTTGGGCTGACTCCAAACGTACATGCCAGCCACTTTGCTATTTACGGCCGCCACAATAAAGATTTGGGCGATAGCATAAGGATATTATTTCAGGGGTTTGAAGAAGGCGAAACATTTTTCAGCATTGGAAACATTGAAAACGAAAAGTCAGTGATGAAAAGATTATTCAATCGCGATCCTAATTGTTTTACCTACCCATATTTGCTTAAATTTAAAACCATGCCCGGCATTATTTCCTTTGCCATGAAACCTAACCG
>CAYZNC010000574.1:0-2835 GCA_964478555.1 uncultured Bacteroidales bacterium | reverse complement strand
TTGCTGGTATCAAATAATTTTCCGTCTAAGGTAGTAGCAGCATAGCTTATAGTAACAAAATCCTTAAGGCTGGGCGAGTCTCCTTCGCCATCTATAATTGACTGAAAATATAGTCCTGAGGCAGTTGGTTTAATATTAAGATTATGCAATTGGAGATATCTATCTATTTGATTATCCTCCATTGCCATCAATGCAGCACTGCTTTCTTTCTTGCAGGAGCAAACAAAAGCAATCAGCAACACAAACAGCAATAAATTGTATTTTGAAACTTTGCATTCCATCAGTAGGTGTTGGTTTTAATTATAAGATCAACCCTCCGCATAAAGGTTGCGTTACAAGTAATATTTATTTTACGGAGACTAATTCTACTTCAAAAATTAAAGATGTAAAAGGAGGAATAATACCTGTAGAAGATCCTGTTTCCCCAAAAGCAAGTTCCGATGGCATAATGAAAAGAGCTCTTTCTCCTTCATGCATCATCCCAATAGCGTTTTCCAAACCCTTAATTACCTGCCATTGTTGGCCATAAACAAATTGAAATGCTTCTTTACGTTGCCGTGTTGAGTCAAAAAACTTGCCGTTCAGAAAGCGTCCTTCATAATGCACAACCACGGTATCACCCATTTTAACACCCTTATTTTCATTCCCTTGCTTGATAACCAAATAATACATGCCGGATGAAGTAGGTTTTGCCTTGAGTTTCGAACTTTCCAGGTATTGTTTTAAGATGGTTCTTTCATATTCGCCAAAATCTTCAATCCATTTTAAAAAAGCCTCTTTTTCAAAGGCATATTGCTTTGGGGTTTGAATATCAACAACAGCGATGTCAATTTTTATTTTATCCTTCTCTTTTAAGAATTGAGGGAGGTCCGAAGAAAGCGTTTTCCGAAAGAAGTCGGCGGCTGTTAGGATAAAACTGGCTGAATCTTCTTTTGCTAATAATGTTATGCATTCGTCGATGGATCCCGGAAAATTAGTTTGCGAAATCTGAAATTTTCTTCTTCCCTTAAAAAAGATAGAGTCTTTCATAGTTGCATAACAAATATCGGCAGTGATGTAGTCATTGTATTGACACTTGGCATTTTCATCGCCGATTTTTAATAATTTATAATAGAAACCGTTCTCGTGTTTTTTATAACCGGGATATTCTGAAGTTCTGTGGCAACTCATCAGTAAAAGCCCGATGAACAGGATGAAAGAAAAAATCAATTTTTTTCTCATATTAATCAGCTATTTGAATAAGTTCTACTTCGTAGAGAATGATTGACCGTGGTGGAATTTTATTACCATCTCCTGTAAGTCCTTGCGCCAGATGAGGTGGTAAAATAAAACGAGCCTTGTCTCCTACATGTAATAACAAAATACCTTCTTCTAACCCCCGCTCAACGCCACCTTTTCCCAGCGTGAATTTTTTTGGTCCTAGTTTTTCAGATGTATAGCAAAGTGTTCCATCCAATAAATACACTTTATACAGGATAATTGCAGCTTTATTCGGACTAGCGGACTTGCCACTACCCTTTTCATAAATCATATACCAAAGGCCGGTTTCAGTCGTTTTCATTTCCCAATCCCGCCGTTTTATATATTTTCTAATATTATCTACGTCTTGTCCTACCAGGTATTTGTTTACTTTTATAAGTGTTTCATTGTAATTTGCCTTTTTTTTCGGAACCTCATTATTTCTTCCTTCACAGGATAAAATTAGAAATAAAGGAATTACATAAAACGCAAATCGTTTTGTGGAACAAAAAATCAAATATGGTTCAATATTGCTCACCCTTCTAATTCTTTAGCTAGTTGTGGTAAAAGCGCCACAAATTTATCAATAGTTTCATTAAGTGTAAGTTGCGATTCACCCCCGGATGCGTTGAGATGTCCTCCACCTGAAAAATACTTTTCGGAAAAAGCGTTCACCGGAAATTTACCTCTTGACCGGAATGAAATTTTTATTTTATCCTTTTTCTCCATAAAGAATGCAGAAAACCATATATCTTTTATAGACAAGGGTAAATTAACAAATCCTTCTGAGTCGCCTGTTGCAAATTCGTAACGTTTCTGTTCTTCTAAACTAATGGATATAAATGCAGTATGATATTCAGGGAATACCTGCATTTTTTCGTTTAAACAATACCCGAACAATCGCATACGCTGAACCGAGAAGCTTTCGTACACATGCCTGTAAATTTCGTCTTTCTCAATCTTACGCTTCAATAATTGAGCTACAATTTCGAATGTGCGTGGATGAGACGAGTTATAACTGAAACAACCGGTATCGGTCATTATCCCCACATACAAGCATGTAGCAATTGATTTATCTAATAATTCCTGTCCATTAAGTGCAATAATAAACTCGTAAATTAATTCAGAGGTAGAACTTACCTGGGTGAAAGATATCGAAAAGTCAACGTTCATTTGTGGAAAAGGGTGATGGTCTATCATAATTTTCCGGGCGTGTGATGAAGCAATGATCTCCTTCATTTCACTAGACCTTTTGCAATCGTTGTAATCCAGTTGGAAAATCAAATCAGCTTTAGCTATTATTTCATCAGCAGATTTTTTGCCCCTGTGATAACTCATAACTTCATTATTACCTGGAAGCCATTGTAAAAATTCAGGATATTCGTTGGGAACTATAGCCCGGACATCGTGCCCGTTTTTTTTAAGAAACAAAGACAAGGCTAATACAGAACCCATGGCATCGCCATCCGGATTCTGGTGAGTTGTAATCACAATTTTAGATTTATTCGCTAATAAATTCTTAAGTTCATCAATGTTCTGAACGCTTTCTAAGGACACCGTGTTAGTCATTTATAAAAGTTTCTCGATTTTACCTTT
>CAYZNC010000573.1:0-2845 GCA_964478555.1 uncultured Bacteroidales bacterium | reverse complement strand
ATGTTTATTCCGAGCAAACTGACCCCTCATTCCGGGAAATTGACCCCCTTGGGAAAAATGATACTCCGAAGGTCCACCCCGAAGGGCAATCTGCTAACAAAATGCAATGAACGGTTAAATTAAATTATTTCAAAGATATTATTTTTTCTTTTTCCTAAGGGACTCACCTTGTAATTCTACCCTGTGTGCCGTATGTACCAACCTGTCCAAAATAGCATCGGCTATTGTGTTTTCTCCAATGATATCATGCCAATTTTCAACGGGTATTTGCGAGGCAAAAATCGTTGCTTTATCCTGATGGCGGTCTTCTATTATTTCCATAAGCATCATGCGTGTGCTTTGGTCTAGGGGCTGCATGCCAAAGTCATCGATGATCAATAAATCTTGCTTTTCAATTTGCTTGATTTCCTTAAAATAGGATTCATCGGCTTTGGACATCCTTAACATGGCAAAAAGTTTTTGTGCACTAAAATAAGCAACGCGATACCCCATCAGGCATGCCTGATGGCCTAAAGCGGTTGCAATATAGCTTTTACCCACACCAGTGGCTCCGGTGATAATTACGTTTTCTGATTTTTCAACGAAGGTTGCATCAGATAGCCTGAACAGGAGTGTTTTGTCTATTCCGCGTGGGGTTATATAATCTATTTCTTCCATACTTGCACGATAGCGGAAGCGGGCATTTTGAAGACGGCGGGTTAGTTTTTTGTTTTCCCTCTCTTCCCATTCAGCTTGCAAAAGGATATTAATAAATTCATCATTACTTATGGCAAGGTTGTTTTTTGCCTGTACCAATCCTTCAAAGGAGGTGCGCATACCGCTTAGATTTAGCTTCTGCATCAATTGGACGATTTCATGTGTCATTGTAAATGGTTTTTAAGTTATTTATAATATTCCGGTCCCCTTATATTACCATGTAAGGGCAAGGTTCCCTGCTGGGTATCGAGGGGTTGCCGGTCTAGTTTATTATGGATAATTTGTTCGATGACTTTATAATTAAAAGCTCCAAATTGGGTGGCTCTTTTACAAGCAGCTATAAGTCTTTCACGACCTGCCTTTTTTTCAAAAGAGAGGATGCCTACGCAACTGCGATAGGTTTGTTCTGGGTATGATTTATTTTCCAGTACTTTTCTGATATAAGCCTCAACGATGGGATCAATGCGGGCTGCCCATCCAATAAACTTATCAGGATTCCAGTCGCTTACAAACTGGTGAGTGGATGGCAAGTGTTCTTGTATAGTAGTATATTTATGTTCCTTGAAGTTGCGGATATGATAAGCGATACGCTGGGAACTACAATAAATACTCACATGGCTATTGGTGTATATGATTTTGGAGGTTTGTCCTATGTATTTATAAGGTACGCTGTAGTAATGCCTATCCTTATGAAGTTGCACGTGACTGTTTTTCATCACTTTTGCTTTTTGGTATTCCTTTAACTCATATCGCTCCTGGGGCAAAGGTTGCATAAATGGTTTTTCCTGTTCAAAGAGCTCCCAACGGCTTTCGTTTCTTTTTTGTAAGGATTGGTTGTTATGGACTTCTAATAGTTCGGCAATGGCTTCATTCAAATCGATAAGGTTCGTAAAAATACGGTTGCGTAAAGGGGCAAAAATGCGGCTATAAACAATAGCCACCATACGTTCAACCCATGCCTTGTCTCGTGGTTTACGGCTACGTGCGGGCATAATAGCCAACCCATAATGATTACCCAAATCACACAGGTCGCGGTTAATCTCTGGCTCATAACGATTGGCTTTGTCTACAGCTGACTTTAAATTATCGGGTATTAATACTTTGGGTATTCTGCCATAATATTCCAAGGTAGCAGTTATGCAGGGCAAAAAATCTTCTTTTTTCTGGCTTGTGCAAGCCTTTACATAGGTTAAGCCGCTATATCCCAAGACCGACACAAACACCTCTACTTCTTTGATTTCACCAGTATCCGGATCGACAATCGATAGTTTGTCTCCGGTAAAGTCAATGTACATCTTGTCGCCTGGTTGCTGTTCGATATGTAGCGTGGCTTGTTGGTTACCAAGCCAATTGGCAAAATGCTCACAGAACCGCGTATAACTGTAACCACCGGGGTATTTTGTCCGATATTCGCCCCAAAGTATCTGGCGGGTAACTCCTGTACGGTTAAGTTCTTCTTTGCAGTAAGGAAAGAATGCTTGTAAATCCGATAATTTCTCTTCTTGCAAGGCAAGATTTGTTTGAGGGGACCCTTGTTGCCCAAGGTAATTTTTTACGGTATTTTTGGAGATGCCTAGTTGCTTTGCTATAGTCTTTTTGCCTATGCCAAGGTTGTTTAAAAGCTTAATTTGTTCCAGAATTTCCATACAAATTGGTTTGTTTGCCATTGCTTAATTTTTTTGCTGCAAAGCAAAAAACCTTTTGTTAACAGAGGGGTCAATATGTCGGAATGTCATCTGAAATTTAAAACCAAAGGGGTCAATTTGCCGTAATGACAGTTAACTTTGATTCGTTTTCAGAGGGGTCAGTTTCTCGGAATGGGGGTCAGTTTGCTTCGGAATAGGGGGTCAATTTGGCCCGGAATATACAATTTACAAAAATTCTAGACCCAAGAATATCTAGTGACCTGCGATTCAAAGGGATGTCCGTAAACTATTGCAGGTTGATTGCCTTAAGAAAAATATCAGGAATTGATTTTGGAAGGAAAATTAACCAATTTGGCCCAGACACTGCTGCTACATATTTCTATTTGGATTGGGCAATTAAACATGGCTATTTGAAAAGTAAAAGTGAAGTTGATATTTTTTATCTTAAAAGCCAGGATTGATAAAAGAAAAACTATGCACAACATCATGTATAAAAAATTGCC
>CAYZNC010000572.1:0-2954 GCA_964478555.1 uncultured Bacteroidales bacterium | reverse complement strand
TTGTGAGATAAAGAAAAATATTATTCGAAAGCATGCTATTGGCGGTTAGTTAATATAGGCTGTTAGCCATTAGCTTTTAGCTGACATCAAAAAGCTAATAACTAACTGCGATTAAAGTAGAATCAACATGGATATTGAAATTTCCACACCCTATATAAACATACATACACATTCCATAAATACTGGTAATGAATTGGTTATTCTCAATGTATATCCTTCAGATACATTACCGGATCATGTCTATTTGTCATCCGGGATACACCCTTGGTATACTGATGATTGGGAAAAGCAAATGCAGCGATTAAAAGAGCTGGCCGCAGATAACAGGATTGTTGCCATAGGAGAGTGCGGACTGGATACCAAGAGTAAGACTCCCATGGAAGTGCAGAAAAAGATATTTAGTCAACAAGTTGAACTATCGGAAACATTCAATAAGCCTCTTATCATTCATTGCGTTAAAGCTTTCAATGAATTAATTCAAATTCATAAAAAGTTGAAACCTGCCATGCCCTGGATTATACATGGATTTAATCCAAACATGGAAATTGCAAACCGGTGCCTGGAACTGCAAATGAAACTATCCTTTGGAAAGTCGCTGCTACTGGAAAACATTCAACAGGAAAGTATTATACAGCATATTCCTGTTTCTTCCGTTTTTCTGGAAACTGACGAAAGTGAAATTGCCATTACCGAACTATACAATCGGTACGCAGCAATTAAAGAACTTCCCCTGGAATCGCTGAAAACAGAAATGATGAATAATTTTAAAGCCTGTTTTAATAAATTGAAAATTGTTCATTCGTAAGAGAACTCTGTTAGCGGTTTCAGACCCTGACAGTAGGTTAAAACAAATTTCCGATTTTCATCTTTAATCTTTTTCGACTTTTCCGCTTAAACTCATTCCCCATTTTTTAATTTTGCAAACCATTAAATTATTTGGATTGCAATCTTGAGTCTTACATCTAAAATCTAATTATGAACAGTGCAGATTGGCTGTCACGAACAGAATTACTTGTTGGAAAGGAAAAATTACTGAAGTTGAAAAATGCACATGTTCTGATAGTTGGGCTGGGTGGCGTTGGCGCCTATGCTGCTGAAATGATTTGTCGTGCTGGTGTAGGAAAAATGACCATTGTTGATGGCGATACTGTCCAGGCGACCAACAGAAACAGGCAATTGATAGCTTTATCAAGCACACATGGCCTACCCAAAGCATCCTTAATGGCGAGCAGGTTAAAAGATATCAATCCATCTCTCGAACTTACTGCCAGGGATGAATTTCTTTGCGATGAAGCTTTAACGGATCTTCTCAAGCAGCCCTATGATTATGTAGTTGACGCTATTGATACCTTATCTCCTAAAATTTACTTAATGTATCATTGCGTAAAAAACAATCATCGCATCGTAAGTTCCATGGGCTCGGGTGGCAAGTTTGATCCAACACAGGTTTGCATTGACGATATTGCTAATTCTCATAATTGCAGATTAGCTTTTTTAATCCGAAAAAGACTTCGCAAATTGGGTGTTGTATCCGGCATCAAGGTGGTATATTCGACCGAATTGGTTTCTAAAGAAGTTATTGTTCCCTGTGAAAATGAGCGTAACAAAAAATCTACTGTGGGAACCATCAGCTTTATGCCTCCTGTTTTCGGATGTTTTATGGCATCAGTGGTCATAAACGATTTGCTGGAATGCTAGATGCTCACTGGATATTACTTAAACAGTCCGGCAAAAAAGGTTTTCATATCATTCCACGAGTTTTTATCGGCCTCGGCATTGTATTCAATAGGTAATTTGAATTCTTTGCCCATCTTTGTCGACTCAGGATTTGTAAAAGCATGCATAGTATTGGGATAAGCTTTAAAAATACTTATGGCGCCTACGGAATCAAGTTGCTGTTTTAAAGCGTCCACTTCTCGTTGGGGCACAAACTTATCATTGGTCCCATAGCATACCAAAATTTTAGCCTTTAACAGCGTCTTGTCAACAGGCAAACCTGTGAGATTGCCATGGAAACTGATGACTCCTTTCAAATCAGCACCCAGCTTTGCCGAATTCAAAACTACAAACCCTCCGAAACCATAGCCAATTGCAGCTATATTTCGCTGATCCGTTTGGGGATACTCTTTTATTTTTTTTAAGGCGGCATCTAAAAATTTTTTACCTAGGTGAGGATTATTGTAAAATGGTGTGGTTAAGGTTTGTGCATCCCTTGGATTTACAGCAATTTTGCCATCGCCATAAAAATCAATAACCAAAGCTATATAACCTAATTCGGCCAATTGTCTTACCCTCACTTTGGTGTTGTCAATAATACCCCACCATTCAGATGCCACCAATATAGCAGGTCGTTTCCCTTTAATACTTTGGTCGTACGCTAAAAAACCTTTACATTCAATGTCACCTGTCATATAAGTAACATATTCCTCTTTGATGGTTGAAAATGAATCTTTTACATCTGCAACGAAAGTATTTGTGATCATACCTGCAAATATTAAATTGTCTGAGCTCTCATAAGTTATATCGTTTTAATATAAAGAAAATAACATAATTTAAACAAAAGGTGTCTTTAAAAGTTCAAAAAATATGAAGGACTGAAGATTAGAAAGTAATTTCGGATATCCTTTTTACATTTGTATTCGCGAAAAAGAAATTATATCTTCATCGCATTCATAAAAAAAATAAACATGAAATCTAAAACGCTTATTTTATTTACTTTGATGTGTTCTATGCTTAGTTGGAATACATTCTCACAGGACATCCGAAAGAATAAAAAAGATGGTGGGTTTACTTTCACCATTGAAAAAGAAATAGCTGCTACCGATATTAAAAATCAATATAAGTCGGGTACTTGCTGGTGTTTTTCTACACAATCTTTTTTAGAATCGGAATTTATTAGTATGGGTAAAGGCAAAATTGATTTGTCCGAAATGTTTGTTGTCAGGAGTGCTTAC
>CAYZNC010000571.1:0-2974 GCA_964478555.1 uncultured Bacteroidales bacterium | reverse complement strand
GATCGTCTTTATTATTACTGGAGCGACGGAACCATTAGAAATATTAGCGAAACTGCCAAATATACTACACCTCCAAACCAGATACATATAGTTATTCCCGATAATGGCAAAGAAGAAAATTTAAGCACACAAAACCTCCATGGCTTAGGAAGTTATTCGCAAAATACATTTGCCATTCCATTGGATGTTGGAGTGGACATCGCCATTTCCGATCGTGTTAACTTAAGAATAGGACAATCGTGGCATTATACTTTTACCGATAATATTGACGACATAAGTACGAGATCAACACCTAAAGGCGATAATTGGAACGATATGTTCACTTATTCGTATTTCACGCTTCACCTCGACTTGTTTTCAGAAGCCAGAGTGAAAACCATCGAAAAACTTTTTGCAGAAGTAAATAATTTCGACTATACGCTGTTCGGTGACGAGGATAACGATGGTGTCAGAGACCTTATGGATAAATGCCCGGGAACTCCGTTTGGAGTGAGGGTCGATTCCATCGGATGTCCATTAGATGATGACAAAGATGGTGTGCCTAATTATCTGGATAAAGAGCCAAACACCCGGCGCGGAGCATTTGTTGATGAAAACGGGATTGAAATTGGTGAAGAAGAATTAGCAGCCATGCTCAATACGGAAGGCATTAAACGGAAAGATGTAGACATTTTCCTTTTGATGCATAGGGCTCAAAGCCGTTACAAAGGTAGTTCATCCCGACCAGTTCCTAAGAAATTTAAATCAATCGATACCGATGGCGATGGTTATATCTCATTCGAAGAACTTTTGAAAGCCATTGATAACTTCTTTGATTTTTCTTCCACCCTTAGTTCAAAAGATATTTTTGAATTGCAGGACTTCTTCTTTGAACAATAGTTTGAACTGTGGCTATCAGCGTTTGGCTGAATACCCTCCTTTTTGCAAGGAGGGCAGGGTGGTTAATAAAGATTTAACCTTATTTTTCTTTCCAAACCTTAGTAGAAAATAATAACTCTCCTGAAATAACCTTATTACCTTATTAAAAGTATGATACCTAAAATAAGCTAATAAGGTTTATCCACACATTATCAACGTATTCTACTAAGGTGAAAAAAAAGAAAATAAGGTTTTCTATAACAATCTACATTTTGGTTCCCAACTTTGTACTTAGTACTTAGTACTTAGTACTTCTCCCTACTTCTTCATTGCCCTGTCCATTTCCCTGGTGGCATCTTTTCTTTTGAGGTCTTCCCGCTTATCAAAATTTTGTTTCCCGCGTGCAAGTGCAATTTCTAATTTAGCAAGTCCCCGCTCATTTAAAAACAAATGAAAGGCGACAATGGTGAGACCTTTTTCCTGCGAACGGCGTTCGAGTTTGATCAGTTCTTTTTTATTAAGCAGTAGTTTACGATCGCGCTTAGGATCGTGATTATTGAGATTACCCCACCAATATTCCGAAACATGCATACCTTTTAAAAATAATTCGTGATTGGTGAAATAGCAGTACGAATCAACAAGCGTGGCTTTGCCCAATTTGATGGATTTTATTTCTGTTCCTGTTAGAATGATTCCGGCAACGTATTTTTCCAGAAACTCATAATCATGAGATGCCTTTTTGTTCTTTATATTAATATTTTGTTGTTTTTCTGCCATATATAAAAATAAGAAACTGCTTAAAAATCTTTAAAATAAACGTAGTTTTTCCCTAACGCTTACCTATAAAGCTTTTAAACATCAAAAATATAAAATTAAACTGAAAGGGTTACTGTGTTATTAGATTTAAACCAAAAATACCATGAAGAATAGTATTGATAATCAATGAGAGGATTGCATAGATGCCAAGCATGATCAGGCTGGAAACCACCACGAAACCTATTTTATTATCATCCGGGGTTCCCAATAAGATGGTAGATCCTTCCCAGAAAAGATAAAGAGAATATAAAGCAAAGGCCATAAGAATGGCCAATGGTGGTATGAGCAATGCCAGGGAAGATGCCATAAAATAGCCTGTACAAGAATATACTACCAGTTTAAATACAGCCTCAATGTCCTTCTTGGAATTAAAACTTGTAGTGAGTTCATTAATAATCAGTGAGGAGACATAAATTCCAATATAAGTAACCGCGAAAATAAAACTGGCCTTGGTAAGCACATACTGAATGGAAAAAATATACCGTGACACAAACAATGATTCGCCAATAAAACAGCACACCACCATTATAATCATCCAGGGCAATGCGTAATTATTTATAATAGCCTTCCGGGATAGCGTTTCGGTAAGAATGATGTTCCATTCAGCCTTGGAGTTAAGTATTAATTTGATTGCACGGTTAAATACAAAGTTGATATTTTTCACAAGCATATAATTTAGTTATAAGTTGGTCCTAGCGAATTAAATTCATGATTGATACGTTGATAATCTTTTGCGAGTTTCATAACTTACGTAAAAATTTAAAATTATAAAAAATACTTACTTAATACAATTCTAATTTTTTAGAGAGCCAATCGCACTTCACCTTTTATATTATTGATAACTTTGATTCTTTTAGGAAATTTATGCTTCGGAAATATAATCTCATTGTAATTCTTGGACCTACGGCAAGCAGTAAAACATCCTTAGCTGCACATCTGGCTTCAAAAATTAACGGAGAAATAATCAGTGCAGATTCGAGACAGGTTTATCGAAAACTTAACATCGGCACAGGAAAAGATTACAGTGATTATATGGTTAATGGGCAGCAGGTGCCATATCATTTGATTGATATAGCAGAACCAGGGAGCCAATACAATGTTTATGAATTTCAAAAAGACTTTGTTAACGTTTTTGAGGAATTAAATAATCGCCAGACGCCTGCTTTACTTTGCGGCGGGTCGGGTTTGTATGTTGAAGCAGTGATTCAGGGTTACAAGCTTATTCAGGTCCCTATAAACCAGCCCTTGCGCGATGAACTTGAACTCAAATGCCTCGATGAAATGCGTATCCTTTTATCGC
>CAYZNC010000570.1:0-2993 GCA_964478555.1 uncultured Bacteroidales bacterium | reverse complement strand
CCGATACGATGAACTGTATTATTATTGATGATGATAAATTTTCGTGTAGGGTGATTGAGGAGTTTGTCGCTAAGACGGATGGGCTGACGATTATGCATACTTTTAACAATCCTGTGGATGCAATTAATGTGTTGGAAAATCAGCCTGAAATTGATTTAATTTTTCTGGATATTGAAATGCCCGAAATGAGCGGAATAGATTTTCTGGATTCTTTAACAATGGCTCCTCAGGTCATTATAATTTCTTCAAAGGAAAAATATGCACTAAATGCATTCGAATATGATGTTACTGATTACCTTTTAAAACCTGTCCAGTACGGACGGTTCTTCAAGGCAGTATCAAAGGCTATTAATCGATATAAAAAGGGTAAACTGGATACCAAGGGTAATGAAATTTTTATCAAGCATAACTCATCCCTGATTAGGTTAAAATACAATGATATTCTGTGGGTGGAAGCACTCGAGAATTACATTGTACTCAATACTTATCGCGAAAAGTATACCATTCATTATACCATGAAGTCGATAGAACAAAAATTACCCATGAATAAGTTCACCAGGGTACATCGTTCTTTTATTGTGAATACCAATAATATTAATGTTATTGAGGATAATGGTATCCTCATTAAAACACATGAAGGCACTAAGGTTATCCCTATTGGAAAATCATACAGGGATAAATTAATGGATGATATCAATCTGATTATTAGATAAGATAAAGCCCCAACTGGTCAAATGTCATTATCTCCGCGGAAATTTACTTTTATCGTTTTATTTCTCTTACCATTTTCGCTTAAAGCTCAAACAGTCAATGTAAAAGAGCCACTCGATTCAATTCAATTGTTATTTAAAACGATTGGAGAAGCAAAATCCGACAGTGAAAAAATAGTCTATAATAAAAAAATACGCTTCATTTTCAGGGAATTACTAAACTCAGCCGTATCTTTCGAATACGCATTCGATAGTCTGAAAAATGTTGGTAAACTTTATGCCCCCGATAAATCATTTCGGATTATTAACTGGAATCTGCCTCTAAGTGACGGCACACACAGGTTTTTCTGCTTCATTCAAACGATGGACCTGAAACAAAAAACAGTTAAGTTATTTGAATTGAACGATAGCAGCGAAAATATCAGCAACCCGGAGGATAGAATTTTAAATAAAGACCGATGGTATGGTGGTTTGTACTATAAAATATTAAAAAATGAAATAAAAGATAAGGCTTATTATACACTTCTGGCCTTGCAATATCATAATTACTTTACCAGCCGTAAAATTATTGATGTGTTATCCTTTGATCTGGGAGGTAATCCCCAATTCGGAGCACCTATTTTTAATGCTGACAATAAAATAAAAAAAAGGATTGTATTCGAGTATTCTGCCAAATCAGGCATGAATTTAAAATATGATGAAAAACTTCAAATGATTGTTTTTGACCATCTTGCACCAAGAGAATCAAAATACATAGGTTTGTATGAATATTACGGACCCGACCTGTCATTCGACGGTTTTAAATTTCAAAAAGATCATTGGGTTTTGATTTCCAACCTCGATTTGCGCCGGCCCGACCAACCACGTCGCTGACGATTTGTCAGTACTTTCAGGATGGCATATCCTTTGTTTATGCAAGGTTACAAATAATAATGTTAAATCTTAAAATATAAAGCATATGCAAAAAGGTCAGATTGGTGTTAGTACGGAGAATATATTTCCGATCATCAAAAAATTCCTCTATTCGGATCATGAAATATTTTTACGCGAATTAATCTCTAACGCTATAGATGCCACTCAAAAACTAAAAGCTCTTTCATCCGTTGGAGATTTCAAAGGCGAAATAGGAGATGTAACCATTCGTGTGAAGCTGGATAAAGAGAATAAAACAATTACCGTTTCAGATCGTGGGATAGGAATGACAGTTGAAGAGGTTGAAAAGTATATCAACCAGATTGCATTTTCTAGTGCCGAAGAATTCCTTGAAAAATATAAAAATCAGGTGAATTCGATGATCGGTCACTTTGGCCTTGGTTTTTATTCAGCATTCATGGTGTCGGAAAAAGTAGAAATCATAACCAAATCCTATAAAGAAGGAACAGCTGCAAAATGGAGCTGCGACGGAAGTCCCGAATATACCCTCGAAGAAACTACCAAAGAGGATCGTGGCACGGATATCATTCTCCACATCGAAAAAGAATCGGACGAATTTCTTGAAGAACATAGACTCAACGACCTTTTAAAGAAATATTGTCATTTTCTGCCGGTAGAAATTGCTTTTGGAAAAGAAAAAGAATGGAAAGACGGCAAAGAAATTGAAACCGATAAGGATCATATCATCAATGACACCAAGCCTTTGTGGACGCGCAAACCTGCCGATCTCAAAGAGGAAGATTACAAAAAATTCTATCGCGATTTATATCCCATGTCGGATGAACCTATGTTTTACATACATCTCAACGTGGATTACCCATTTAACCTCACCGGGATTCTTTACTTTCCGAAGATTAAGAGTAATATTGAAATTCAAAAAAATAAAATACAACTATACTGTAATCAGGTTTTTGTAACTGATTCGGTAGAAGGGATTGTGCCCGATTTCCTTACACTTCTTCATGGGGTAATCGATTCGCCGGATATTCCGCTTAACGTGTCACGTAGTTATTTACAGAGCGATTCGAATGTTAAGAAAATTTCAAGCCACATCACCAAAAAAGTTGCAGACCGGTTGGAAGAAATCTTTAAGAATGACCGTGCCGAATACGAGAAAAAATGGGACAACCTCAAACTCTTTATTGAATACGGAATGATTTCGGAAGAAAAGTTTGCGGAACGGGCTGAAAAATTCACACTCTTTAAAAATACCGATAACAAATATTTTACATTCGAAGAATACAAAAAACTGGTGCAGGATAACCAGACTGATAAGAATAAAATCCTGATTTATTTATATTCGTCCAATCCTAGATCAACATAGCTTTGTAGATGCTGCCAAAGCTAAAG
>CAYZNC010000569.1:0-3004 GCA_964478555.1 uncultured Bacteroidales bacterium | reverse complement strand
TGAACAAAATGGTGGCTCAAATGATAAAACAACATAATGCATCTGAAGATTATGATCTCAAAAAGTATTACCCTGACCAATATCAAAAAATTCACAAAATAAGGCGGGAGGAGATGTATAGTCATATACTGGCAAACCTGAAAAAAGGCAAAGAAGAAGGTTTATATAGGGTAGAGATGAAGGAAGATATCATAGCCAAGGTGCAATTGATGCGAATTGAGAATACTTTTGACAATCAAATATTTACAGATGAAGAGCTGTTGTCTCCGCAAGCATTTTTAGAAACATTTATTTACCATATTCGCGGGATTGCCAGCGAAAAAGGAATTAAAATACTGGAACAAAAATTAAAAGAATTGGACAATAATAACCATTAAGAATTAGTAATTATGAGTTTTTTAAGAGGTAGTTTATTAGCCCTGGGAGTACTGTTGATAACACACACGGGGTTTAGCCAGGTAAAAAAAGATACCCTGAGTGAGCATGGGAAAAAGGACACGTTGAAATTATCGGTAGCCCAGGCACAGCAATATGCATTGGATAATAACAAATCTATTCTGAATGCAAACCATGATGATGAATCGGCAAAGAAAAAAGTATGGGAAATAACAGCATCCGGTTTGCCACAGGTAAATGCAAAAGGATCTTTTCAATATACTCCGACAGTATCGCCTACGATTGAACAGTTCAGTAGTTTGGGAAGTTTAGCTTCCTGGATGTATCAGGCCGACCAGTCGCTGCATACGCTTGATCCGGGTAATACTAATTTTGGGCATGTTCCGCCTGCAAATGCAACACAAACTAATCCCAATGATTTAAAATGGGATCTTAGCGGATCTGTTACGGTTTCTCAGCTTCTTTTCAGCGGTTCTTACCTGGTAGGATTACAATCAGCGAAAGTATATAAAAGCTTATCTGAACTTAATCAGGTTAAATCAAAGCAGGATATACTGGAATCGATTGTGAACAGTTATTTTTCTGTGTTAATCGCTCACGAAAACAAAATGATACTTGACTCTACATACAAGAATTTGATGAAATCGTATTCTGATGTGCAGGTTATGCACAAACAGGGATATTTTGAAGAAACAGATATGGATCAATGGCAAATTACTTTGTCGACTTTAAAAAATTCTGTTGACTTAATCACCCGAATGGAAGGAATTGCAAAGAAAATGCTTAATCTTCAGCTTGGAGTGGACTTAGATAGCCCCGTTGTTCTAACAGATAATCTTAAGGACTTTATCAGTAGTATGACATTGGATAAACTTATGCTGGCTGATCTTGTATTGGATCATAATGTTAATTATAAAATGCTTGATACACAGGTTAAAGCTTCCGAATTGTTTTTAAAATTGAGGAAGTCTGAATTTTTACCTGAATTGGCTGCATTTTATCAATATTATAAAGAATTTAATAATAAAGCACTTTCATTTACACCACCGCATGTTATAGGTGCTCAGCTTAACATACCTATTTTTGGTAGTGGAATGAAACTAGCCAGGGTATCTCAGGCACGAATTGACTTGTATAAAGCTCAGAATATTAAAAGTCAGTATTCAGATGCCTTAATGCTCGATTTTAATCTTAGTAAGTCAAACTTAATGTCAGCATGGGATAAATACCAAACTGAAGCAAATACGATACAGCTGTCAAAAAGAATATATGACAGGTCATTGATCAAATATAGCAACGGCACACTCTCAAATATTGAACTCACCCAGGTGCAAAACCAATTCTTAATGGCACAGTCTAGTTATTACAGTGCAATACAGAGTCTTATAGCTGCTAAAAATAAACTTGAAAAGTTGTTATCAAATATTTAAATATTGAGTCATTATTAACTTGAAATATAAAACACAAGATATGAATACAATACATTTAAAACTCGCAGGCATTCTGATGTTAGTCGTTTTGTTTTCGTGCAAACCTGATAAAAAGGCAGAATTAAATGAGCTTAAGAAACAGCATGACGTAATTGCGGATAAGATTAAAAAGTTAGAATCGGGACTTGTAGATAGTTCTAAAATTGAAAAAAAGCTAAACGTATCGGTTGCAGATATAAAACCATCTGTATTTAAGCATTATATTGAGGTACAAGGAAAACTGGACGGAGAAAATAATGTCGACGTTTTTCCGGAGGCGCAAGGTGTTATCGATAAGGTTTATGTTAGCATCGGCCAAACAGTGAAACAAGGACAGCCATTGGCTCGCCTGAATGATGCTGCTGCAAAAGATAATATTAGAGCATTGGAGACACAATATAAATTTGTAAAAGAAACTTTCGAAAAACAAGATACACTTTGGAAGCAAAAAATTGGATCGCAAATGCAATACTTACAAGCCAAAGCTGCAAAGGAAGCTCTTGAATCACAATTGTCATCGGCTCGCGAACAAATTAGTATGATGACCATTAAATCCCCAATTAATGGTACAGTGGAGGAGATAAATGCTAAACTTGGTCAGTTTGCATCAGCACAATCGCCTACTCCTCCATTCCGTGTACTTAATTTTGGTATGGTTAAAGTGAAGGCAGACGTTGCTGAGGGATATGCCAGTAAAGTAAATGTTGGAGATAATGTAGTTGTATACTTCCCGGATATCAACAAAGAGATAAATGCCAAAATATCTACGGCCAGCAGATATATTAGTCCCCTCAACCGCACATTTACAGTTGAAGTGAGACTTGCTCCTGAAAATTACGGATTCAAGGCCAATATGGTGGCAGTTCTTAAAATTAATGATTACAAGGCTGACAATGCATTGGTGATACCGATTAACTATATCCAAAGCGACCCCAAAGGGAACTTTGTTTACATAGCCCAAAATAAAGATAAAAAGTATATCGCCAAGAAAGCTTTTGTTGGTGAAGGACAAAGTTATGATGGTAAAATGGAGATTACCAAAGGCTTGAAACCAGAGGATAAAATAATCACTTCCAATTATCTGGAACTCGAAGAAAACGAAACGATTACATTCTAAACTGTAAATTATACAGAAAATG
>CAYZNC010000568.1:0-3047 GCA_964478555.1 uncultured Bacteroidales bacterium | reverse complement strand
CGGATGGCTTGATTGCATTGTGCAAAGAAATGAAATAACCAAAACGGGCGCTTTTTACAAAAAACATAAAAATCATATTCTTTTTCATTAGGTTTTAATTGAATAATTTTAAATTTGTTAAGTAAATTAAGATTCAAAAAATTAAGCCCGCACTTTGCTACCCTAAAATGGTTTAAAGATGAAAATTGCATTCTTCTCAAAATAATAACAGGAATTATACATTAATTTAACCAAATGAAAACAACTTTCTTTACCCTAAAGTTAGCAATCAACTTTCTTGTAGTTGGGGCAACAATAGCTTTTAGCTCTTTCTCCATGAATAGTTTTGCTCAATCAAAGGACTCTTCCGCGATTGTTGCGCCAGGGAAAGATACCGTAAAGCTCTGGTTCGATCTTGATAAGCAGGGAGTCGCCGTTAGTAAGACTTTATACGGATTGATGACTGAAGAAATTAACTACTCCTACGATGGCGGAATTTACGCGGAATTAATCAGAAACCGGATCTTTAAAGATAGTATCGGTCCGGCTCATTGGTCGGTGGTGCAAGATGGAGGCATTGGCGCGATTGCATTGGATAAAACTCAACCCATCAACGCAGCATTAACAGTTTGTTTACGTTTAGAAGTTACAAAAGCAGGGAAGCGTGTAAGTATTGCAAATGATGGTTTCTGGGGAATACCCGTAAAACCACAAACTGTTTATAAAGCTTCTTTTTATGCCAAAGTTGGCAAGGGTTTTAAGGGGCCATTAACGGTAAGCTTAGAGACCAACGATGGAACAACCGTTTTTGCACGGACTCAGGTATCAAAAATAACCGGTAAATGGCAGAAATATTCAGTAAATCTAACTACTTCGGAAGATATCAAACCAACCACCACCAATCGGTTTGTTATTTCAACAACAGGTAAGGGTACTTTATGGTTTAACCTGGTTTCTCTTTTCCCACCAACATGGAATAATCGCCCTAACGGTAACCGCGTTGATATCATGCAAACATTGTCCGATCTGAAGCCTAACTTTCTCCGTTTTCCTGGGGGCAATTTTCTCGAAGGGGATTCCATCCGGTATCGTTATCCATGGAAAGTAACACTTGGAGAGTTGGAAAATCGTCCCGGCCATCCCAGTTGTTGGAAATACCGTTCATCTGATGGTTTGGGTCTTTATGAATTCCTCGAATGGTGCGAAGATTTAAAGATGCAACCCGTACTTGCAGTGTATGCCGGCTATTCACTCAAAGGAGAGCACGTAGATTCCGGACCACTTATGCAAACTTTTATTGAAGAAGCCCTTGATGAGATAGAATTTGTAGTTGGAAACACTGAAACAAAGTGGGGTGCAGAAAGGGCTAAGTTGGGACATCCGCAACCGTTTCCACTTACTTATGTTGAGATCGGCAACGAAGATCAATTTGACAAATCGGGAAGCTATGATTCGCGTTATACCCAGTTTTACGATGCCATTCGTGCAAAATACCCAAATCTAAAGCTCATCGCTACCACAAAAGTTAAAAGCCGCCCGCCCGATATGATCGATGAGCATTATTACCGGAGTACCATGCAAATGCAGGACGATGCTTACCATTACGATAAATATAGCCGCACAGGGGTTCCGGTTTTTGTAGGTGAATGGGCTACACGGGAAGGTGATCCAACCACTAACATGAATGCAGCACTCGGTGATGCAGCATGGATGACAGGTATGGAGCGTAATTCAGATGTGGTTGTTATGCAGTGCTATGCACCTCTTTTTGTGAATGTGAATCCCGGTGGTATGCAATGGAAATCGGATCTTATCGGTTACAATGCTCTCTCAAGTTACGGCTCCCCATCCTATTATGCGCAAAAAATGTTTAACAATTATCTTGGCGATGCAGTTATTAAAACTACCGCAAAGAACATTCCATCCATAAACTGGCAACCTCCTAAACGGAAAAACGGAGATGTTTTGCCTCCGAGGCAGGTATCAACTTTCTTCTATGTTGCCACGCGCAATACGCAAACTGGCACTATCTATCTGAAGATTGTGAATACTGCAGATATTGCACAAACAGTGCGTATTGAAATGAATGGCGCAAAAAAGGTAGCGTCTGAAGGTCTTTCAGTTGTACTTGCATCCGGTAATTCGAAGGATACCAACACTATTTCTGAACCCACTAAGATTGTTCCTGTTACTACAAAAGTGAGCGGGCTTGGAGATAGCTTTACCCGTACTTTTGCTCCGTTATCAATCACCATCCTTCAAATTGAAACGAAGTAAAAACGAAGAAATATCTCAATGCCTGTAAAACTATTATTTAGATCATACTTGCGAACGCTTTGAGCTTATTTTGATAATTATTTGATATTCAAATAATTATCAAAATGTCGGGCTAATGACGTTCCAATGTCAGGCCAAATACAACCATAATTCGTGGTCAATTTTTAAGTTAATATATAATCTTGCTCAAAATTTTAGAGACTATGACACAACCGGATCTAGGCAAAAAGATAGCGGAACTGAGAAAAGCTAAAGGCTTTACGCAGGAGGAGCTTGTTGAAAAATGTAATTTAAGTGTAAGAACACTTCAAAGAATTGAAGCTGGTGAAGTGTTGCCAAGGAATTACACCATCAGGTTACTTTTTACTGCGCTGGATTACAATATTCATGAGTCCTCTGAAATAGCAGTCAATAAGTTCGGCGATGCCGGATTTATGGTGTTCAACAGGCTCGAGCAATTTTATAAATACGTTTTTGATTTATTTAACTTAAAAACAAACAAAATGAAAAAAATAACAATTTTATCGGTAGTGTTGATCATATTGGTTTTGGGCCTATTTGCTTTAAGTTCTGAAAGTAAGGCACAAAAAGCTGAAAACGCTATTAAAGCCATTACAGAGGCACAAAATAACGCCAATAAATGGGTTACCAGTGGTCAAATTGATTTGTTTATGACGTTGTATAGAGATGATGCCTGTGCATTGCCAACATGGTGTGGAAAACCAGCCATTCGTGAAGTGACAGAATCAGTCCTGAATAATGGATATCAAGTAATGGAATTTCACATATTG
>CAYZNC010000567.1:0-3049 GCA_964478555.1 uncultured Bacteroidales bacterium | reverse complement strand
AACACTTTTTTAGCCATAAAGGTTTTCTATCATTTTGAAACTGTTCAAAAGGGCATATTCGAATTTGATGGAAATAGTTTGCAAACTGTTCCTGTAAAAAACTATACTCACAACAATCCCAATGAGGTTAATTTCTTTCATTATTATTACGCTATCAATGGCAATGATAAGACTTATTACATTACATCCCTTCAAACCGATACCCCGGCACCATTTGATTTTGAACGTCTGGCAAAAGATCAAAATGCACAATTTTATGTAGGGGAAGGATATCAAAATAATGTTAAGTTTTATGATCCCTACACGACCGATTTAATTGGCAAAATCAATCTTTCCCTGCTCGACGAATTATTTAAATATAATATGAATATTGTTGATAAAACGGAAGCTTTTGGAGGATACGATGATGATAAAAACATTCAAACCCCAAATGTTTACAATGAGCTAAAACGCCCCTATTCACTCTATAACTGGGAGCTGTTTTTTCATACACCTCTTATGATTGCTGATGCATTAAGTAAAGCACAGCAGTTTGAGGAAGCCACAAAATGGTTCCATTATGTTTTTAACCCCATTGCCGATGGGAACGATGACAAACGGTTCTGGCAATTTGCCCCTTTTAAATCAGTCGATAGCAAACATATTTTAGATAACATCTTCGTAAACCTCAAGCCTAATACAGCCAATGATGCCATAAACGAATGGCGCAACAAACCTTTTATGCCCCATGTGGTAGCACGTAGCCGTCCTGTAGCCTACATGAAATGGGTGGTAATGAAATACCTCGACAATCTTATCGGTTGGGGCGATTATTTATTTCGCCAGGATAGCATCGAGAGCATCAACCAAGCTACACAGGTATATATACTTGCGTGGCATATACTGGGTTCCCGGCCTATGATGATACCTAAACGTGGGGTTGTTAAACCGCAAACCTATTTAAATTTATTAGATAAATGGGATGCCTTTGGGAATGCCCTGGTTGAATTGGAACTGGCTTTACCATTCAGCAATCAGGTCCCATTGGCCTATGGAATCTTAAATAATGAAATTGCATTCGCCAACATATTTGGCTTTTCTTCTTCAATGTATTTTTGTATCCCTAATAACCCTAACCTCATGGCTTATTGGGATACCGTGGCCGACCGGTTATTTAAAATACGGCATTGCCAGAATATAGAAGGAGTGTTCCGCATGTTACCCTTGTTTGAGCCGCCAATTGATCCGGGGTTACTTGTAAAAGCTGCTGCTCAGGGTTTAAGTATTTCCAGTGTGATCAATGACCTCAGCACCCCTATGCCCAATTATCGCTTTTATTATTTATTGCAAAAAGCACTGGAATTATGCAACGAATTAAAATCGTTGGGCGCATCTATGCTTTCTGCAATGGAGAAGAAGGACAATGAATCCCTATCCCTCATCCGTGCAAGGCATGAAAGCACGATGAACAATCTGGTGATGGAAATAAAAAAATTGCAACTGGAGGAAGCCCAAAAGTCGTTGGAGTCACTTCTCCAAAACCGCAAAACTCCTGAAGCAAGAATGAAATACTATCTTCAATTGATTGGCGAGGCTACCGATAAAGTTCCTGGTCCCGATAGCGATTTCACAGAACTAGCCAATGCCATTGATCCCCCTGTAGATGTAAGCGGGTTACGATTAAGTAAATTTGAAAACGAGGATATGGATTTAGCCAATCAATCGGCTATTTTGCAACTAAGTTCGGGGATTCCAGAAGTTCTTGCAGGGATCTTATACGCCATACCTTTATTAGCCGGGGACGTAAAACCATTTGGCCTGGGTGCAGGGGCGTCTTTTGGTGGTACCAATTTGGGCCAATTAACACAAACCGTGTCTAAAGGGCTTCAAATAAGTGCAAATCTTTTATCACATCAATCATCTATTGCTGCCAAAAAAGGTGGCTTCCAACGTGCATTGCAGGAACGTATTTTTCAGGCCAATGCTGCCGGTTATGAAATAAAACAAATTGATAAACAAATAACCGCACAGCAAATACGCATTGATATAGCTAACCAGGATATCGTGAACCAACAAAAACAAATTGATAATTCGAATGAAATAGAAGATTTCTTAAAAAACAAATACACCAACGAAGAACTATATACCTGGATGCAGGGAAGTTTAAAAACGCTTTACCATCAGGTGTATAACATTGCTTATGACCTTGCTAAAAAGGCAGAAAAAACGTATTGTTTTGAAAGAGGTATCAGTAACAGTAATTTTATCCAGCCCGGCTATTTTGATGCCGGCAGGGAAGGCTTACTGGCAGGTGAACAACTTTATGTAGGCTTAAAACAATTGGAAGCAGCTTATCAGGAAAAACGGGGTTATGATTACGAAATTACCAAACATGTTTCCCTGAGCCAATTAGACCCGCTTGCTCTCCTAAAGCTCAAAGCAGCATTTACAACTGAATTTGAATTGCCGGAAGCGTTGTTTGATTTGGATTACCCCGGCCATTTTAAACGCAGGATTAAATCAGTCTCTATTTCCATTCCCTGTGTTGCAGGGCCTTATACTGGTGTAAATGCTACCTTGCGCCTGCTGAACAACAAATTCAGGAATAGTGCTATTGCTAACAATTATCCTGAACAAACAGACGAGCAGGACGACAGGTTCATATCGTACAATATCCCCATCACAGCTATTGCCACAAGTTCTGCACAAAATGATGCCGGTATGTTTGAACTGAATTTTAAAGATGAACGGTATCTACCTTTTGAAGGTGCAGGGGCTATCAGCCGTTGGAGCCTGGAATTGCCCGCAATAAAGCAATTTGATTACAATACCATTGCCGATGTGATATTGCATGTTAGATACGTTGCCTCAGAAGGAGGGGACCAGTTAAAAAAATCAGCCGGCAATTTGGTGAAGACACAACTAAATCAAATTAACCAACAACTGAGTGAAACCGGTTTACACATCCCTATCAGTCTGAAACACGACAAGCCAAATGAGTGGAATTTATTGGTGGAAAACCAACCGGCTAACATCAATATCGATAAAACCAAATTGCCATATATGGCAC
>CAYZNC010000566.1:0-3103 GCA_964478555.1 uncultured Bacteroidales bacterium | reverse complement strand
GAATGCTTCTCTGAAAGCATTGCGACCTGCTAACCGGAACGAAATTTCATTGGAGTCCACAGGGTGCATCTTTCCATCGTATACATACACTTTGATATCGCGGGCATACGAACCGGTAAGTGGACCTTCTTCCATTTTTTCCATTAACCCTTTGAGGATGGCAGGTAAAAAACGAGCGTCGATACTACCACCTACGATACAATTGTAGAAAACAAGTTTTCCACCCCAGGGGAGTAATTCCTCTTCCTTGGCACGGATACTTATTTTAATTTCTTTACCATTGATATTAAACATCTTGGGATCCGGAGCTCCTTCAATGTAGGGCTCGATGATTAAATGTACTTCACCGAACTGACCCGCTCCACCCGATTGCTTTTTGTGACGATAATCGGCAAGGGCAGTTTTCGTAATCGTTTCGCGATATGGTATACGTGGAGCCAGAAACTCGGTTGGTATCTTATAAATATTATCTAAATGCCATTTTAAAATATTTAGATGATATTCGCCCTGACCATAGAGTAAAATCTGTTTTAACTCTTTGGAATATTCTACAATAAGCGTAGGATCTTCCATATTCATTCGGTTCAGCGCTTCACCCATTTTTTCGTCGTCGGATTCGTTGACGGTTTTTATGGCTGTGCGGAACTTGGGTTCGGGGAATGGTATTTTGTTGAATTTAATATTTGCATTTGGAGCAGTTAGCGTTTGGCTGGTTTTTACACCTTTCAGTTTAACGGTAGCGCCAATGTCACCGGCAACCATTTTAGGCATTTTGGTGCGGTTTTTACCGGCTACTGCGAATATTTGAGAAAGACGATCCTTCGATTGTGTAGATTGATTAACGATATCCATACCTTCGCTAATTTCACCCGACATTACTTTAAAAAAGTTGATTTCACCGATATGTTGTTCGATAGATGATTTGAAAACAAATGCGGCAGCTGGACCTTTGGAGTCGCACTTTATTTCATTGTCCGATGCATCCTTCACCGGTGGCATTTCATTGGGAGATGGTAACACGTTGGAGAGAAACTCCATCATGCGTGCTACACCGAAATTCTTTTTTGCAGATACACATACCACAGGCATGATACCGCTTTTAATTAAACCCTGGGTAATACCTTTGCGAATTTCATCTTCGGTTAGTGTTCCTTTGTCGAAAAAAATCTCCATCAATTTTTCGTCATTTTCTGCGGCTTTTTCAATTAATTCGGCACGCAAACCTTCTGCTTTATCTTTTTGGTCGGCTGGCACATCGGTTACTTCAACCTTGCCGTCGGCAAATTTATATTGTTTCATGAGCAAAACATCGATCACTGCATTAAATCCCGTACCTTCATTAACAGGATATTGCACTATGACTATGTTTTTGCTTATTCTTTCTTTGGCTTGTTCAATGGCTTTATCAAAATTGGCTTTATCGTGGTCTAACTGGTTAATTGCAATAACGGCGCCTTTTTTGGCATTTTCCAGATGTCGGTTGTGGATTTCTGTACCCACTTCAACACCGTTTTGTGCATTGAGTATGATGAGCGCTGTGTCCGCAACACATAAGGCTGCTACGGCACCATTCGAAAAATCGTCGGCACCCGGACAATCAATAAAGTTAAGTTTCTTATCGTTAAATTCTACATACAAAACCGATGCATACACTGAACTTGAATTCTCATGTTCAATATCCGTATGATCGGAAACTGTGTTCTTGTTTTCTACTTCCCCCCGCCGTTCAATAACTTTTCCTTCAAAAAGCATTGCTTCAGCGAGGGTGGTTTTTCCGGAACCTGAATTCCCCAGCAGTGCAAAATTTTTAATTTGATCTGTGTTATAGACTTTCATAAGTGATCAATTGTTAAAGGTTAATACTTGCTTTATAGGTTAATACATGCCTCAATTGTTAGTTATAAGTTGTAAGCCACCAAAAGTAATAATTTTTTTATTAGATGCAAGCTCAATTAGGCTTAATATGCTTCTGCAAAAACCAGGGCCATATAATTTATATGCAGCGAATTACAATTGATAAAGAATGAAAAAATTAGTGGTTATCTTGAGGAGGAATTTTGTACCTGGCAAAACATTCTTTTCCCTATCGATGAAAATGGGAACAAAGACAAAAGATGTGTGCCGTTTGGTGTAATAATACTGGTTCTTAAGGAGATTAAAAAACTTCGCCCAGATTGAAGAAAAGTCCATGAGACCCGCCAATGCCAAAGCCATAATCAATGGCTAAATTAGTATTTGAATATTTATTTACTTTAATCCTTAAGCCTAATCCTTCTCCGGGAATTACAGTATGTAAACCACGCGGTATGGTTCTTAATATGGATTCAGCATTGACAAAAACAACGCCGCCTAAAATACCATTTTGAGTTAAAGAAAAGCGATATTCAGACTCAGCGTAAATCAAATTCTTCCCTGTAAACCTGCCAGGGACATATCCGCGCCCTGTATTTGAATAATCGTCCCAGCCAATGCTTGGCAAGTCTAGGTAGGGAGCCGTGCCTGCCAACGTTAAATTACAGTAGCCCCAAAATGCCAATACATTACGCGAGGAATTTGGTAGCTTGAAATAATGCCTCGCATCAATTAGTAAAGATTGCCAGTTTTCATCGCTTCCAAGCAAAGTAAGGTTAGGTCTGTATTGTATGTAGACGTAAGTACCATTTTGTGAGTTTGAAGCATTTTCCCTATTGTCAAACAGCATATTGAGAGAAAACCCAGATGAGACAGATCGAATGCCTTCTAATTTTTCAAACTCATTTAAGGCTTTTCCCGGAATAGAGTCAGCTTTAATATTCCAGTGGTAATCCAGATTATATCCGATTCCTGCATATATATTAGCCTTTAGTTCACGAAAAATTACTTCATAAACACGCAGGTATGAATAATCAATGGCCAGGGCGTCAGATAAGGAACTCCTGGTCCCCAATCCAAAAGTATTAGTAGGAAATTTATAGTACCGGGTATCTCCAAACAGGTGAATTTTATTAAAAAAAATATTGGTATTACAGATAAACCAATACTGATTGTACTCTGAATAATAACCACTTAAAAGGACACTAGAGAATTTGTCTTTACTGGTATCAGTGTAAAAGGACGTATTTGT
>CAYZNC010000565.1:0-3157 GCA_964478555.1 uncultured Bacteroidales bacterium | reverse complement strand
GGATTCGAAAGATAATTAAAGGTCTGCTGTTGTTTCATCATCTTCACTTGCCGCGTACTTGCATCATTTAAGGTGAAGGTTTCTAATTGCGTCGCATTCTCATCAAATTTATACAACCAGGTACCTTTGAAATATATTGCGTTGATGAGATACATTCTGGCATCTTCGGGGATCTCATTTAGAATGGTCTTGATTTTTTCATGTGTTTTTTCCGAAACCCACCCGTTTATGATATCTACTGAACCTGGTGCAGAAAAATCCAGAGCATTGACAGGAGAATTATAGTAGTTTTGGTTATCTGCAATGAAGGTTGGCAATACGGTAAGACCTTTTTTGTACCAAATTGAATTGGCAATTTCCATAATTACATTCGGATCGGCCGAAAGTAATTCGTTCGTAATACTTTTATTGGTAGGGTTAATAGCTGAATCTGCCAGATCTTTCCACAGGGTTGTTTCCATGGCTGTTTTCGTATCTCCGTTAGCACCATTATATGTCATCGCTAAAGCCAAGGAAACACTTAAAGGAGAAATAAATACATTGCTGTCAGGTTTGTTAACTCCTACTACTTCTTTTAACAGCCCGAATCCAAAAGCATTATTAGCCGCTATAAGCTGCTCGGTACTTTTTGTGTTAGGATTAAAAGGAGGTACAATAGGTACTTTTGCACATCCTGACAATATAATTGCCGATATTAAGATTACAATTGTGTATAAGGACAGTTTCATATGCTTAAAGATTTAAATTTTTATTAAAGATGCACAACCATGCATAAGGTTGCGTACTTAATTAAAATTATGATCCTTCTGCTGTTTAACTTCCTCTTGTATCAAGGATTTTTTTATCTTTTGATCGGTTTTTGACAATCCAAGATAACGTGGACCATAATAAATTGAAAATACCAAGAAGAGCCAAGAAATCCCCGTAACCATCACTCGAAAGTACGTGCGATGTTTTCTAATAGCATAGAGGATTAAAGAGGCCCCTGTAAAAAATGCAATGTAATAATAAGATACAAGCCCCTTACCCGGCAGATGAAAATACAACCAAAAAAGATAGTGAAATCTATTACTACCTTCCATTAATCTTGATAGTCCTATAATACATGATAACGTTAATACGAAAAGAAAATAGTAGAACAAGGCAATACCCACAATCTCAATTCTGGTAAAAATATATAATTTCCCATCGTTGATAATTTTCATCGGATGAATCCCAATAAAATACTTGGGCATCATAACCAAATATCCGCTAACCAAGGTGATCAAAAGAATTGAAAATAATAATATGGATATTCCACTGAGGATGTTATCTGACTGCCAACTATACCAGAGTAAAATGAGAACATACCCTAAAAGTACTAAACCAAGGGTTTCATATTGCATGTATCGCTCAAGGTACTTCTTTGATAGAATTTTGGTTACCAACACTATTACTGAATAGCAAACAATCAATCCAACCGTCATTATTGCTACGATTCCTGAATTGACAAAGGAAAAAATCAAAATTAATGAAATTATAGCAGCGGGCCAGATAATTAGGTTTGGGTAGCGGAAGGAATATGTTTTATTTTCACAGGATGTAAAGTCTGGTTTATCAGAATCCGTAGGGAGCTTTTTGTATACATAATAATTAACAATTATTTTTTCATATAACGCTTTCATTTCCTCCTGAATGCCCTGTATAACTAATTCTCTGCTATCAACTGATTCCCGATTAATAGTTTGCGTTACCTGTTTCTTATAACCTTCTTCTATTGATTTAATAAGATTATGAATCTCTTTTGGGTGTTTATATCTTGCCAAAGAAATAAAAATAATAGCAAGAACAGGACAGCAAAGCCCAAAAATGACCCAGGATATAGGCTCTCGCTTAAGCTGATAAGATCTGTACCCGCAATAAATAGCGGCAAACAATACGATTACTATCCGGATAATACTAAAATAAAAAAAACCTGAATAAGTTAGGTAACTCGTTACATTTTTACGGATCAAAAATGCATCCACCAAAGATGCCAAAACCATACCAATAAGAATTATTTTACCACTTTCATCAAATGGCACCTTAAGCGGAAACTTATTTAAAACTTCTACTTTCTTTTCTTCATAAACTTGTTCAATCGCTTTGGTGGCTTCCTCTTCATTGAGATTATATTTATTCTGAATTTTTTCTAACACTGTTTCCTTTGTTGCATTATATTCATAAAACCTTTCTGCAACGTATGTTCCTATTTCATATTTTATAGGATCGAGCGTTATTTGTATCAGAAGCCCCCTTTCAACTAGAATATCCTCAATGACAACAATAATTTCGTCCCTGTAGCTTTTTTTATTTTCCACTATTTTCTGAAGTTCTGCATCGGAAACTTTATAGTAATCCAGATAAATCTTTTGTTCACGAGAGTTGTAGGAATGTTTCATAAGAACAAGTTTGGAAATTAACGATTGTTTGTTGGAAACTAAAACGAAATATAAGGTCAATTTTTATAAAAAACAAATGGCTGTTGGTCATAGAAGGTTAACTAATGGCTTAACGCTAAGCAGCTTCATTTCATTTTGATCACCTATCGTCTAAGTTTCCTGGCACATGGCTACACAGACACTAAGAATATTGATTAAATTAGCCACTTCTTTGGTATATTTTAAAACATCATATGGTTGTGTACAAACCTTTTCACTATATCGATGTTATTATTACTTATTTAATTCTTGTGAAGAATGAAAAATGTTTTTGAAGCCGTTGATCATTATATTGAAGGTTTGCTTACTCATGAAGATGCCGTTTTAAAGGGAGTGGTGCAATCTCTTATGGAGGCGGGTATGCCCCAAATCAGTGTTTCTGCTAACCAGGGAAAATTGTTAAATATGCTTGCCCTGCTGTGTAGGGCAAAAAAAATATTGGAAATAGGTACGTTGGGTGGTTACAGTACTATTTGGCTCGCCCGTGCTTTGCCTGCAGATGGTAAACTCGTTACAATCGAACTGGAACCCAAACATGCAGAAGTTGCTCATAACAATATCGTAAAGGCAAATTTAGACAGTAAGGTGGAATTTCGGGTTGGCAAAGCATCCGAAATATTGCTTCAGTTAAAAGAACATGGTGAATCGTTCGACCTCATATTTATTGATGCCGACAAGCCATCCTACCCGGAATATTT
>CAYZNC010000564.1:0-3162 GCA_964478555.1 uncultured Bacteroidales bacterium | reverse complement strand
CCCGCAATTTCACTTATAATGGTGATTTTCTGGACAATATTCTTCATGGATTGTACCGTCAAGTTTACGGCTTGGCTTCCTTCTTCAACATCGGTGGATGCTTTGAGCGCAATTTTTTCGGTAGCTTGTGCATTTTCGGCATTTTGTGTGATGTTTGCAGTCATTTCTTCTATGGAAGAGCTTATTTCCTCAGTAGAACTGGCCTGTTCGTTAGCTCCCTGAGACATATTTTCAGTGGTAGCGGTCATCTCTTCACTGCTGAGTGATAAGTTTTCAGCGGTATTTTGGACTTCACTTATTATCTTTGCAATGGCAGCGACCATGTCAGAAAGTGCCTGTAACAGTTCATCATCATTGGAACGTTTAGTAAGCTCGATGGTGAGATCGCCATTAGCTACCATTTTTGATTTTTCGATGATCTGCGACAATGCTTGAATTAACAGGTTGATGTTATTTTTAATGGTATTAAAATCGCCATTGTACTGGTCGATAATAACCGGTGGCATTACACCAATTGAAATTTTGGCGATGTAATCGGCAGCTACATTCAAAGGTCCTATCACAGCATCGAGCGTTTTGTTGACTCCTTCCACTATTTTTCTAAATTCACCACCATGTTTTGAAGCATCGGCACGTATGGCAAGTTTTCCTTCTACAGCAGCCTTAGCCAACATTTCGGCATCAGCTACCATACTTTTAATTGCTTCCATCATTTGAATAAAGGAAGGCATCAGCTGGTCTTCTTCGCTTCTTTTCCCTACCTTTTTCAAATCATCAAGATCTTTCAAATCGCCTGTACTAATGTTATCTACTACACTAATAACATGAATAAGCCTATCCCTTACAAGATTTACCGAATCACCTGTCTTTAAGAAAATACCCTGATAAATGCCTTCAACCTTATGGGAATAATTATTGGAAGACATCTCATCAAGGATTTTTGAGGCTTCAACTAATCCTTCTAATCCATCGATGCATGCATTTAGATTGTTCTTTATCTCATTGAAATCGCCATTGTAATTGTCAGTTATTTTAGCTGGTATATCGCCTTTGGAAATACGATTTACATATTCGGCAGCTACATTTAATGGACCAATTACGGCATCGAGGGTAGCGTTTACACCTGCAACTATTTTTCCAAAATCACCTCCATGTTTTGAAGCATCTGCACGCGTGGAAAGCTTTCCATCTACTGCGGCTTTGACAAGCATATTGGCATCTGTTACCAGATTTAGAACATTTTGCCTGAGAAGATTCACTCTTTCTGTTGCAATTATTTGTTTTCCAGGCAGTTTTATCATTTCTTTTGACAAATCTCCTTCCGAATATTCTTTTAAAATATCTAATATGAATAAAATATTATTGATGTGTATTTTTAATCCATCGTTAAACCCTTTAATGATTGTTTTGTAAGAGCCTTCGAATTTGCTTTCATTTGCCAAAGCTTCAATATCTCCGGCTTTTTGCAAATTAGTTGTTTCTTCCATTTCATTGGTTAATCCATTTAAGCTATCTATACATAAATTCAGGTTGTTTTTTATTTCGTTGAAATCGCCATTATAGGTATCCGTGATTTTGGCTGGAATATTACCTTTTGAAATGCGATCTACGTATTCGGCCGCTACATTCAATGGCCCGATTACGGCATCCAGCGTCTGATTGATGCCAACTACAATTTCCCTGAATTCTTCATTGGTTTCTTCCGGTTTGGCACGTGTAGCAAGTTTTCCGGCAACAGCGGCGTCCACCAGATTTTTGGTTTGCTGTACCACCGATTTAATAATGTTTTGTATGTTAGTAGCAATAACCAAACCTAATACAATGGATGCGATCAATACCATGATTAAAAACGTTAACATGAAAGTTGTTGAGCTTTTAGCCAATACAGAGTTCTCATCCGAAATTTGCTTAGCCAATTTTACTTTTAAGTCTTGGAAATCAGCAATTGCTTTTTGACAGGTGTCATTTGACATTCTCATGCCACCACGCATAAGCAACAATGCCCCATCCTTATTATTGGCATTTAATAAAGTTTTAATATTATCGATATCGCTTAAATATGCTTCCAGGGAACTATTAACTGTTTTAGCCAGGTTCTTTCCTTCCTCCGTAATAATGGTAGTTTCTACTTGTTTAAATTTATTTTTAATAGCTATTGTCAATTCTTTTATTTTTTCAAAGTACTCATTTCTTTCTCCGGCATTATCAGATATCACTGCATCGCGGACAGCTACCCTGATACCCTGAAAATCCACACTCAAATCACCAAGGTCGCCCAAGGGCACTGTCATTTTTTCATACAACCTTACATCAGCCTCATCAAGCTGTTTTATTCTGGTAATTCCCATATAGCCGATAATGCCGGCTAATATTGCTACAATAATAAAGCTATCAAGTAGCTTTGTGCGAATCTTCATGTTTTTAAACCCATTCATAATTATCAGTTTTAAGTTAATTAATTGGATGCTGCGTTGATTAATTTATTTTGATTTAGTAAGGTTGTAATTTTCATTTTTTAGATTTTTTCGTATAATTGTGCATACTCTACCATTTTTCTATACTTATGATTAAATTCTACAGGCATGCTTTGGGTATTTTCCATGATTAACAGACCTCCTTTAAGCAACATATTATGGTACATGGTTAATACATCGATTCGTTGCTCATAATTAAAGTGCAGCAGGACATTTTTACATATAACCAGGCTATAGTCATTCCGCAAAGGTTTCAACGTTAACAAATCATACTTTTGAAACGTGATAAGATTTCTTAACTCCTCACTAATGATAAAATAATCATGGTTTGCGGCAGGACTAAAGTATTTATTAAATAACTCAGTAGGAATCCTTTGTAAATGTTCCTTATGATAAATTCCATTGATGACAGTTTTACCGAAATCGACATTTTCATTATCAATATCAACAGCGTGAATTTTTACATTTCTAAAAGCAAACTTTCCCATGGTTTCAGCTAATAACATAGCAAAGGTGTAGGTCTCCATTCCCATGGCACATCCAGCATTTAGTATATGCACGCTGCTTCTGCCAATAGACAATGCGACCAGGTTTTGTACTGCCAATGTTAAAATTTGCTCGTCCCTGAAAAAGAAAGTAAAAGCCATAATGTTGTTTTATTTTTTTTTAAAAGTTGACTTTAGACCTA
>CAYZNC010000563.1:0-3178 GCA_964478555.1 uncultured Bacteroidales bacterium | reverse complement strand
TTTTATTATAGATATTCACCCATTGATACTGTGAGATTAGTGGGTAAGAATAATTTATCTAATTTTTCAATTGTTTTTCCTCGAATAGAAAAAGGTGGTTGTAAAACACTATGCATTACTAAAGACTTAAAATTGTTGGAAAAGTTGGAAGATAAAAAAAAAGCTAGCCGGTAACCAATGAAAGGAAATAACCTGATAAAAATAAGTGACAGCAAAATGAATGGAGATCAGTACTTCAGGAGGTATTTTCGAATTTAGTTAAGTAATTGATCGCGGTAGCTTCAACTACAGACTAAGAAACTGATTCCCGTTGGAGATCTCTTTTAATTATCTGGATTTTAAGTATCTTTGTAAAAAATAGTCGCATGAAAAGAATGATCAATATAGAATATCCGGAATCTCTCGCTAATTCATTGAGATTGAATGGAAAAGATTTTGAAAATGAAATGAAAACCAGTTCGTTAGTTAAACTTTTTGAAATAGGTAAGGTTTCTTCAGGTACTGCTGCAAAAGTATTGGGATTGACAAGAGTGGACTTCTTAGATTTACTTGCAAAATATAATGTTTCGGCTTTGGGACTTTATGATTCTAATGACTTAAAAGAAGATATTTCAAATGCTTAAAATAGTCTCCAATACCACTCCTCTGATTTCGTTATTAAAACTAGCAAGACTTGATATTTTAAAAGATCTTTATGGTGAGATTTCAATCCCAACCGCAGTTTATAACGAGATTGAAGCTGGCAAACATAAGAGTTATTATAAAGATTTGTCAAAAGTCAGTTGGATTAAAATTATTCAGATTAAAGACGAACAAGCAGTGAAATATTTTTTAGACTTGGATTCAGGTGAAGCCGAGGCTATTGTTTTAGCTACCGAGATTAATGCAGATTTGATTATATTGGATGAAAAGCTTGGCAGATTTCATGCTAAACATGCAGATTTAACAATTACAGGCACAATCGGTGTTTTAATTAAAGCAAAAAAGCAGGGCTTGATAAAAGAATTAAAACCGTTATTAAATGAACTGACTAATAAAGATGTTTGGCTTAGCGAAAAGTTGATTAACGAAATACTCACACAAATAGGAGAAAAATAATATACGTTTACCGAAAAGTGATTAGGGCTCATTGTGTCTTCAAGTAGTTTGTTACTCATTTTGTTTCATCCCATACGCGTCTCCGCAAATCCCACGTTATACTACGATCCGATGTCGCTTACCCGAAGGAGACTCACACTCCTTTGATCACTTTTTACTGTCATTCCGGCATTATCGACCCCGTAATTAAAAAATAATACTGTCATTCCGGCATATTAGCCCCTTAACAGAATGGATTTTTTCTTTTCCAATCATGCCAAGAGGATATAATAATATTCAACCAACATTATTATATTTGACATTAAAAACGGATACCTTGTTACCAACTAAAACAGATTTAAGTGCTTTAAACGACAAACAGCGAGAAGCAGTTGTAAGTGACGACAAACGTCTTTTGGTATTGGCTGGCGCAGGCTCCGGCAAGACAAAAACACTTTTGCAGAAACTCGTTTACCTAATCGAAGAGAAAGGTGTAAGTCCGTCAAGTATTCTTGCAATCACCTTTACAAAGAATGCAACCAATGAAATGATTGACCGATTGATTATTTCAGCAGACACCTCTGGAGAATATGCAAATATGTTGGTTGACAAGAAAAAAGACAAAGCAGAAAAGGATAAGGAACGATTTAACCAACAAAAAAAATATAAATGGATTGACGGTCTCACCGTAAGAACTTTTCACAGCTTTTGTTATCATATACTTCGCAATTACGGGGTAAACGAATTTGATAATAAGTTCAAAATTATTGGCGACGAAAAACGAGTGGAAGAAGACGAACTTTCAAAAAATGTTGCACCCGAAACCGTTTTTGAAGTAGTTCACAAACTTTTGATCAAACAATGTGAAGATACAGAATTCTTGCTTCGGCTCAAACGATACATTTTAGATTACATTATTGATAAAATTCATAAACACGAATTAAAATACCTTCCGAAAGACGGCAAGTATTTTACTTCCCTCGATGGAACCAAGGTTCGTTCAAAATCAGAACAGTTCATTGCAGATTGGTTTTATCGTCATAGCATAAAATATGAATATGAACCTTTGCTTAATGTGAAAGACTTTGCTTTTCATCCTGATTTTTATATTCCGGAAGCAAATCTGTACATTGAACACGTAAGCGATAAAAGTTTTTCAACAAAAGATAAAGAAGAGCAATTTAAAAAAGGCAACTTGCTTTTGGTAAAGACATACGAAAGCATGACTAAAGATTCTGCATTGTTCAATGATGCTTTGGATAATATTGTAAAAAATCGTTTGCCTTCCGACTATCACAAAACAATTTCGCTTACCTACCGGGAAGAATTTAATGGCTATCATGAAAATATAAAGGATTTCATCACTCAAATCATTCGAATCACTGATATGATTAAGGTTGAGAATATCAACTTGAAAACAGTTATAGAAAACGCTAGAAAAGACCAGCACGAAAGAGTTAGAAGTTTTTACGAATTAGCAATTCCAATCGTTGAAAAATACATTAACTACTGCACAAACAAATCCTACCTCGACTTCAATGACTTGATTTCACGAAGTATATCTCTTTTTCAAAATCAATTGGACATTGCCAATAAATATAAAAGCAAATATCAATATATTTTAGTTGATGAGTTTCAAGATGTAAATAATTTGCAGGTCGATTTAATCAAACTTTTATTAACTGAACAAACTCAATTATTTTGTGTAGGTGACGATTGGCAAAGTATTTACGGTTTCAGAGGTTCTAATGTGAGTTATATTATCGACTTTGAAAATCATTTTCCAAATTCAAAAATAGTAAAACTAAATTTGAATTATCGCAGCACTCAAAACATTGTAGGTGCCAGCAATGAAGTGATAAAGCACAACAAGTTTAAAGTTGAAAAGGAGATTCATTCATCAAAAAAATCAGAGCACAAAATTGTTGTGTATTCAGGTGGCAGCGAAGAAGAGAATATTCAATTCTGTTTAGATAAAGTTAGAGAACTTCTTAATGATGGTCTTACAAATGAAGATATCCTATTTCTGTATCGCAGAACACACATGTACAATCCAGGTTATTATTCCAACAAACCTTCTTTCTATAAAGCTTTTTATAAA
>CAYZNC010000562.1:0-3180 GCA_964478555.1 uncultured Bacteroidales bacterium | reverse complement strand
AGTCCTTAATTTTATTTTTTGTTAGCCTTCTGGTCCGTAGCCATCCGCCAGCTGGAGGACAATTAAGCTACAAGTCCTTAATAGCTGCGTTTCGACTTCGCTCGACGATCGGATCCTGAAGAGCCGAAGGGTAAAGTAAAAGACTAAAAATGCTAATTGCGGCGCAAAGATAATTTATTTTCTTTAAAAGTTGTGAAAAATTCTAAAAAGGTCGCAAAGAATATCTGATTTATTGCTTATTCACTGTTCATTGAAATAAGGAATTCTTCGTTTGACTGTGTTTTTAAAATTCGATCGCGCATGAAATCCATGGCTTCAACAGGGTTCATATCACTAAGATAATTTCTAAGAATCCAAATCCTGCTAAGCATTTCCTTATCAAGTAATAAATCTTCGCGACGTGTACTTGAGGCTTGAATGTCAACTGAAGGATAAACACGCTTATTAGCTAGCTTACGATCGAGTTGAAGTTCCATATTACCAGTACCTTTGAATTCTTCGAAAATAACATCATCCATTTTGGAACCGGTTTCTGTTAGTGCAGTTGAAATAATGGTAAGTGAACCTCCGAATTCAATGTTTCGTGCCGCCCCAAAAAAACGCTTTGGTTTCTGTAATGCATTTGAATCTACACCTCCTGATAATACTTTACCTGAAGCCGGAGCAATAGTGTTAAACGCACGGGCCAAACGGGTAATCGAATCCAGCAGGATAACAACATCATGCCCACATTCTACAAGTCGTTTTGCTTTTTCAAGTACAATGTTTGCAACGCGAACGTGACGCTCAGCAGGTTCGTCAAACGTTGAAGCAATTACTTCAGCATTTACGCTTCGAGCCATATCTGTTACTTCTTCCGGACGTTCATCAATAAGTAACACGATCATATAAGTCTCCGGATGGTTCTTGGCAATTGCATTGGCAAGTTCCTTCAGTAAAACTGTTTTACCTGTTTTGGGCTGAGCTACAATCAATCCACGCTGACCTTTGCCAATAGGAGCAAACATATCTACGATTCGTACCGATAAACTGGCTGCTTCACTTTTAGCACATAGCGTAAATTTTTCGTTAGGAAACAATGGTGTCAAATAGTCAAAAGGCACACGATCGCGAATAAAATCGGGGCTACGTCCATTGATTTCTTCAACCTTTATCAACGGGAAATATTTTTCACCTTCTTTGGGAGGGCGAATACTGCCCTTTATGGTGTCACACGTTTTGAGTCCGAAGAGTTTTATCTGACTTTGCGATACATAGATATCATCCGGAGAGTTGAGATAGTTGTAATCTGCTGAACGGAGAAATCCATATCCATCGGGCATAATCTCGAGGACTCCGGCACTTGTAATGATACCGTCGAATTCATAGCTCTTTTCAACAACTTTTCTCTCAATGGGCTTACGAAGGTGAAAGTCCTTGTCAATTTTAATGTCAAAGCCTGTATTAAGGCGAATTTGATCTTCGATATTCGGTTCTTCTACCGGAATTGTTGCCTCCGGTGTGCTTTCCACAACATCTACTTCAGGAGTGACAGCAGGAAAATCCTCTTCGTCATTTGTTTCTATATTCAGTGCCTCTGTGTCAAGCAATTCTTCTTTTTTAACAAATGGTTTCTTTTCAAAAAACTTGATACGTGGAAAGTTTCTTCTTTTTTCATCCGGATCTTGTCTTTCAACCACTTGCTCGTCGCTCTTGGGTTGGTCTGAATCTCTTAACTTTATACGTTCTCTCAACCTTGGTTTGTCTTTAGTTTCGTCGGCGGAAGGAGAGGAGGATGCCACCAAAACTTTTTTTGGCTCTTGTTTTTTTGCGGAAACGTTTGTAATAGCCTGCTGATCAAGAATTTTATAGATCAAATCTTGTTTTTTCATAGCCTCTACACGCTTAATTTGCAAGCCTTTTGCAATTTCACGTAATTCAGGTAATAGCTTCTTATTAAGCTCTAAGATATCGTACATAAAAAAATAGGAAATTATATTAAAATAAATTATAAAGAATATACATTAAGATGAAGATTGATGCATGAATGATTATTAAATCCACCAGTTACACTGCTATGGGAGACTGAATTCTAAATTCTAAGTCAACTTTTTACTTGCCTTGAAAAATCCGGTGCAATAATAGATATTTACTTAAATAATAACAAAAAATTCCAGATTTTTTTTTATGCTATTAATTATTCAATTTTTTTTTCTAATTTAGAACTGCTTAAAAATTATTCAGTTTAATAATAAAAAGAAGTACTTTTGAGTTCATTATCATCAGTTGCAAATATCAACTTGTTGACAAAGTTAAATAAAATTATCTTTTGAAAAAATTTTTAGCGAATTAAGTTCTAATTGCTTTCTCATAAGCAGAAAACCGGTTAAAGTAACTTTATTTTGAGGGAACACATTATGAGGCAACTAAAAATCATCAAGCAAGTAACAAATCGTGAAACACCGTCGCTGGACAAGTATTTACATGAAATAGGAAAAGTAGATCTTATTTCGGCTGAAGAAGAAGTTGAATTAGCCCGAAGAATAAAGCAGGGCGACGGCTCAGCCTTAGACAGGTTAATAAAATCTAATCTTCGCTTTGTTGTTTCTGTTTCCAAGCAATATCAAAATCAGGGTTTAAGTCTTCCGGATCTCATCAACGAAGGCAATCTGGGGCTCATAAAAGCCGCTCAGCGCTTTGACGAAACACGTGGTTTTAAATTTATTTCCTATGCTGTGTGGTGGATCAGACAGTCTATCTTACAGGCACTTGCAGAACAGGCTCGTATTGTCCGATTACCTTTGAATAAAATAGGATCCATTAACAAGATTAATAAAACGTTTGCAGAGCTTGAGCAGAGATTTGAACGTGAACCTTCTGTTCCGGAAATAGCATTGGCATTAGAACTTGCTCCCGAAGATATAAAAGAAGCCATCAGAAGTTCCGGAAGGCATGTTTCTATGGATGCACCCCTTACTCAGGGCGAGGAAGGGACCATGTACGATGTAATGCTCAGTCCCGATTCCCCTAGTCCCGATAAAGGATTAATAACAGAATCGCTTCGAAAAGAAATTGAAAGGGCACTTTCTACGCTCACCTACCGTGAGGCTAGTATTATACGCCTTTATTTTGGGTTAAACGGGAAGCATCAGCATACCCTGGAGGAGATTGGCGAAGCTTTTAATTTAACCCGGGAACGTG
>CAYZNC010000561.1:0-3204 GCA_964478555.1 uncultured Bacteroidales bacterium | reverse complement strand
GAGCATTTTTCGATTTACGGAGAAACTCGCGCAAAAAGTGCATCACTAATAATGGATGCAATGCAGAACCTATTCAATTTAATACTTACTTTGTTTACAAACTTCCCGCTGCTTTCTTGTATTTTACTAATGCTACCAGGTAAGTATAAATAGCATTCAGATAATGTACCTGAGATTGTTGCAGGGAATAGTAAGAGGTTGACAAGTCATTTTGCTTGATTGTGCCATTTTTAAAGCGGTCTGTATCTATGACGTAAAGATTTTCAGTTAGCGTAAGATTTTCCTTTTGATTCTCTAAATCTGTATGAGCGTTCTGTAGTACTGTTAATGCATTTATTGCTTCCTGTCTACAGTCCCTGTTGAGTTTGTCAAGCTGAAGTTGAGATGATTTATATTGAAGCTCATAGCTCGTTTTTGCCCTATGTTTCGCCAAACCATCAAAAAGAGGGATATTTGCTTTAATACCCACATAATTGTATGGATACCAATGTGCAGAGGAAATTGGATTAAAAGCATTATCCATGTATTGAGTTGCATAATTTCCATATATACTTATGGTTGGCAAGTATAATAGGCTTTGCTTTTTTATATTTTGATGGATGATTTCACCATTTACCTTTTCCATGTCAAGCTCAATTCGGTTACTCTCTTGATTTTTTTCTGGTAAGTGAGAAAATTGAGCATATAATAGCTCTAAATTATCAATAAGAGTTAGGTTTAAAACCGAATCTATTCCCATTTTATAGAGCAAATCATTTACAGATAATTTGAGATTGTTATTGTTTTGGATATCATCCGATAATGCATTCTCATAATCTACCTGATAATGTTGCAAATCGTGTGGAGTTATAATGCCCTGTTTGTTTTGTTCCAGGGCCATATCACAAATTGATTTTGTCCTGAACAAGTTCGTTTCGGAAAGCGCCTTTTTTTCTTTCCACATTAGTACCACAAAATAGCTTTCAGTAACTTCCTGCCTAATATCTATTTCGTTTTTCTTCACATTAAGCTCATCGTATTTTACCTGCGAATTGGCTACGTTCTTATCACCTATATCATTGGGATTGAATACCGGCAGTGTAAGGTTAAGGCCAATCAAACTGCTGTATGAAGTACCAAACTGCAGCGCCCTGTCTGGCTCGCCAGTTCCAAATACAATTCCCGGTAAAATATTTGTCTGTAATTTATTGTTGTATCTGACATCAATATCAGATGTAAGTTGAGGTAGAAGTCTTGAGTTTATTTTTTTTACCTCGTTTCGGGAAATCTCAACGTTGTTTTGTTGAATTTTAAGTTCATTCCTGTTTTTTAAAGCAAACTCTATGGCATTATTCAACGATAGTTTCATGCTATCGGTTTGTGCCCGGGTATTCAATATGTGTACCAGGCATATCATGGTGATAATTATTCTGTTCATTTTACTTTTTATTTAAGTTGTTATCCTCTGAAAACCTGGGCTGGTTCGAGTTTAATAATTCTGTGGATTGCAAACAGGCTTCCCAAAAATGCCATGAGCATGGTAGATGCAAAAAATGCCAGGCGAAGCCAAACCGGAAAATTGAAGTAGGTACCTGATTGAGCCATACCACTTTTAAAGCCATCGACAAGAAACATCCCAATAGTAAAACCAATCTGAGCTATAAGCATGGCCTGGTTAATTATTAGGCTACGGATAAATCCGTTTGTTGCACCAATGGCTTTTAGTGTTCCGTAATCTTTAATTCGGTCTATGGTAGCAGAATAAAGAGTGAGTCCTATGATTACAAATCCGATAACAAGGGCAAAAAGAATAAGTGTCCCAAAAGACAATGCTATTCCAGATACCGCAAGAACATGAAAAACTGTTGCCTTTGCAAATTCATGACTATTCCATGCCCTAACTCCCGGTATACGAGAATTAATCAGGCTTATTATCTGTTTCTCAGCTTCTTTGTTTTTTAATTTAACAAGAAACGCACTTGCCTTATTTGATGGAATATTAGCTAATAACCGTGCTCTTTCTATAGTAGTAAAAGTGTACATCCCTCCAAAAGGACGTATCCCTTTGGTATTAGCTGCATTGAACACTTTTTTACCATTAATCTCAAAATATTGTCCTAATTCAATGCCTCCAAGGCTCTCTTTATCGAAAAAGTCGGTTATAATGGCTCCATCTTTTAATAAATCCTCTTTCTTCCCTATTGCCATGTTCCAGGGACCACCTGCAAATGATGGAGTTTCAACACCAATTAATGTTACTCCTGTTGATTTTCCATTTTCAAACTTTGCTGCACCTGCTGTTACTATTATTGGGTATGCATGATCCACACCATCAATACTTTCAATTTCATTACCAATACGGGTATCTAATTGAGTTAAGGTATTGGCATTATTGGTTACGTTATCTACAACCCAAACATATTCACTATTGTTAGTAACCAGGGCAGACATTCCATTTATCAGGAAAATGAATATTCCACTCTGCTGTCCTATTAAAAACACTGAAATGATTATCCCAACCAAAGCCCCTATGGATTTTGGCTTATCGTATAATAGAAATCGAAATGCTGTTTTTAACATGGCTTTTAGTTTAAAAGGATAACACAATCAACACGGCTTCCTATCAATACTTTGGCACCATTGTTAAGCAAAACACGGACTTCACGAACCCTTCTGTCTTCCATATTTGTAGCCCCTTCAGAGAAAAGGGTCTTTTTTCGCAGATATGGGGATGTAAGTATTATTTTACCAATAGCCAGTGTATCATTCAAGCCTTGTGTGCGCACATACGCTTTCATTCCGACTTTTACTTTACTGGCAAATAGTTCATCCACTTCAGTGATGGCCATAAGTGGACCCGATGGAGCAAAATCGCCAATGGATTGTGTAGTGTTGATATAATTACCGATTTTAACATCCATGGAAAGGATTTTCCCATCGAATGGGGCTTTTACATATCTCTGATTGAGCAATTCCCTGTAATAATCTACATCGGCTAGGTTTTCCTTGTATTTATTTTGCTGTTGCTCTACATCTGCTTTGGCAGCAGCAACATCACCCGTTGACGATTCATAAGCATATTGAGATTCATCCAAAGCCTGTTTGGTTACTCCTCCGGATTCAAAAAGATTTTTATTTCTCTCGAAAGTTATTTTTGCATTTTCAAGTTTGGCTTCCAACGATATTAGTTTGGCCTTGTTCGATACAATCAAAGAGAGCTGGGTA
>CAYZNC010000560.1:0-3228 GCA_964478555.1 uncultured Bacteroidales bacterium | reverse complement strand
TGAAATCGAACAAGGTCTGCTGAAAGAGTCCCTGGTAAAACTTACATCTTGCATCGTTCATTTCAGGTGGAACGTTACCATTCGACATTGCCCCTTTTTTAAAAGGGCCCCAATCTTCAGGTAATCCGCTAAACGTATCGAATCCGAAAAACCTCGAACCGGAATCCTTAATGTGTTCAGCCCACCATCTAAAAGAATATCCCTTGGAAACACCAAATTCCAAATAGTCTATGTTTGCAGTAATATTTTCTTTATCAACAAGATAGGTATACAGATCGTACCGCTTATCGTATTTAAATTCACTGGCGTAAAAATCAGAAAAAGGTATTTTCCGGTTTCTGGCAATCCATTTCGATAATTCGGCCAGATACCCTGCAAATACAAATAAATTGCGCGGGGTGATCTTCTGCAATTTCAGCAGAAAGAAAAAACCTTTGAATTTACCCCTTAATCTTAAAATACTCATTGATAGTCAATGTTAACAATAAACCAGTTAAACCAGTTTTTTTAGTAATGTTCGAATGTTTACTTTATCACTAATAATCGCCTGCAATTGGTCAACAGGAACCCTTTCTTGCTCCATTGTATCACGATAACGGATTGTAACAGTATTATCCTGAAGGGTCTGATGGTCAATAGTAATACAATACGGTGTTCCAATGGCATCCTGGCGACGATAACGGCGGCCAATAGCATCTTTCTCTTCGTATTGACAGTTAAAATCAAATTTTAGATTTTCGAAGATTTCTCGCGATTTTTCAGGCAAACCGTCCTTCTTTGTCAGCGGGAAAATAGCCAGTTTAACAGGAGCTAAGGCAGGTGGAATACGTAATACTACACGCATGTCTTCGGTGCCATCCTCTTTCTTGAGCATTTCCTCATTATAAGCAGTGGAAAGTATCGACAGGAACATACGATCCACACCTATGGAAGTTTCAATCACGTAAGGCACATAATTTTGGTTAAGTTCCGGATCAAAGTACTGCATTTTCTTCCCCGAGAATTTCTGATGACTTCCCAAATCGTGGTCGGTGCGGGAATGTATGCCTTCTACTTCTTTAAATCCAAAAGGGAACTCAAATTCAATATCGGTAGCTGCGTTGGCATAGAAAGCCAGTTTATCATGATCGTGGAAACGATACTTTTTATCGCCCAGACCCAAAGCTTTATGCCATTTCAGGCGGGTTTCCTTCCATTTTTTGAACCATTCCATTTCGGTTCCCGGCGCAATGAAAAATTGCATCTCCATCTGTTCGAATTCGCGCATCCGGAAAATAAACTGGCGGGCCACTATTTCGTTACGGAAAGCTTTACCTATCTGGGCAATTCCAAAAGGAATTTTCATACGACCCGATTTCTGTACATTCAGGAAATTCACAAAAATCCCCTGAGCTGTTTCGGGTCGCAGATATATAACATTGGCTTCCTCACTTACCGAACCCAATTTGGTTTCGAACATCAGATTAAATTGACGCACGTCAGTCCAATTGCGGGTTCCGGAAATAGGGCAAACGATTTCACTATCTACAATGATTTGTTTAAGTTCTACCAGATCGTCACCGGTTAAGGCTTTCACCATACGGGCTTTCACCTGATCGATTTGTGCCTGAATTTCCAGCACGCGAGGACTGGTTTCGCGGTATTTCTGTTCATCGAAAGTATCACCAAAACGTTTGGCTGCCTTTTCAACTTCTTTATTTACTTTGTCTTCTAGCTTTTGAATATGTTCCTCAATCAGAACATCGGCTCTATATCGTTTTTTGGAATCTTTATTATCAATCAACGGATCGTTAAAGGCGCCCACGTGGCCCGAAGCCTTCCATATTTCGGGGTGCATGAAAATTGCCGAATCAATCCCCACAATATTTTCATTGAGGAGTACCATGGAGTCCCACCAATACTTTTTAATATTGTTCTTCAGTTCAACACCGTACTGCCCGTAGTCATAAACCGCACTTAAACCGTCATAAATTTCACTCGATTGAAAAATAAAACCATACTCCTTGCAATGGGAAATGAGTTTTTTAAATACGTCTTCTGTAGCCATTTTTAAGCTTTTTTTCTAATTGGCTCCAAATGTAGTCGAAAATGTTTTGTTTTTAAAATATCAAAATAAAAAAACTCATCTTCATTTCTTTTTCGCCTGCATGAAGATGAGTTGACAATATATATAGAGTACTAAAATTCTTTTTATCAGAACGTTACATTTACTTCGTACTGTCCTTTTAAACCTTCGGGAACTAAAAGATCTGCATCGTTAATCATATTTTTAACCGGTGATGAAAGATAATTATTGGAACCTTTCACATCAAGTACTTTAAGTTGTTTCTTATCTGAAACACTGAACATAATGTGAGCTTCGCCATTGTCGTTGACTTCCGAACGATTCAAAATTTCGGCTATCATTACGCGAAGTCTTTCCTGAGCTTCGGATATTTCTTTGACGCCATTCATATTAATATTCACCTGATAAAAGCCCACTCCTCCATTTAAATTGACCGTATTAATTTCTAACCAACTCATAATTTGCTGGTTTAATTTCAAATTATTTCCTTCCACATTCAATACTGCAATCCGGTTAGTTTCAAGTTTAAAGAAAATATCGGTTAATCCGTTTTCAATATCCGAACCCGATAATAAATCCAAAAGTCTGGCGCGAACTACGGACCCCTTAGCCACTTTGTTCTTTTGGGCTGATGCGGTAACAGTAGCAATACAGATGGCTAACATGGCAACAACTAAGTTATGTTTTAACGTTTTCATGATTTCCCAGTTTTAAATTTAAATCGTTGTATAGGAATAATCAAGTGTTATGCCAAACTTTATATTGTGATCATTTATAAGTTATTATGAGATATTTTTGACTTTTACTGTCTTGAAATTCTGTAACATTTTCGAACAAGATGTTCGATTTCGGACAGTGGAGATAAGAGGTTTTCGATGAGACAGGTTTAACCAGAAAAACAGTATTAAATGAATATTATGACGAAGCGAATGTGGCTGTTGCAACTTCACATTAGGAGATTCCTCGCTTCGCTTACCAATGACAGATCCTCTCACTTTAACATACGGTAGCAGTCATTCTGAGATCTTAACCAAATAAATTTGGGCACAATGTGAAAATGACGGGGAGAACTTTTACTAGCTAGAGAACCTGAAGGTAAATGTTTTGATAACACTGGGAAAGCAAGGCGTAATTGTGTTAACTTTTAGTGAATTTTGGTTTGA
>CAYZNC010000559.1:0-3254 GCA_964478555.1 uncultured Bacteroidales bacterium | reverse complement strand
CACGAAATAACAAAAAAACATTTTCTTGCTTTTAACACCAGCCTCACCAAACCGAAAGTAAGGCTATTCGCAAACGAAATAAATCCACAACGGGTCAGTTACATCCACGCTTTTGCTCATTTTGAAGAACTCTTCAGAGGCAAACTGATTGACCGGTTTATAGAAAACTACCTGTTATTAAAAGACAAGGGCTTCAATGTATTACCCGTTGCAATTGCTTATCCTTCATTTGTGGAGAATGCCCAGATCTATAGCAATTACTTAAAAAATTACGGGATTGATATCGTATTCGATCCTTTTTTCGGCATGCACGATAATAAATTTTATCCCGATTCTTATACGGAAGACGAAAGGAAAATATTCAACCTTTCCCAGGATAAAATTGACAAGTTTAAATCAAAGGGTATCATATGTAACGCGGGATACAATGTTGGCGTCATTAATAACGATGGCTCTATTACAGCCTGTCACAAAATCAAACTTAGCCTCGGACATATTTATGAACAAATTCATTTTAACAATTATCTTATTAAATGTCCTTACAACGAATGTAGTTGTCCTCTACACGTTAATTCAGAGCTGCACATGAAAGCCATAGAAAATAACCCTGCAGTGGGGATCTTTCAGTAGTACCTTCATACATCAGTCAGCACTCATATAAGGAATTTAAGCTATTCATTTTAATTCCAGTTGCGGCCATTTTTATACCGTATGCGTATGCAATAAGAAAATTCAACACTGAAAGTATCCAATCAAAAAAGGACTTACAGTTATTGTTTGAAGCATAAATGCTTGATTCTTTGTAGAATTAAGTTTTCACGATTGGTATTTTTATTGATTAAACAAAACCTTCCCTTAAAACGTTTATGCTTATAACGTTTTCGTCCAACACAAATTTAATGTCGTAAAAATGGACTATAACTTGAAAAGTGTTTAATAACCATTAAAAAACTTAATCGATGAAAAAGAAAATTCTATTGGTAGTAAGTATTCTTTTTGGCCTCATGTTTATTAATTCAGGGCTGAATAAATTTTTTAATTACATGCCCATGCCCAAAGACATGCCTGAAAAAATGATAAAAGTGATGACAGCATTTTTGGAAATCGGCTGGTTATTTCCGCTCATTGCTGTTGCTGAAATAGTTGGAGGAATACTCTTCATGACCAATAAATACAGGGCGCTTGGTGCCATCATTATTTTCCCTGTTATGGTAGGCATACTTTTAACGCACATCTTTATTGAACCATCGGGACTTCCAATAGCGCTGGTTCTACTGGCAATTGAGATTTGGGTAATTATCGAAAATCGTGAAAAGTACTTACCAATGGTAAGGTAGGCTGTAGGTAAGTTAGACTGTAGGTAAGTTAGACTGTAGGCTGTAGATAACCAGGCTGTAGGCTGCTGGGATTCGTACTTTTTACCCAATGGCCTAATCGCCTATTGACAAAGTCGATGAATGTAGAAATAATTGATAAAAATTTCAACCTGGATATTTATGGCTTTTCGGGGACTGCGATAGGTAAAGATTATTTAGGAACCGCGGCTATTAAAAAGTTAACCTACTTTATTACCACAGAAATTTCCTGAAATAACACAATATCTCCAGCTCTTAACTTATTGCGCTTGCGCATTTCAATGGCACCATTCACCATCACCTCGCCGTTGTCGATCCGGATATTCGCTTCGCCACCAGATCCCACCATCTTCAATAGTTTTAATAACTTGTTGAGTTCTATAAATTCATGCCCTTCGAGGTCAAATTCTTTCATCATCGTAAAGATTATACTTTTTTTCAGCTACAAAATATTCTGCCGCGCAAGGTAATAAATATCCTTGTAACAACCCATTTAAACTATAGCTTAGCATATTTGTTTGTTATTTATAGGTAATATGAAAATAAATGAATCATCGAAGTGCAAAATACTGAGTTTGATTGAAATTTGCAAAAAGAGGTATTTTGATGACCGTTCAGAACTGTACTTATTTCGGCGATCCCGTGACTACGGGATTTGCCAAGCCCTGTAGTTTAACTCTTTGGTTAGCACGAAGCGCCCCCTCTCCAGAACAGGCCTATCCTACAATTCACATTTAAGGATTTTGTATGTGTAGAATTCGCTTTGAAGTTGTAATTTAATAATATACAACCCATCCGGGTCCTTAGAAATATCGATCAGTTGCTTATCCCCCGTAATTGTCTGGGAAAATATTACCTGGCCTGTCATATTTTCGATTAACACACGTCCTGATTGCACTCCGCTAAGATCTAAAACAAAATGCCCGTCGGAAGGATTGGGATATAAATTTACCCTCCTGTTTATTTGATTAACATTGGTTGATGGGTTTACAACAGTAAGCACCTGTTGAATACTGGCCGCGTTGTAAAAATCGTTACCTGCTTGTGTCACCGTAATGGTTGAAATACCAATACCAACAATGGTAACCATATTCCCGTTTATTTTAGCTACGGTAGTATCCGAACTTGTAAAGTTTACCGGGAGATTGGACGAAGCCATGGCATTAATTGCAAAGGTAGTATCTCCAACCGTTTTGGGTGGTATCGGATCAAAAGTTATAGTTTGTGTAGCCTTGGAAATCGTTAACACATGCGACACTTCCGGTGCCGGATAATAATCGTTGCTTCCGGTTTGGGATGCCGTAATTATAATCGTTCCCGGATTTTTAGCGGTGATCGTATTTCCACTTACCGCAGCAATAAAAGGATTAGAACTGGTAAAGGTTACCGTTAATCCCGAAGTAGCAGAAGCGGTTGGTTGAAATGGAGGATCGCCATACATTTTCGGTGATATGGAGTCGAATTGCAGGTTTTGGGAATTCCTAAGTTCAAAAGCTCCCAAATCGGGTGCCAAACCTGTAAAAGGGAAACCGATATCCTGGCCTTTATTGATCAAATCGCTCGTTGCTTGCAGTTTCATAAAATCGATATTGGGTAAGCTACCATCAACCTGACGGGGTGTAATCAGCAATGACGCGTCAATGCTAACAAAATCATCGGCTGTAACAGTAACCGGCAAGGTAAAAGAATTAACACTAAAATCACTTTGTGTTGCACTGATGTTGAGCGTGTCGCGGTTTGTTTTAAAGCCAAGATTATTGCGGAGCTTATGACCATAGCCGGGAACATCGGTTACGGTACTGGTACTTGCATTAAATATCCCGCTAAGCATATTATAATTGGTGGAATTCCGGTATGCAGTGTTGTTATACCAGATACTTCCTCCCAGGTGATGATTCG
>CAYZNC010000558.1:0-3258 GCA_964478555.1 uncultured Bacteroidales bacterium | reverse complement strand
TGTTACTGCCACTTGCAATTATTTTCACAGTCATTTTAGTAGGCCAGGGAGTTGTACAGACATTCTCGCATTACGTCAATGCAACAACATTGCAGGGAGTACACCAGGTTATTCCTCTTGGCCCTGCAGCGTCGCAAATTGCCATTAAACAGCTTGGCACCAACGGAGGGGGTTTCTTTAATGCTAACAGTGCCCATCCCTTTGAAAATCCTACTCCTTTCAGCAATTTTTTAGAATTGTTTTCTATCATCATCATTTCAGCCGGTTTAGTATTTACTTATGGTCATTATGCCAAATCTAAACGCCAGGCATGGGCCATCTTTATTACCATGTTTATCTTGTTCGCAGTTGGCCTTGCCATATCCCTTTGGGCCGAGTATAGTCATAACAACGTGTTAAATATATCGGGCAACATGGAAGGAAAGGAAACCCGCTTTGGGGTAATGAACAGTGTGCTATGGTCGGCTACAACGACTGTTACATCGAATGGTTCGGTAAACTGTATGCACGATAGCTTATCTCCCTTAGCAGGGCTGGTTGCCATGTTCAACCTGATGCTGGGTGAAATCGTATTTGGAGGAGTAGGCTCAGGATTATATGGGATGATCATCTTTATTTTTATTACCGTTTTTATCGCCGGTCTTATGGTTGGACGAACTCCCGAGTTTCTGGGTAAAAAAGTAGAAGCGTTTGAAATAAAAATGGCCATTTTTGCAGTATTGGCACCAAGTGTCGTCATCAAATTGTTTTCGGCCATTGCCTGCTCTGTGCCTGCAGGCTTGGCTGGTCTTAATAATGCCGGACCACACGGGCTCTCAGAAATAATGTACGCATTCAGCTCAGCTGCTGGGAACAATGGTAGCGCTTTTGCAGGGCTCAACGCAAACACTGTTTTTTATAATCTGATGATAGGATTTGGCATGCTCATTGGCCGTTTTGGGGTTATTGTTCCGGTAATGGCTATTGCAGGAAGCATGGCTAAGAAAAAGATTACCCCGGTTTCATCAGGTACCTTTAGGACCGATAACTGGTTGTTTATACTTTTATTGATAGGAGTGATAATCATCATTGGAGGTTTAACATTCTTCCCTCCGCTTGCATTGGGACCTATTGTTGAACATTTGCTAATGAATTTGGGTGTTACGTTTTAAATTATTTCAAAATAAAAAGCATGGAAAAACGAAATATAAGTCGCTTGTTTACCAGGGAAATTGCGGTACAAGCAATAAAAGATTCCTTCATTAAATTGAACCCTTCCGTTTTGGTAAAAAACCCGGTTATTTTTATCGTTGGGATTGGCGCAGTGATGACAACAGTAGTCGTATTTACCGATATTTTTGGTGGTCATTTTTCAAACTTTAACTTTCAGATCACAATCTGGCTGTGGTTTACCGTATTGTTTGCCAATTTCGCCGAAGCGGTTGCAGAAGGCAGGGGAAAAGCCCAGGCAGATAGTTTGCGTAAAAGCCGCACCCAAACTAAAGCCCGCAAGTTAGTACACAATAAAGAAGAATTGGTATTGGCAAATGACCTGAGAAAGGGAGATATTGTAATTTGTAACGCCGGCGATGTTATTCCCGCAGACGGGGATGTAATCGAGGGGATTGCCAGTGTTGATGAGTCGGCCATCACAGGTGAATCAGCCCCTGTTATCCGAGAAAGCGGTGGCGACCGTTGTGCTGTAACAGGTGGCACTAAAGTAATCAGCGACCAGATCAAAATTATGGTGACGTCTGAGCCAGGCAATACGTTTTTAGACCGCATGATCGCATTGGTGGAAGGTGCAAAGCGACAGAAAACACCAAACGAAATTGCATTAATTATCCTGTTATCAGGTCTTACCATTATTTTCCTGTTAGTGGTTGTTTGTATGCCGGCATATTTTAGTTACAGTTTAAAAGCTTCAGGTTTATCCCAAAACCATAACCTGACTTTACCTGTACTTATCTCGCTACTTGTCTGTTTAATCCCAACAACCATTGGGGGCTTACTAAGTGCAATAGGCATAAGCGGTATGGACAGATTATTGCGAAAGAATGTAATAGCAACTAGTGGGAAAGCCATAGAAGCAGCCGGCGATACCGATGTTTTATTGCTTGATAAAACGGGCACTATAACACTAGGTAACCGTATGGCAACCGATTTCTTACCTGCTGAAGGTGTAACGGTGGAAGAGCTTGCCGATGCGGCACAACTATCATCGTTATCTGACGAAACACCCGAAGGCCGCTCCATTGTCGTCCTTGCTAAAGAAAAATTTAATATCAGGGGTCGCGATGTTCAAAATTTACAGGCTTCATTTATCCAATTTTCCGCACAAACAAGAATGAGCGGTGCCGATATCAAAACACCCGATGGAAAACTGCATCAAATAAGAAAAGGGGCTTCGGAAGCGATCCGAACTTTTGTGCAAAACAATAATGGGTTTTATCCACAAAAGATAGAGGAAATTGTTTCCGAATTGGCACGACAAGGGGCAACACCACTGGTTGTAGCTGAAGATAATAAAGTTTTAGGGGTGGTCCATCTCAAAGATATTGTAAAAGGTGGCATTAAACAGCGTTTTGCTGAACTTCGGAAAATGGGTATAAAAACTGTAATGATTACGGGCGACAACGCATTAACTGCCGCTGCCATTGCAGCAGAAGCTGGCGTTGACGATTTTATGGCCGAAGCAACCCCTGAAGATAAGTTGCGCCGTATCCGTGAGGAACAGGCAAACGGTCACCTGGTAGGGATGATCGGCGATGGTACCAATGATGCCCCTGCGCTCGCACAAGCCGATGTGGGATTAGCTATGAACACTGGTACCCAGGCCGCAAGGGAAGCAGGGAATATGGTCGATTTGGATAGCAACCCGACAAAACTCATTGAAGTGGTTGAAACCGGAAAACAATTGCTCATGACCCGGGGTTCACTAACAACATTCAGTATTGCCAATGACGTGGCTAAATATTTTGCCATTATACCGGCGATAGCTACATTGCTCTATGTTACTTCCAAAGGGATAGCCCCTTTAAGCGTTCTCAACATCATGAAACTGGCAACCCCTGAAAGCGCTATTCTCAGTGCAGTGATATTCAATGCATTGATCATTGTAGCCCTTATCCCGCTTGCATTAAGAGGTGTGAAATACCGGCCAATCTCTGCCAACCGGGTACTTGCACTGAATATCCTTATTTATGGAATTGGAGGTATCATTGTCCCTTTTATTGGCATTAAGGTTATTGATATGTTACTTGTGTTTCTGCATATGAT
>CAYZNC010000557.1:0-3260 GCA_964478555.1 uncultured Bacteroidales bacterium | reverse complement strand
ATTTTTACACAGCCTCTTCAGGAGAGGGGCCGGGGGTGAGGCAATTAGAACTTAAGATATATTCTATCGAAACCACTTAATTTCCACTACCAATCCTTCTGACTCCCGCGAATCGCTTCAAATAATAATCAGAATCGAGATAGTTATCAATAACAACGCCTCTCCGGCAGGAATGTAGCATTAGTATCTCATTTTCTTTTACCTCAATTACTAAAGAGACATGTCCTATTCTTTTGGATTTCAGATTGCTTCCTTTGAAAAGCAGAATATCGCCCTTTTTAATTTTTTGAACATCAACGGAATCAATCTTTTCTCCAAGATTTACGTATGCCCTGCTGTCATGCGGCAGAACCAAGCCATATTTATTAAAAATATACTTCATAAAGCCTGTACAATCAAAACCTTTGGCGGAAGCTCCTCCATATTTATACCTGAGGCCAAGAAAAGTTTTACCATAGCAAATTACAGAATCAATAACTTGATTTTGGTCTACTTTAAATAAAATAGAATCTCCTTTTTCTGCAACACTTTGGGATCGAGCTAAATTCGCACTGAGCAACAACCCTACAACTATAAATCCTTTCATATTTCTGCAAAAATATTAATCTATTTCTCATTTTATGGATTCTACCCAATAATTTATCAACAAGTATAAGGATGTTTAAAGTTGAACTGTAAATCACAGTTAGTTATATAACCATTTTTTTTAATAAAAGTTTATATACCTCATTCTCAATGTTCGAACAAATGGTAAACGGTTAACCCGTAATTTAGCTAATTGCTGATAATCAGCAGTTTTTGGATTATACTTTTTTTAATGATTAGACTTATCCATGCATAATATTCATCTATAAAATAATTGATTAAGAAACCTTACCTAATGAATAGAAATAAATATTTTATATTATATTTACAGTCAGGTTTTAAACATCATATCAGCAAATGCCATATAAAGAGAAAAAAGTAGAAAAACTTTATTTCACTATCGGGGAAGTTGCCCGGATGTTCAATGTTAAAACGTCGCTTATTCGGTTCTGGGAAAAAGAGTTTGATGTAATTAATCCCAAGAAAAACAAAAAAGGTAATAGGTTTTTTACCAAGGAAGACATTGACAATTTTCACCTCATTTATCATCTAGTAAAAGAAAGAGGGATGACACTTAGGGGAGCAGAAATGAAGTTAAAGGAAAACCGGACGGACGTACAAGGTAATTTTGAGATTGTAAAATCTCTTCAGGATATAAAAAAAATGCTGCTTGAGCTAAAAGAAAATCTTGGATAGCTCTGCATTCAACCATAGAAGCTCGGAATTGATAAATGCCTATAGTTAGGGATATCATAAATTGTATTGAAGATTTTGCTCCGCTTTTTTACCAGGAATCTTATGATAATAGTGGTCTGCAGATTGGAAACTTTCATCAGGAGGTAACAGGGATATTACTTTGTGTTGATGTTACTGAGGAAGTTATTGACGAAGCAAAGACTATAGGAGCTAACCTGATCATATCACACCATCCACTTATTTTTGGAGGATTGAAGAAAGTTACCGGTAGTAATTATACGGAACGTGCTATTATCAAAGCAGTAAAGTCAGATATTGCTATTTATGCCTGCCACACCAATATAGACAATATTAATACAGGAGTCAGTTTTAAAATGGCTGATAAGCTTGGGCTTATCAATGTTAAAGTTTTAAAACCTCTGGCAGAAGTACTTCACAAATTGGTGACTTTTGTGCCGCTGGAACATGTGGAAAATGTACGTAATGCTATTTTGGAAGCCGGTGCAGGGCATATAGGTAATTACGATTTTTGCAGTTTTAATGTTTTAGGTGAAGGCACCTTCAGAGCATCTGAAAAAGCTCATCCATTTGTTGGCGAAAAGGGAGAATTGCATTCCGAATCAGAAATAAGGATCGAAACTGTTTTTCCAAAATATTTGGGGAACAAAATTATATCAGCTTTATTAAAGGCACATCCTTACGAGGAAGTGGCCTATGATATCTATCCCCTGAGCAACCAATTTAATAATGCAGGTGCCGGAGCCTTCGGACATGTTACTAAGCCGGTGACTGAAAAAAGTTTTTTAGATTTGGTTAAATCTGTTTTTAAAATACCTTTGATCCGTCATACTCCTTTAACGGGTAAAGAAATTTCTCGTGTTGCATTATGCGGAGGCAGTGGTAGCTTTCTTTTGAACGATGCCAAAAAAGCCGGAGCAGAAGTTTTTCTGTCGGCTGATTTTAAATATCATCAATTTTTTGATGCTGATAACCGCATCATCATTGCAGATATCGGACATTTCGAGAGCGAACAATATACACTTGAAATTTTTTATGATCTACTTATTAAAAATTTCTCTAATTTTGCAGTTCATTTTACAAAAGTAAAAACCAATCCTATAAATTATTACTAAATATATGGCATCAGTAAAAACAAAAGCCGCAGAATCTTCAGAATATTCGATTGAGGATAAGCTAAATGCATTATATCAACTTCAGAAGGTACATTCAGGTATTGACAAAATTAAAATACTTAGAGGTGAACTTCCGCTTGAAGTACAGGATTTAGAAGATGAAATTGCCGGCTTGGAAACAAGAATAGCGAACTCTCAGGATGAAATCAAAAGTCTTGAAGTTGCAGTGCATAATAAAAAAAATGAGATAGTTGGAGCTAATGATCTCATTAAAAAATATACGGAACAACAAAGCAATGTTCGTAATAACCGTGAATTTGACTCTTTGTCGAAAGAAATGGAATTTCAAAAGCTTGAAATAGAACTTTGTGAAAAACGTATCCGCGAATTCTCCTCGCAGTCAGCTGAAAAGCAAACTGCCATAGATTTAGCTAAAAAATCTCTGGAAGAAAGAACGCTTGATTTGAAAAACAAAAAAAAGGAGCTTGAGGATATCATAGATGATACCAAGAAGGAAGAAGAAGGTCTGACCAATAAAGCCCAGGACATTGAAAATAAAATCGAGTCACGCTTATTAAATGCTTACAAACGTATCCGGGCTAATGCTCGTAATGGTTTGGCTGTGGTAACCGTTGAACGTGATGCTTGCGGTGGATGTTTCAATAAAATACCACCCCAACGTCAACTCGATATCAAGAGCCGTAAGAAAATTATTGTATGTGAATATTGCGGTCGTATCCTCGTCGACGATATCGATGGTGTTAACGCTGCATAGGCACATCTGAAATATTATAAATCTGCAAGAGACTGTTTCTGTTTAGGGACAGTCTCTTTGTGTTTTATAGT
>CAYZNC010000556.1:0-3267 GCA_964478555.1 uncultured Bacteroidales bacterium | reverse complement strand
ATATGCAAATTATATAAATCTGTCATTGGTACCAGCGGGAGGAATCTCATTATTTTGCTTTTCCTTTAGTTGTGCAACAGCCACGAATGCTTCGCCAAACAAACTACCATATAAGTTCGGATCACGTTTGGTGAAGCATCCGATTCGTCATTAATTAATTAGACCACTTTGTAGAATGTTTCCTTTAAAGTTTTAATATTTTGTTTAATTTTATAGGTATATGATTAGCAATTTGTGCGCTCAACGACTGCTCAGCATTCTAACCCTGAAAGGGTTGAATTTGAATAATCGTAGGCGAAGCCTACGGACCAAATAACAACCTATTTTACAGCCCCGAAGTGGGCTGAACATTGCAATCTAACATCTTAACTCAAATGCCCGAATTCTCAAACGAAATACTGAAAATTGCTACCATTGTAGTCCTGATTCTGTTCATCTTCTTTATTTTAATTTTATTCGGACTTCTTCATTCCTTACGCTATAAATGTCCTAAATGCAAACGAAGAACTGAAGTGGAGCAACTTCATGAAGATGATTTGGGTGTGGCCGTTTCTGGTCATGTTCGCATAGTTTTAGAATGTAAGCATTGCGGATTCGTTTGGATGGTTGTAGAAGACAGGCGCGAAGACTAATAACCATCAAGTAGCCATTACCCTAACAAAACGGTTGACTGCTCCTTATGATCAAATCCAAAAACATTGGGACAGATACTTCGACACACATTACAGGTATAGATCGAATCACCTTTTGATGTTTTGCCCGCGGAGTAAGGCCTGCATTTCAATTGTTCGACTCCGCTTTGTGTCAATGCTTCGCTGGGACAGCTTGATATACACAATTTGCAATTGGGTTTACAAATTTCTTTTTCTAATACTGCATCTGGTTCAAGTTTGGCATCGGTCAGTACAGCTCCTAATTTCATCAGATTTCCCAGGTTAGGGTTATAGAGTAAATGATTCTTGCCCCAGGCACCGAGGCCGCATTGGTAGGCAATATGTTTTAGCGATACCAGACCTTTACCGGTCGTATGTTTTGAATCCCAATATTCATAAGGTTCAGAAGGGACAAGTACTGCATTGTAGCCATTTTTTTCGATGAATAAAGCTATTTCCAACGCTATCCGGTGACTTTCGTGAAGTGCAACTTCCTCACATACGGCATAGGGAATACTGGTTGACAAATTCAGCGAACCCTTTGGTATTTGTTTAGCAAAAGCTATTGCTGATTGTGCTTGTGGATATAAATCCAAAGGGCTGAATCCTTCGGGTGCATTGTAAAATCTGTCAATTGTTGCTATGCCACATAAATTGGCTCCGTTTTTGCCGGCCTGTTTTTTAATGTCGTTCGAATTCATGATTATTTTTGAAACAATGTTAGTGCTTAATTATCACAGATAAAAGCGAAATGTTTTCATGATTTTGATTAGGAATATTCATTAAAAATTTAACAATTAATTAATAAATTCATTTAAATTCGAAAAAATTTACGCTATGGAATTGAAATATCTGCGGTTAGTAAAGAATATTGTTGAGTTAGGCAGTATGGCCAAATCAAAGGATAAACTTTGTTTAACCCAATCGGCCCTGAGCCATCAGCTTAAGGAGGCGGAATCACAAGCAGGGACAGCTTTGTTTGTACGATTAAACAAAAAGCTCATATTAACGGCTGCGGGAGAATTGGTTTACAAAACCGCCATGGAAGTGCTCCCAAAGATGGAAGACCTGGATAATGAAATTCAGGAAATTTCAAGAGGCGAGAAGGGTATTATCCGTATTTGTACGGCGTGCTTTACCAATTACCACTGGCTTCCTGATCTGATTAATAAATTTAGTGTATTGCATCCGCAGGTTGAAATCAAAATTTTCCCGGAATATATCAATGAACCGCTCACACGTTTGCAGGATCGCGATCTCGATGCAGTTATCATGAACAAACCGGAGCCATGCAAAAGCATTCGCTTTTACGAAATAATGAATGACGAACTAGTAGCTATTGTGCCACCTTCTGATGAGTGGACAACGAAAAAATATGTTAAAGCATCGGATTTCGAAGGAAGGAACCTCATTATTTTCTCGAAGCCTATGGATACTGTTGTCGTCTATAATAAAGTTCTTAGGCCTAATGGTGTAGAACCAAAACATATTTATGAAGTGCCCATGAGCGAAGCCATGGTAGAAATGGTGATTTTGAACATGGGTGTAGCTGTTATTCCTTATTGGATTGCCAAGCCATATATCGAAGCCGGGAAAATCACTCCTGTAAGGGTAACACCCAAAGGTCTGCATCGCAGTTTAGGGGTTGCATTACTCGAGAGGAATCAATATCCGCCGTATTACAATTCGCTCATCGGATTTTTCAAAGAAAACCTTGTTCCCTTCGACACCGCTCAGGGACCGCCTTCGACTAGTTGAGATGAACGAAGCTGCTGGTTGAGCGGAGTCGAAACCACCTTTCAATGCAAAAGAGACTATTTATTCTATTAACTCAATATATTGAACCATAGTTTGATTAAGGTTGTTTATAAAACATTAAGATCGTTCAGGAGAACGGTACTTAGTACGGCGAAGTCAGGAGACGTTCGCCGAGCGCTGTAGCTTTTCTATTAAGTTAACTGGTTAGGATACGAGCTTATGCCTGCAAAAAAACAAAATGTTCCTAAAGAACAAACGACAGTCAAAACAACCGACAATTCGTCGATTCTTTCTTTCGAAGCCCCGGAAGATTGGGAACATTGGCTTGAGCAGAATCATCTTATTTCAAAAGGTATTTGGTTGAGATTCTATAAAAAAGAGTCGCAAGTTAAATCCGTTAATTATCAAGAAGCTTTGGATGTGGCTTTATGTTACGGATGGATCGACGGGCAGGTAAAAACTTATGATGCTCAATCGTATCTTCAAAAATTTACACCTCGTCGACCTAAGAGCATTTGGTCCAAAAGAAATATTGAGCATGTTGCACGCTTGGGAAAAGATGAAAAAATGAAACCAGCGGGGTTGAAGGAAGTTGAATCAGCCAAAACAGATGGCAGATGGGATGTTGCGTATGATTCACCAAGCAACATGACGGTACCGGACGATTTCCTCCGCGAACTTTCAAAAAATAAAACGTCCCTGGCCTTTTTTGAGCGTTTAAACAAATCAAATAAGTATGCTGTTACCTGGCGATTGCAAACCGCAAAAAAACCTGAAACCAGGGAAAAAAGGATGAAAGCTATACTTGAAATGCTGGCCAGAGGGGAAAAATTTCATTAATAAAGCTCTCGTGACC
>CAYZNC010000555.1:0-3303 GCA_964478555.1 uncultured Bacteroidales bacterium | reverse complement strand
ATTATAAAAACTGGCATCTTTATCAAATCCCGCAGCAAGTCCAACCGGATTCTCAAATTCGAGTCCAAACACGTTTCTTTTCAGTCTGGGATTTTTTAGTTTACAGAGTTTTTCAACTAATAAAGGCGTGCCCGGAAGGGAAAAACAGGCTTTAATAAGCAACACAACCAGTTTGTGAACTTTTTCAGGATCTATCAGGAACAGAATGGGTCGAATAACACGTTTATACATTAATTTTTTGTTGCAAAGTTACAGAACTTTGAGATTATTTTGCAGGCAAAAATTCATCGAAAGTTTTATCGGTATAAAAAATAAGGATTTTATCAACAGCTCTAGAAGGAGATATTTCTTTTTCCGTTAAAATTTTGGCAGGAATTTCGGTTTCAACAGAAGTTGACTTTTCAACGGTTTGTTTTAAATTATTCGATGGCAAAGGAGGAGACAACGTTGAGGCAAACAAATCCATTTGTTCTGCTCGTTTTAACATATTACCGGTTCCCAAAATCAACCATTCAGCACTAAGATTCTTATAACGGCTTAATATTCGATGAATAAAATCAAAACTCGGATTATTACGTCCTGATAAAATATGCGAAACACTGGAACGTTGAACTCCAATTTCATCCGCAAATTTGGTAGCTGTTAAATTTTCGTGCGTCAGAAACTTTATAACCCGATCTTTCATAACAAATATGTTAATTACAAATGTAACGAATATATAATTTACAAATGTAAAAATATAGTACAATTAACAAAGTTACAATTGTAATCTAGTTGCATTTGAATAACTTATTTCGCATTTGAAATTGAATGAAATCAATATATATAACTTTCATTAAACCAATTATTTATATGATGCGGAATGATTGTATTATAACCATATAATCACTTAATATAATATATTAGCTATATTCAGTTAAAGTAATAGTTAAATTTATTAAATTAAATAACTGTTTAATAGTATGTTATATTTTAAAATAGCTAATTATTTGGTATCTTGGAAACTAAAATTGAAAAATGTATAACAATTATTCAAGTATTTATTTAAGACTAAATATTTAAAATACTGGTTATGTTTGTATTATATAAATATGGTTTGAATGCTAATAAGTACATTACATTCGTAAACACAATGTTTAAATTGCTTTTAAATACTAATTACAACGATGCATAGTAAGTTTGAAAGCTATCCAGCCCTTAATATATCAACTATTGCTATTATTCTTTAATGTTGTCTTTCTAATTAGAAATGAAACTCTCCTGATGCTTTCGTCATACTAATAAATCTTCTCAGCGTAGTGATTATAGGGGATATTTTATTTATGTTACACTGGAATAAGCTAAGATATTGTAATAGAAAGGGAATATTAACAGGAAACCATTAATAATAAAAATAAATCTAATACTATTAACAAATGTAACCACATCTTAATTCGATATTGTTCACAGATGTAATATCAATGAATTTAAGCTGGTATACATATGTGAATATTACATTTATTTGTACATAATTCGACTGAAACAAACGAATAATTTCTTGTTTTTGGAGAAGGCGATATTTACTTCCCTCTTTTTAGAGAACTTTAAATATGGATTGCTGAAATAATTAAGAGGAATGTCGCTTAGTTAAACTATGTATTGCAATTTTGATTCAGCCGATTCCTATCCGATCAACCCGACCAAACCTGAGGTACAGGATTATTTTAGTGCTTTCCAGAGTATCTCAACGGGATGCATTGCTATTTTACCCGTACCATCTTTAATATGATGGCGACAACTTGTTCCGGGGGCTGCAATAACAGTATTTTCATTTGCTTTACGAACTTCGGGAAACAGAACCAATTCTCCTATTTTCATCGATAACTCATAATGTTCCTTTTCATATCCAAAAGAACCCGCCATACCGCAACACCCCGATTTTATTTCAGTTACTTTATAATTTACGGGTAAACTGAGAACTTTTTTTGTACTGGCAGTAGATATCAATGCCTTTTGCTGACAATGCCCGTGAAGTACGATCTCCAGATTCAGATCGGTAAAAGCTTCTGCTTTGACATAGCCGTTTTCTATTTCATGAGCAAGAAAATCGTCTATAAAAAATGCATTTTTTGCCAGTAATTTGGATGATGCCTGTAAAGATTGGTCTACAAGGTCAGGATACTCATCACGAAAGGTAAGTATGCATGATGGTTCAATACCTACCAGTGGCATTTCGGAGCTTACTATTTTAATAAGCGTACTTACATTTTGATTGGCAATAGCTTTCGCTTTTCGCACCAATCCCTTGGATAAAAATGTTCTTCCACTTTCTATAAACTTTGTTATTTCAATATAATACCCAAGCTTATGTAATAATTTAATTGATGTAATACCAATTTCAACATCGTTATAATTGGTAAATTCATCTGCAAAAAACCATATCTTTCGGCCTTGGTCTGGTAGTGCGGAATTGAGTTCCGGAAGGTTTTTATTTGCCCAATAGATAAGGGTTTGCTTTCCGAGTTTTGGGATGGTACGACTATTGGCAAATCCCAGCATCTTTTTTATCAATGCAGAAGTTTGCTTATTGGATATAAAAGCGTTGTATACCCCTGGCATCAGAGCCATCCATTTGTTAATCCGGGTTATATAAGCGATGGCAAGTGTACGAAAAGGTACTCCGTTAGCTTCATAATAATGTTGCAGAAATTCAGCTTTGAGCTTTGCCATATCTACGTTAGACGGGCATTCACTTTTACATGCTTTGCAGGAAAGACAGAGATCCATTACATCATATATTTCCTTATGATCAAATGGATTTTGCTTTGAGGATTGGGTGAGAAATTCCCGCAAAATGTTTGCCCGCGCACGGGTAGTTGTAACTTCATCTCGTGTAGCCATATAGCTGGGGCACATGGTGCCACCCATCAGATGAGATTTACGACAATCTCCTGAGCCATTACAATTCTCAGCAGCTCTTAAAATTCCCTGAGTCTTTGAAAAATCAAAATAGGTCTTAATTTCCCTTATTTTCTTGTTTGGATCGTACCGCAATTGAGTATTCATGGGAGGGACATCCGTTATTTTCCGGGTATTAAAAATGTTGTTTGGATCCCAGGTACGCTTAACTTCCTTGAGCAGGTTGTAGTTATGTTCACCTATCATTAATGGAATAAACTCACCACGCAAACGGCCATCTCCATGTTCACCACTGAGTGATCCCCTGTATTTCTTTACCAATTTTGCCATTTCATAAGCCAGGGTATGAAATAGCTCCACATCCCTGGGATCTTTCAGATTCAGCACAGGGCGCAAATGTAATTC
>CAYZNC010000554.1:0-3326 GCA_964478555.1 uncultured Bacteroidales bacterium | reverse complement strand
GAATAAGCATAAACAAGTTTACCTACTTCTCCGAAACCTGGTGTTGTAAATGTTAAAACAGCCAAAACACAAAGTGGAATAGCTCCCCACAGTATATAAGGTCTGAATTTTCCCCAACGGCTTTTGGTCCGGTCAGCTGTCATGCCTATTAGCACGTCAAATCCTGCATCCAGTAATCTGGAAACTAAAAACATTAAACCGGCGGCTTTTCCTGTTAAACCGAATATATCGGTATAAAAGAAAAGCAATTGTGTCATGATGGTCGCCCAGAAAAGACAGGAGGCTAAATCGCCGAATCCATATCCAAGTTTTTCTCTGAACTTTAATTTAGAAGTAGTTGAGCTCATAGTAATTAGGTTACTTAATAGTTAGATTTTTTTTTAAAGATATAATTTATAAATCATTATCAAATTAAACTTTCAATCCCTGTAATTATTGTTACGACCTTATTTGCGCACCTAATTCTTTCTCTAAGGATTGAGCCATATTACTCATAATCTTTTCGATCTGCTGGTCGGTCAGTGTTTTCTCAGCATCCTGCAGAATAAAGCTGATGGCATAAGACTTTTTGTCCTGGGCTATTTTATCCCCTTCATAAACGTCGAATAAGCTTACTTTTTTCAGCAATTTCCGCTCAGCTTTAAATGCAACCTGGCGTATTTGCTCGAACTTTACATCCCTGTCCAATACCATCGATAAATCGCGGCGTACTTCCGGAAAGCGTGGTAGTTCTTCAAACACGGTGCTATCAGGCTTTAGCAGGGACATTACCTTATTCCAATTGAAATCGGCATAATAAACAGGAGCCTTGATATCAGCTTTCTGTAAAATGTTTTTGTGCACCATTCCAACAGTTGCGATAGTTTGATTATTCATCGCGTACGCCAAACCTTCGGAAAAAATATCGTTGGAAATTTCTGTAATTTGAAATTTTTCGGGGCTTAATCCTAAACGTTTCAAAATATTTTCCGAGAATGCTTTCAGCAAATAGAAGGTAGTGGCTTCTTCCCTGGTAATCCAGTTGGGCATGGCTTTTAATCCGGTTATAAACATACCCAGATGAAATTCCTCCGTATAACCTGCCAACGCCTGCTCCTTATGTTGTGGCTCTTTTTTATAAATATTGCCAAACTCATAAAGCTTGAGGTCGGCGTTTCTCCGGTTGGTATTATGTACAATAGTCTCGAGTCCCCCAAATAGAAGCGTTTGACGCATACAATTCAAATCCTGACTTAAAGGATTGAGCAAATAAACCAGGTTTTCCGTTTTAAAGGATTCCAGTTCCGCATAATAACCGCTTTTGGTAAGAGAGTTATTCATCAGCTCATTAAATCCGTTACTGGTAAGCCAGTCGGAGATGGTATTGACCACCTTCTCCTTATTGGGTTTTTCAAGATAGCTTAGCGTACCATGAATGCTTTCGGAAATTTCGACATTATTGTAACCATAGATACGAAGGATTTCCTCCACCACGTCAGCAGGCCTTTGAACATCTACCCGGTATGGCGCAACTAAAAGCTTTAAACCATCGGTAGTTTCCTGTTCAATTTTGATATCGAGATTGGTAAGTATTTTTTTTATGGTATCATGTTCAAGGCGTTTGCCAATTAGCATGTCGATGTAGTCGAATTTGATATCAACCGGATATGCTGCAATGGGCTTGGGATAAAAATCAAATACAGGAGAAGAAATGGTTCCCCCGGCAACTTCTTTGATCAGCATGGCAGCACGTTTCAGTGCGAATACGGTCATATTCGGATCGGTGCCCCGCTCAAAAAGAAACGATGCATCGGTGTTCAACTGATGGTGCTTTGCTGTTTTACGGATATGGACCGGATTAAACCTGGCGCTCTCCAAAAAGATACTGGTAGTTTTATCTGTAACACCCGACTCAATACCACCAAATACGCCTGCGATACACATGCCTTCATTGACATTACAAATCATGAGATCGCCAGAGGTGAGCGTTCGTTCATTATTATCGAGTGTGCGGAATTTGGTTCCACCGGGCATTGTTTTCACAACCACCTTGCCACCGGCTACTTTATCGGCATCGAATGCATGGAGCGGCTGTCCTAATTCATGAAGAATAAAATTAGTTACATCCACAATGTTGTTAATGGGATGCTGTCCTATCGATTTCAGCCGGTTTTGTAACCATTCAGGCGATGGTTTAACGGTAACATCCGTAATGGTGAGGCCTGAATATCGCGGACAGGCTTCTTCATTTTCAACCACTACATCAATAATCCGGTTGTTATTATCTATTTTAAAATTGTCAATTACAGGTTTTTTCAGATTCGTAGGGCGAATCATATTAAAGTATGCCACCAAATCGCGGGCCACGCCAAAATGGGAAGCGGCATCGATACGGTTAGGTGTGAGTCCGATCACAAAAACCTCATCGCTTATCACGTTAAAATATTCCTTAGCCGGCGTTCCTATTTTTGCGGCTGCATCTAAAACCATGATACCATCGTGAGAAGTACCTATTCCCAGTTCGTCTTCGGCACAAATCATACCTTCGGATACTTCGCCGCGAATTTTAGCTTTCTGAATTTTAAAGTTTTCATCGCCTTTGTATATGGTTGTCCCAACGGTAGCAACAACCACTTTCTGACCGGCAGCAACATTGGGTGCGCCACAAACTACGTTTAGTACCGATGAACCCACGTCGACAGTTGTAACACTGAGCTTATCAGCATTTGGATGTTTGGCGCAAGTCTTCACTTCGCCAATTACAAAACCTTCCAAACCTCCTTTAACGGTTTCGAATGTTTCAATTCCTTCTACTTCCAATCCAATACTGGTAAGTATTTTACTAATCTCTCCGGCTGGCAAATCAATATCGATATATTGTTTAAGCCAATTGTATGAAATATTCATAAAGCAATAATAAGATTTTGCGAAGCAAAAATATAGTTTTTTTAATAAGCGTAAGGCATGAATGTTGTAAAATTGAAAAAACATTTGAAGGGACCCACAATTTGTGACCGAACGAGTCGATAAAACCGGAGATTTGTAAAATCATCCAATTGGACATCAAGCTTTCTTTATAATTTCCCTATATTAGCTTAAATTAATTTCAATCCAATTTATGAACCGAGCATGTTTTTCTCAAAACACAAACTTGCATGAATCCGCCAGCTGGCGGACGAGCTCCATCCGACCTATTAAAAATAATTTTGTACGGATGAAAAGATTAGCCCTTTTATTTTGCTTCGCGATTACGATGATTGCTTGTTCCCAAACAGAACCACCTATTACCGATTTAAAAAAGGATCATGCCATTGAAGTTACCTACCAGACCAAACATCTAAATGGAG
>CAYZNC010000553.1:0-3357 GCA_964478555.1 uncultured Bacteroidales bacterium | reverse complement strand
TGTACATGCACCACTTCTTTGTTGCTGCAATCCCATCAATTTCTGGCATTTGAATGTCCATTAAAACAATATCGGCTGGAAGTCTGCTAAATGTTTCCAGGAATTGTTTTCCATTTTCAGCCTCACCAACAATTTCACAATTCAGTTCAATTTCGAGAAATTGCTTGACAGCATCTCTAAAAGTCCCGTTATCGTCAACCAAAAATACTTTTAATCTTTTCTGCATCATTCTCTCATCATTTGAAAGCGAAAGTTGTACTCATATTTTAAGTATTAATCTGAACTTCAATCCTTACTCCTTTGTTCTTTTTACTCTCGATAGAAAATGTCCCTCCCAAGGTAGTTACACGGTTTTGTATATTGTTTAAACCAAGTCCCTTACCCTCGATTATTTTTTCCGAAACATTAAATCCGATACCGTTATCGGTATAAATCATATGCACGGAACGATCGCTAACTTTCAATTTGATATCAATATTTTTTGCATTGGCGTACTTCAGTGAATTGTTCAGACATTCCGTAATCACCCTGTAAAGTGTTATTTCTATATCGTTGTTAAGTCGAATTTCTATATTGGATTCGAAATTTATGACAGTTTGCGTTGTAGCGATTATCCTGCCAATAAAGTTATTTACTGCAGGCGCTAAGCCAAAATTAATCAGGATTTGAGGACTTAATTTATGCGAAATTTCCCTGGCAGACGCTATAGCATCTTCAATAACCAGATCAGCTTTGGCTAGTAAATCATCTTTGGAAGCTTTTAAATCAGGTTTATTCAACCATTGCAGATATAATCTTACGGTTGAAAGCAACGGACCCAACCCATCGTGAATTTCACGTGCAAAATAATTTCGTTCCCGCTCCTCGGCTTCAATAATAGCATGCAAAATCCGGCGTTCCGTTTCCTTCTTTTCTGAAACGTCACGTACAATAGCCCACATTCCTTCATTTTCGCCAACATCGTTTTTTAAAAGATAGGTGCGTAATTCAATAGGGAAAATAGTTCCATCTTTTCTTCGATATTCTTTTTGATATACCTCTGAAAAGCCGTAAGGTATTATTTGATCATTAATAATCTGCTGCTCGTATTGGTACCACTTCAGGGGTGTTAAATCTTCATAGGTTAGATTTAAAAGTTCTTCGGTTTCGTAACCTAACATTTGTTGGAATGATTCATTAAAATCGATGATTTTTCCATCCATATTAACAAAAGAAAAACCATCCATCATACTTTTATGTAATCTGCGATATTTGCTTTCAGAGAGCCGCAGGATTTCTTCAGCTTCTTTGCGCTCTGTAGTTACAAATTCAATACCATCCCAACAGGTAGAGCCATCATCCAATATTCTTGGTGATGATACAAAAGTTGACCAGCGTACACCTCCGGAAGTGTCCTTAATTCTAACTTCAGCTCTAAAAGTAGATAAGGTCTTGTAGGCTTCAATTTCGGCTTTAGTCAGGTAACTTATATCATCTTCATGCACTTTGTTATATATAAGTGATGCATCTGCCATTCCCTCTTCGGGTGTAATGTTGTATAATTTTATTACCGAATTGCTTAGATAGGTAAATTTTCTTTTGCCACCAATATAAATAAGCTGAAAAATCATACCGGCAGTAAAATTATTGCCAATGGATTTAATGCGCGATTCACTTTCATGGAGTGCTTTTGTCCGCGTAGAAACCATTTCCTCAAGATTACTCCTGTACTGCTCAAGCTTGTAATTAGTTTTGTTTAAATTATCGTTGGTTACATTTAATTCAATATTGGCTAAAAGCAATTGCTTTGCTTGTTTGCGCGTCAAATGCAGATAATATAAAATCAGCAGATTTAAAAATATATAGATTGTGAATTGAATGCTTTTAATAGTAAAGAAGTCTGCTTTTATAATTGGGGCAATGGCAAGATCCTGCTTGCTATATTGCAGAAGAACATATTCGGATAGAAACAATAATAAGAAGAAATACAATTCAGTGAAGATATAGGCAATTTTTTCGGTTTTAAAAGAAAAAACCAGGTGAGGTATGATGGAAAAACAAATAACTGCATATACATACCAAAGAAAAGGTCGGTTACTTACCTGGCCAATAAAAATATTGAAAAATAATAAAAGGAATAATGGTAAAATGCAGAGTGATAGTTTGCTTAATCTGTGAAAACCTTTACCGGACAGAACGGCATTTAAAATGGTAACAACAAGCGTAGAGTAAGCGTTATAATTCGTAAACCTTTTGTTTACAATTGCCTGTAAAATAGCATTAACACACAATAAGAGCATTAAAATGCCATTTATCCGGTTAGCCAGAATAATCTGATGTTCCTCCTCCTCCGATAGGCAGTATTTTACGCCTAAATGTGAAATTTTTTGCCATTTTATTATAACGGCCTCTGCTACTTTATTAAATAAGCTTTCTAAACTTATTAATTGACTCATTGATAATTTTTTATATACCTAACCAAAGTTACAAAAAAACAATTTGAAACTTGAATAAACATTGTTTTAATTCTGAAAATTGATCGTTGTATAATGTGGGGTTTTCGAATAATATTCAATAGAAAAAAACATTCTTAATTGGCAATTCCAAAATTGTCCTCTACAAAAAAACAATAATCCTCCTATTTTGAAAAAGGGTTTTATACTTTTAACCGTTTACTATAAGCTAAAATATTCGATTTTAACTATTAACTTAAATTAACTTAACTATGAAGATTTTTAGTAAAATGCTAATATGCATCGGTATACTGGCAATTAGCTTTTCCTGTTCCAAAATTAAGGATGATCAGGGAAAAAATATAAATGAACAACCTTCAGCCTTCTGGGCCCTAACTGGTAATGTAGGAGCACATGATCCTTGCATTATCAAAGAAGGAAGTACGTGGTGGGTATTTGCTACCGGTACTGGGATACCAATCAAATATTCTTCAAACGGGTTAGCATGGACTCAGGGCGTTCAGAGGTTTGGTTCGGCCCTTTCATGGTGGACAACCTATGCTCCTGGTATGGGCACTAATAATGTTTGGGCTCCTATGTGCTTTTACTACGGTGGCAGGTACTGGTTGTATTATTCTGTTTCAGTGTTTGGTCTAAAAACCTCGGCAATAGGCCTTACCTCATGTTCCAGCATTGCTAAAGGCGATTGGAGGGACGATGGCATGGTGATTTCCTCAAACAGTTCATCTGCTTATAACGCAATAGATCCCGACGTATCAGTTGATGCTTCTGGTAATTTATGGCTTTCTTTTGGCTCCTGGTCTAATGGCATCTACGTGATAAAGTTAAGCACATCTACCATGAAACCTACCGGATCAGCCACTCAAATTGCATTAAAAAGTGGTGGCATTGAAGGTTCAAATAT
>CAYZNC010000552.1:0-3417 GCA_964478555.1 uncultured Bacteroidales bacterium | reverse complement strand
TTAAATACAGTACGATAACCCGCAGGAAGCATTTGTAGTAGTTTTAGGCAATCTTCCTCCGAAAAATGATGATCCGAATAAGTTGAAGATTGTACCATTGGATCAATTTCAGTATTGATTAAATTATCTGTCGACTGACGCAGAAACATGAGGGCTTCGTTGATCAGAATCTTATACATCCAGCCTTCAAAAGCCTGATTATTAATAAAATAAAATGAATGAATTTTGCTAAAGATCTTAAAAAAACCACTGTTCAGTACTTCAGCGGCATCATTGCTATTGCCGGTATAGCGGAGACTGCAATAAAAAAAGCGGTCGGCATATTTTTTATATAAAATTTCCTGAGCTTTGCGGTCGTTGCTTTTTATTCGTTCTATCAATACCTGCATAAATTCCGACTTTAACTTACGAATATATTGTTTTTCAATTCACTTCATCTATAAAATGCAATTGAAAAGCAAAACGCTGCTTGAGCTTGAAAAATATTTGAAATAAATCATCATTTAAGATATAAGTTATTGATGTGTAGTAAAAAAAAAAAAACGTAAATTAGAAAACTTACGCTTTTGATTCAGTAGTTTGTGGTTTATGGCAAATTCATTATTTCAACTTCTTCAGGAATAACAAGCAAAAGTGTACAACCTGTATCTGTTTTTACAGCATGTTTAAAATCAGGTGGTGTATACAAATAATCACCTTTATTTAAAGTAGTTCCACCAATATTACAGCTACCGTCCATTACAAATATTTCTTCTCCTCCGGGATGATTGTGATACGGATATTTTGCGCCTGCCTCAAATTTCAGAATAATGGTAGGCGGTCTTTGCTGTTTTTCATCAAATCGTAATATTTTTACAAAAATCCCCGCTGTGTCAATTCCTTCTTCTTTTAAGGCATTCCAGTTCATCAGACTGGTTCTGGAAATATAATTTTCAATATTCGTATCCATCATTTAATTTTTAGTTTATCAAGCAATAATATTTCTTCTACGTATTTTCGATGTTTAGTGCTTGACATAAGCTCCAGTAAATCGAGCGATGCCTTGTAGCTCACTAAATTTCCATTGGACGAAATTACTTTGCCATCCTTTACAACAGAAAAAATTGCATCATTCATAACCAGCAAATTCGGGTAATCATGCTGTAGTTTTTCAAAACCGGAACAGTAAGTTACAATTTTTTTGTTATCAGCCGCGCCTGATTCTGCCAACATAAATGCCCCTGCACAATGACTGGCCATATAATCCGTAGTTTCATTTTCCTTTCTGATAAATTCTATTAATTCTTTGTCGCGTATTTGCTTTTCCGGATGATTGGAACTAGGTACCACTAAAACATTCAATTTCGGAGTATTCTTAATAGTAAAATCGGGCAATACTTTTAAGCCTTCTTCACTAACATACACCTTTTCTTCCTTAGCAATGACGATTACATTAAATAGCTCTTTATCTGAGAAATCCTTTTTGGTGAAAACATCCATTGGAGCCACAAGCTCGTTGGTTAAAAATTCATCAAAAATCAATATACCTATAGTAGGTAATTTTGAGTCGATTGTTTTTTCCATATTATCTGTTTTAATTGTTTGACAATAAATAGTTACACACGCTGGTATTCCAAAAAAGTGTAACAAATCTTAATGCTTCGTAATTTTAAAAATGTTTATAGCACAAAGATATTTACTGGCAATGCTGAAAACCATAGACAATTTTCAGAAAAGCATGTAAGATTTACAAGATATGCTCGCTTTGGTAAGATTTCGGGGAAAGGTTGGTGTGTTTTTTAAAAAAATTCGAAAAGTAAAACGGATCATTAAAGCCTAATTTGTAGGCAATTTCTTTGATGGTTAATTTTTCGTAGGTGAGGAAACGTTTAGCCTCAGAGATGATAAGTCCATATATGACATTCTGCGCAGTTTTGCCCGCATGTAGTTTTGCCTGTTCATTGAGTTTTAGTTCAGTGGTATCAAGCATTTGAGCATATTGAAGAAGTGTAAAATTGTGTTCAAAATTAGCCCTTACCAATTCCAGAAACTTTAGGAACAGTGCATCGGGTTTCCAAATTTCATCTCCCCTTTCTACTTTTGACCGGTTGATTTCGACCAGTATCAGTTCTATCCGGGAATGGATAGAAATAAGATATTGGTAAGGTTGGTTTGAAAGTTCTTCTTTGATTTGTAGAAGCTGGGATTCAATTATTTTGTAATTTTTTACAGGAATAACTTCATTCATTGAAAAATGGCAGAATAAACCATTGTGAAAAATCAACTCTATATCGTTATCGTCTTTGCTGAAGAAGTCCAACGTAAACGTGAGGATATAACCTTTTGCATCTGTATTTTTTAGGTAATGAATTTGTCCGGAAGTTATCGTAATTATTTCGCCGGCATTTAAATTAAAATCATTTTCATCAATAGTCAATGTGAGCTTTCCGGCGGAACAACAGACCATCATATATTTCATAACCCGACGGGGCTTCTTTATATCATCGTAATTATCCAAAGGAAAAAGTTCAATCATATTTTTTACAATTGCAGTTGGGATTTTTTTATTGTATTTATGATCTTTTTCATCGGTATCTTCTGATTTTCAAAATCCTTGACAATTAAGATACCATTAATCGCTTTATCTGGCAATAATTTCAGTTTATCCGACGGGAATAAATGGAATATTATTGGTCTTTGATTTAATAAAGCGTCAATTAATTCCTTTTTTGATATCAGCTTATCTCCGCCAATGAATAAAGCAGTTTTTGACAAGTCTATGGTATCATTTTTAATTTGTTTTTTCAGCACCTTTATCTCGTTGCTCATGAGGTAGGTTGAATCGTAAGCTAATCCTTTAAATTTGTTATTCAATAAATCAATGTCAGGCGAATCGTTCAAAAGACCTGTCCTTCCGCATCTGCTTGTGCTTAAAGGTCCAAACTCACCACTATTCGCCCAAATCATATATGATTGATTTACTTCAAATACAAATCCACAGTCTCCGCCGCCATATCCGCTATACAAATCAATCGTGTCCTTCAATTCTCCTTTCCAATTCGCTTTTACAACAACCCTGTATTTAACAGATCGGTGAAAAGTGTTATCCTGTACTTTATTGATTGTATTCTCTTTACTTATAATAAGTCCAGAGAAGATGTATGATGAATTTGCAACATCGCTATCAAAATGCGAATCACTGCAATCACAAGAGAAAGCATTTACGCAAATTAAAAATAAAATTATGGTTGTTAATCCTGTCATGTGGTTTTCTGTATGTTTGGCAAAACGAGCAAAAGGGGCTTTTTTTAAGAAGCATATATTCAATTGATCTTTAACAATTTTATATCTTCCAAAAGAGGATCTAACTTATTTAAATTGTTAACATCTCCCATTATCAATATATTAAAGTCATCCAGAAACAAAACGGTAACAATG
>CAYZNC010000551.1:0-3420 GCA_964478555.1 uncultured Bacteroidales bacterium | reverse complement strand
TGTCAGCCCTAACGGGCTTTGAAGGCATAGCGTTAATTATGATTTTCTACCGATACCAGCCCTAACGGGCTTTGATAAAGTACATTTTACATATTCGGGATGTAAGCCCAGCGGGCTGAAATATCGGTAGAAAAGTAAAAATATATGAATTTCGCAAAGCCCAGAGGGCTGGCATATCAAACCAAAAATTCACTAAAGTTAACTTCAAATTCACTGGAACCAACCCCTCTCAAAAACCTAAATTGCTAAATGTCATTTCGAACGAAGTGAGAAATCTCAACCTTAATAAGTATACCGGACAGTATTGATTTTATATATACGTTTCTGATAAAAATACTTTAGGAGTTCAGTTGGAATCTACGTTTCTGAACTTGTAAACCTCTTTAAACCTCTGAACTGATTTAACTATCGGGGAATGGATCAGGAGGCATCTGCCCGAAAAAGCTGATGTTTTTTCCACACAATAATACCGGTTTTTTCCAGGGCTTTTTTATAGTCGGAACATTGATTTCCAGGTTTATTGTATTTTCTGTTTTTGGCAATTCGTTCACCATTTTACTTTCTTTCTTTTTTTCGCTTGATCTGGTCCGGCCAACTGCAGGCCGAATTCTAATACATTTTGTTTCCATTATTAAAGACTTATTGGAACTATTCGTGTCGTTATCTTATGATTGTCTATCAATTTTACCATATAGTACCCAATTCGCAGATTTGTGGATATTACTTTATAGTCAGTTTCCGATCTGGTTTCAAGCACCATTCGGCCAAGTACATCGTAAACCAATATTTGAGCGTTCAGGGGACAGTTTTTAATCATGATTTGTTGCCCAGAGGCATATATGAGCACAGAATTTGCTTCTGTAGCCTGATTATCAGTTCCGATATCGGGAAGGAGTACTTTCTTAATGTGAATAACAAACCTGTTTCCGTCAGTATCATTTACAATATCCGATTTGAAAGCATATTCGGAGTTTACCCCCAGGTCCTGTGTGATGTTCTGCTGTTTATCTTCGAGAAAATAAGCATGATCCTCGCTGCATCCGGAAATGTCTGCCACAAACTTGTAATTACCAGCCTGTCCTACCTTTAATCCTAGTGGGAATAACTTTTCTTTGTCTACAGGTGCTGCAGATTGAATAACCAACCTTTTCTTTTCGGCCGAGAGGGTGAATATTTCTGCAATGGCAGGTTGGTTTAAAAATAATTTAACGGCATCCCAACGATCCATGGAATCTTTTCCATTTTCAGACAGCATGATAATTTGCTCATCTTTACTACTGTTTCCATAAACGGCTATCCTGAAAGCATCATAATCTTTTATGATGGCACTCTTTATAAAGGCTGCCGTACCCCAGTTATGAGTTCTGGCGTTGTTGCCAACGCTAAATGAACCTGTCTGGCCACCGATAACACATACCCAAAACGACTGCATCGGAGGAATTTTGCCATCTACCGGTACTCCTGCGCTGTTGTTGTTGGTGCCTACCGATCCATTCCAGGTATCAATAACAGTTTGGTTGGATGCATTTATGGTACTATACCAAAGGGTACTATACAAGTTTGTCATTGATATCTGACTCCAGTCCATTACACATGGATAGGGATTTCCCATGAGGTAAAATCCATCCAGTGAGCCAATGCCAGTCATGCCGGAATTTGTAATTGTACCTGTGTTAGGAGTACCCGTAAAATTAAAAGTATTATTCGTGGCAGAGCGCAACTGGTAACCCTGCATAGGGTTTAAGGCAGCCACATTACTTGTTATCCTCACGTACGCATTGGTTGCCTGGTTATACCATGCCATAAGATTGGCCCGAGCTGCAACATTGAAAATGCCCGCAGTAGCGCCGCTTATCGGAGACGAAAAATACAAGGTATGGCCAGTAGCCTGAAGCGATGAACCCGTAGTGTAATAGTACAATTCTGAGGATATATTACCGGTAACCGTACTATTGTTGATAAAGGTTGCTGTAATCGGTCGGATGCCTGTGGTTGTCCTGAGTATTAACGGACTGTTGAACGCTGCTGCTCCATACGCTGTTACGCCCTTACCGGCAGTAACTTCCACAATAGCGCCGCTATTAATGGTAAGTTTCGGAAAATAAAACGGGCTGGTTCCGATGCCACCTATGGTTTGTAAGGTTGACCCTGCAAATATTACTTCGCCAGTAGAGTTTGGGCTTTCAATAATATTCCCGGTAGTATTGTTCGTCCAGTTGCCGGTGAGGGTGATCGTACCGTTCAGCGTTATACCCCCTGAGGTTGAATCTTGGTAACTGCCTTGCAAGTTAACAAAACCGCTTGCCACGTTTATCTCTCCGTCGTTACGGAGGACAGTCTGGCTGAAGGCTTCCAAGGACAGTAATGTAAGCAGCAGTAGAATTATATTAAGTTTTCTTTTGTACATATTCTGTAATTTCAATGTTTTGTAATTAAACCGCTGTCAGGGTTTGAAACCGCTGACAGGGTTCCGCATGCCCTGACAGTGGTTAACAACCCTGTCAGCGGCTTAGTTACTTATTGCTTCGCCTCCAAGGCTTGCACCCTTTGCAATAAAGCGTCGATAGTTGCCTGTTGGGTTGTTACCTGGGTTTTCAGGGTTTCGATTTGGGTTTGCTGGTCTTGGATGGATTTGACGATGAGGGGGACGAGGGCTTCACGGGACATTTGCCATTTATCTGTCGAATTTTCAGGTTTTGTTACAGCTAAAGGATATAATTTATATAATTCCTGTGCTATAAAACCTGTATTCAAGAAGCTTCCATCAGGATCATCTTTCCAATTAAAATCAACTATTTTGATTTTTAATAAAGTGTCTAAAGTAAAATGAGTAGGACGAATATTCTTCTTTAATGTTGAATCTGATGATATATTATAAACCACACCGGTAGTAGAAGTCTGTACAATACTGCCAATTTCAGTATTATCGGGCCTTAAAAAATCAATAAGTATAGACCCTGCAGTAGCATTAGAACCACCCTGAATTTTTAATACATGAGCGGTGCCATTACCTGCTGTGTTTTGCAAATAAGCTGTGAAGGTTCCACCAACGGAGTGCTTTACATGTAAACGATTCGATACAGTGGCTCCTGTGCCTATGCCAACATTCCCTGTGGTACCGCTAGAGAAATAAATATTGTTGCTGCTTGTACTCCATTGTGAAGCAAGTTTGCTATTAAACAAATTCCAGTCTGCGGCACTTAACCAGCCAGGGTTACCACCATTGGCTTGAGACATTCCGATTATGGTTGTCGTTCCAGGAGTCACACTCAAAGGTGTTGTCGGATCTGCTGATAATCCAGCTGTAACCTGATCCCATTGCGAACCATCAAAATAATAAACAGTTTGATCATCTGAATTGTACATGAGCAATCCAGAGGCAGGCGAACTTATACTGCCTGTGCCAGATATTCTTGGAAG
>CAYZNC010000550.1:0-3439 GCA_964478555.1 uncultured Bacteroidales bacterium | reverse complement strand
AGATCGCAGGTGGAGGACGCACTTGTTGAGCTAATATCTGTGGGAATGATAACATCCGATAGCTATACAGGATTGCGCACTTTGTTAATCCCTGACCGGTATTATACCGATAAAAGGAAATCGGGAAAGATTACCTTTAATCTGCAGCAAGCCGGTCGCTGGTGGATCCTTGCTCCTTTGGAGAAACAGGAAGATACCGCGCTGAGGGATGATTATTTAGAATCAATAGCATCCCTGTTGCTAAAGAGATATGGAATAGTATTCAGGAAAATTGCCGAGAAAGAACGACTGTTGTCTGTGTGGTATGATCTGTTAAAGATCTACCGTAAAATGGAGGCTCGTGGCACGATAAGGGGCGGAAGATTTTTAGAAGGGTTCGGAGGCGAACAATATGCTTTGCCGGAAGCGGTAGCTTTGTTACGTGAATTAAAGAAGCAAGCTTTGGGAGCAGTTGATGCATTTGTATCCGTGAGTGGTGCCGATCCATTGAACTTAACCGGATACATTACCCCCGGTAAACGTGTACCTGCGCTGTACGGTAACCGTATTTTGTATAAGAACGGGACTCCTGTGGCTATCAAGGAAGGCAAGGATGTTACTTTTGTAAGTGATGAGGACGAAGAAACGCAATGGAAATTGAAAAAGTTATTAATACAACGCAACGTACAGCCGGAGTTGAGACCATATGTGGTGTATTAGTAGAAGTACTAAGTAAAAAGTACGAAGTACATAGAATGGCTATATTTCGGTAATCTTAAGTTTGACAACGTTTTACTCAGTACTTAATACTCAGTACTTTAAATTATCTATGGCATATACTCTTATAATCACAAAATTCGCATACTTTCTTATCGACGACTTTGGTAAAGGGTATATCCGGATTGAAAATTTCGGATATAATATTTTTTAATCCTGCTACATAAGATTCGCGGATCTGGCTGAAGTTTTCAAGTTTATTATTGTTCAGGGAAAGATGGTAATCGAAGTCGCGTTTAAAGATTTCGCGCATGCCATACAACCCCGCAACGATTTGCAAGTGTTTGTAATTGCTGGTTTCAGTTACTACGAATGAATAAAGCAGAATTTGGAGGGCTTCTTTGTTCTTTTTTTTGCCTTCTGCTTCGAAGAGCTGAGCGATGCCTGCAAAATTCCGCTCAATTTTGCCGGTTTTATAGTCGATAATCCTGAATGAATGATCGGTTTTATCAATTCTGTCGATCGTGCCTCCTAAGAGCACTTGTATTGTTTTGTCAGATAACTCAATAGTTACATAAGTTTGAAGGGATTTTTCAAATTCCATGGGTGTAAAAGGAGCCAGGCGTTTATCGACTTCCAGAACCTGTCGCACATATTTTCGTAATACTTCCTTTACCACCAGACTTTTACCATGAAATTGCGGGGTTTCGTTTTCTTTCTTAAAAAATTCAGCCGCAAATGCTTGAACTATGCACTGTTCAATAAGGTCCTTATCGTTCAGCAGGTTTACAAAATCGGATGAAATCATGTTCTTTTTTAAGAAACCACTGTAGATCCTTGCCATTGTATAATGCAGTAACTTCCCAAACATAGAGCCTTCAATATCCTCTTCAACTTCTTCTTTTACTTTAATTTGTGCTATATATCTGAAATAAAACCGCAAAGTACAATCGAGGTACGCATTAATCGCAGTAGGGGTGAGGTAATTTGGCCTATTATGCTGATCAGTGAATCGATATAGCGATTTGAGAACATCACTGGTTTTTGTTATGTTGATGTCTTTTTCATCCGATAAGGCAATTTGGAAATTTAGCGCATGTTTATTGATGTGAAAGGCCGGTTCGTAATTAAGCTGAAACAGATAACGACTCATTTCGCTGGTTCCTCTGCCTATTTGAGAATTGTATAACAATGCAACGTTCTCCGCTTTTTGTAAAATCCTGTAAAAGTAATAAGCATAAACGGCATCCTGGTGTTCAATGGTAGGCAATCCAAAGCCTCTGCGAAGGTTGTAAGGAATAAATGATGTGGAGGCTTCGCTTTTGGGTAATATTCCTTCGTTTGCCGAAAGCATAATGATATTGGTAAAATCAAGAGCCCGGGTTTCCAACATCCCCATTACCTGTAAACCTGCCAGAGGCTCACCCTTGAATGGGATAGACAAGCGACTGGTCATTTTCCTGAGTAGACGGATCAATGTAGGGATTTCAATAAGGATACTGTCGTTGGTTATAATATCGTATAATCGGTTAAGCGCTGTTATAAATGCAAACCAATATTCGCTGCTAAAATTATCACTACCTTCGGCCTTTGCTGTAAGGTTGGCTGTTTTTGAGCTTATATCTGTTAAATAATCAATAAATTCCAAAGCCGTAGTATGGATTCTGAATGCCGATTTCAGATATTCATGTTTGTTTAGTTCCGGTAAAGTTAAAAAGACCCTGTTATACTTAACGATATAATCCTGCAATTGCATGGATTCCTTGGCGCAGATCATTTGAACATAAGGATGATTGAGCAGGGCAGTTACATTCTTATAATAAAAGCGCAATTCACCCTGACTGTTTTTTTTAGTGTTGTTATGTAGTGCAATCAAAGTCTCGCAAAAACTGTATACCGGAGTAGAATGAAACGGATAACCCAGGGTGACGTTTACATCTTTTACTTCCTTCGGGAGAGAAGTAAGTACCGGTATGAGTAGCTGCTCATCGGCTAAAACTATTGCGGTTTCTGTCATTTGTGAACCTATGGAGCCCCAACGATTGAGAATATTGTTAATTAATTTTGCCTGCCCAATATCGGAAGGAACGGCAATAATTTCAATGTTTTTTGGAGATGTAAGGGTATTGTGACTTTCCAGTTCCTGTGGTTGGGGAAACAGGCTTAGATTCTCACGAATAAAGTGCCCGGCTTCATGTAAAGGGTTATTACGGTAATAGTCGTCATAATCCCAAAAGAAATCGGCCAGATTATTTTTTTTCAGGTATTTAAAAAATTCCTTTTCGCTTGCATTGAGTGCGTTGAATCCAATGATGGCAAAGCGCTTATAAGGGATTTGAATGGTTTCGTTTCTTTTTATTTTCTCAAAAACATCCCGGTATATCATACCTTCATAAGCTATACCTTTGGAACTAAGCAGTTCCCGGTATTTTGTGTAGACATCAAATAATACAGACCATACACTGATAAAATCATCTTTCAATGGACTCGATTCGTGCAGTTTGATGTTTTTCCAAAATTCGAGGATAATTTTTAATTGCTCCTCGGGCAATGTAAATTGGTTTTCTATTTCTTTCAGATCCGATATATTCTGGAAAAGCTGCTTTGCATCAACGAGGTATTTATCAACGTCATCAAAGTCGTTGAGGATCATTTCTCCCCAATAATAAAATTCGTCGAATGATTCGTTGCTTTTATTTTCTTTGGTGTAAACTTTGTAAAGCTCGAACATTAATGTAAGCTG
>CAYZNC010000549.1:0-3443 GCA_964478555.1 uncultured Bacteroidales bacterium | reverse complement strand
CCCTAAATCCCCTAAAGGGGACTTCTTTACCCTCAAGCTGTTGCGGAAGCCCCCTTTAGGGGGTTGGGGGCAAATAAGGTTTTTGAGACGCTATTTTTAGTTATATTATTATTTCTTAGCATCTTCCAATACCTTAGCCAGTTTATCGAAGTCTTTAAGTGCATTGGATGGCAATAATTCACCATGCTGTCCAAACACATACATGGCGGGATATTCCTCTATGGTACATTTCGACTCGTCAATTTTGCCTTCTTTGTTCTTTACGGCATTGATATCCAAACCCAGTTGTTCAGCCATAAATTCATACATGGCCAGTCTTTTGGAAAGACCATAATCGTGGCCTTCCTCGGGGAAATGGGCATTCTTTAAGAGATTTGTGTTGCCATAAAAACCATAGGTTCGTTGAATAAATGGAAATTCAAGTTCAGGTACGTTGGCTGTCCAATCCTTACCGTCGCTGATAATGAGCATTGGCCTTGGAGCCGCCATGGCAGCAATTTCTGCGTTATTGGTACCCCCTCCGCAGAGTTGGAAAGGCATACCACTTTCGCATGGGCAACCTCCAAAAAAATAGGAAGATACCATCACCACAGGAACACTTACTTTTATTCTATTATCAATGGCTGTCAGTTGCATAGTTTGCGATCCTCCGCCTGAAGCTCCCGTAATAGCAATGTGATTAGTGTCTGCCACTTTCAAAGAACAGAGGTAGTCAAGTATACGTATTCCGTTAAGGTTATGAATGGTATTGGCAATGCTTTTACGGTGGTATTCCTCTTTGAACTGAAGTTGCGATTCACCCCATGCAAAAAGATCATAACTAAAGGCAATGGCTCCCATACGCGCGAGCATAGCACAGCGATATTGGCAATCTGCCCGGTAACGACCATCTTTAAAGTGTCCGTCAGGATTTAGTACAATAGGAGAGAGGCCTTTATGTTTAATTGGCCGGTAAAGTGAGCCACAAACATACATTCCCGGCAAAGTTTCGATGGCAATATTTTCAATAGAGTATCCATCCATCACCCTTTTTGCGGTCACAATGGGTTTTGATCCTGGGCTTTTTGGCATAGGACTGAGGCCTAAAGCAGAAATCATGCATTCTTTCAGTTCCCTTTTTCGTGCTTCCCAGGAATTAAGGTTGTTGTATAATGATGAAAGATAAGCCAGATGCTCCTTTCCTTCATCCGGTAATCTACGGGAATATTCAAAGGCTTTAATTTTGTACGTTTTTTCAGATTCTTTTACAAACACCAAATCGAAAGGCGCTAAAACATTGGTGAGGGTTTTCTCCACGCTGTACTTTCGGATACGCCATTCGGCATAATCGAGTATTTTGTCCTTGATGAGATCATCCGGATATTTCAATTTTATATCAAATATGGTTTGTATCTCAGCAAGAACATCTTTCAATGGCTTTTTGTACTGATCGTCGGCTGTTTGAGCAGATAGTCCAAGTGGAAGGAATAAGGATATCCAAAATATCAAGCTTTTCATTTGCATTTTTTTTAGTTATGATCTGAATAATGATACCATTCAATTAATGGATTATTGGTTCGGAAAGGAACAGCCGGCAACCCTTCTTTATTAAATAAGTTAGGCTGAGCTATCTCATTCCATGCAAAACGTGCTTCGACAGGAGATGGCACGCTGGAGGATGAAATTACGACTTTATTTCCCTCGATAACTGCGGTAGCAGGAACAAATTTACCGTCAGCGCCCGCTATGGTAAACCAATCAAGTGATTTACCGTCACGGCTGATAAGTCCGCTTCCGCAATAATCAAACGTTATTTCAATGGTATTTCCAATTACTTTCATTTGCTTATACACGGGCCCTGAAAAGACGATGTTTTTACCATAATCCTTTGCCAGAGCCAATAAGGACAACCGTCGGGCTACTTCAGATTTATATGGAGGATGTATACCATCCAGGCTATCGACCAAATCTGTGATTACTGCCATTCCTGTTTTCGGAAGTTTAAGCGCTAATGCCTGAGCTTCCCGGAATTTCGGCAATGTTTCGTCAGTGAGCGGTATTTTTTGCTTGCTCCGGGAGTAATAAAAAGGGGCGATCTGAACGTAATAAAAAGGGAGCGATTGATCGAGCCATGCTTTGCGCCAACTATTAATCAGAATTTGCATTTTATATGCATACTGAATAGTTTCGCTAAGAAAACAATTAGTTTCGCCCTGATACCAAAGGAATCCACGCAATCCAAAAGGAGAAAGCGGTTGAATCATACCAGCATAGAACTTACCCGGATCTCCGCTTATTTTAAGCGTATCATTTTTGTTAAAGTAGGGAGATGACGCAAATGCTTCGGAGGGAATCCATGGTTCAATGCGACTACCACTAACTGCCGACGAAATTATTCCAATAGGTACATGTAATTCTTTATACAATTCTTTAGCAAAGAAATATCCAATTGCTGAAAAAGGCTTGAGGGCTGAATCCCTGGCTATGTCCCAACCTTTATGACCAGGGTCGGGACTCATAAATTTTCGGTTCACAAGAAAAATCCTGACATTGGGATTCTTAGCGACCTCTGATTCATCTTCTGCTGGATTTAGATTTTTAACTGAAGAAGAAGCCTTACTGTTTTTACGCATACTGTACTCCATATTCGATTGTCCGGAGCAGAGCCAAACTTCGCCAACCAGAATATTTTCAAGCGTAATGGTATTGCTTCCTGAAATAATCATTTCTTCAGGTTTGTCAGATGCCGGTAAGGGACCAAGTTGCACCAGCCAATGTCCGGAGGTATCTGTTGTTGTTTTCTTTATCTGGTCAACAAATTTTACAGTTATGTGCTCTCCTGAGGTAGCATATCCCCAAATATAAACAGGTTTATTACGTTGTAAAACCATGTTGTGACCGATAATCTTGGGTAATGTAATTTGCGCCATCAAAGAATGCCCTGCTAATATATATAACACAGCCATTCCCTTTATGATACACGTTATATATCGTTTCACTGAAATTCTATTGCTTGATATTGTTAAAAGCTTTACCATGGTTATTTTACAGTATTTTTCCTTCAATATGTTCTAACTTGGGTGATGAAGCTGCTACTTTTCCATTTACGAGCAGTTGAAATCCTTTTCCACGTTTGTATTTTGTTCCCGTTTTGTCCCAAAGTATGGTGAGCGTTTTGCCGTGGTACAGGATATTATCCAGGCAAAACCAGTCCCAACGGTTTTCAGGAATCAGCGGATTTATTTCGATAATATTGTCAGCTCGTGGCCGAAGTCCTATCAAACCCGTGATGATGAGGTCGGAAAAAGTTGAGTGGTTATAATACCGGCTACGCTCTTCATCACCTTTGAGCCAGTAACCTGTTTTTTCATCAAGATATTAGCACACATACGGACGCCCAATATATTACTGCGATTCTATTTTTTTTTTATGAATTGGGTATTTTAGTGAATGTGTGTTTTTAT
>CAYZNC010000548.1:0-3509 GCA_964478555.1 uncultured Bacteroidales bacterium | reverse complement strand
CTGTTCAAGACATTAATTCCTTTAAGTATTTACTCATTTCCACCTGCACAGTTTTCAATTCTCCTTCCAATTTTTCAATTTCCTGTTGTACAGCCATAATATCCACTTCTGCTTCTTCCTCAAAAGTATCCACATAGCGGGGAATGTTGAGGTTAAAATCGTTCTCCTTTATTTCCTCAAAGGTGGCCACATAACTGAATTTCTCTTCGATAACGCCAAGCTTCAATTTTCCTGTGTTGAATTGCCGGTAGGTGTCAACGATATGTTCGATATGATTTTCATTCAGTCTGTTTTGATTTTTGCCATTATCGTATTGCTGGCTGCTATCGAGAAACAACACCTTGTTGCTGTTTTTGGCTTTGTTAAAAACCAAGATTGCTGCCGGTATGCCTGTTCCGAAAAACAGGTTTGCTGGTAAGCCAATAACTGCTTCAAGGATATTTTCTTCAATGGTTTTCTGTCTGATTTTGCCTTCGCTACTGCCACGGAATAAAACACCATGTGGCACCACAACGCCAACTTTTCCGGTATCATTGGTAGTTTCTATCATGTGGCTGATAAAAGCCCAATCTCCTTTGCTTTTTGGCGGAATACCACGCCAAAAACGATTGTAGCGGTCTGTTTCGGGGTCAAAACCTTTGGTAGATTTGCTGTCTTCCTTATCATCTACCTTGCCCCACTTGTCAAGCGAGAATGGGGGATTTGCAACAACGGTGTCAAACTTCATGAGGGCATCTCCTTCTTTCAGCTTGGGATTACGGATAGTATCTCCCCAACGTACGGTTGCACCATCGAAACCATGCAGAAACATATTCATTACAGCCAATGCCCATGTGCTTCCATTAGCTTCCTGTCCGTATAGGGAAAAATTGTCTGAGCCCACTTCCCTTCCGGCTTTAATAAGTAATGAACCGGAACCACAAGTGGGGTCGCATATTTTTGCACCTGGTTTTGATTTTGTAAGTTTTGCCAGTAAGGTAGAAACTGCTGGGGGTGTAAAAAATTCTCCGGCTTTTTTCCCTGCATCACTGGCAAAATTTGAAATCAAAAACTCATAGGCATCACCAATAATATCGTTGTTCTCCAGGTGGGATGGAGAAAGGTCCAGCGCGCTGAAATCAATTAAAAGATTTTTTAACCGGGAATTTTTATCTTTTACATCGCCTAAATTACTACTATTAAAAGAAATATTCCGGAAGATACCGCTACCATCTTCGCTGGTGAGCTTTTCCCTGTTTGCTTCTTCCAGGTCAGCAAGAGCAATATCAATCAATTCACCCAAATTTACTTCATTCCGGTGTTCATATAAATAATCGAAACTGCTGTGATCAGGTACCATAAAACGTTCCATTTTCATGGCACGTTCGGTACGGTCTTTATCACCTTTATATTTTTCAAGATATACCGTACGCTTTTCTTTGTTCACATCACTCACATACTTCAGAAATAGCATGGTGAGGATATAATCCTTGTATTGAGAAGGGTCAATAACTCCCCTGAAAGTATCGCAGGCTTTCCAAACTATTTGATTGATGTCTTTCTGATCTACTTTATTCATTTTTGAGTTATGAGATATAAATTATGAGTTATGAGATTTTTTTTTGTTTAATTGTTAGAATTGTGCTTCGAATCATTTTTAAAATCTGATTTGCTTCATCTGCAAGTATTAAAAACTTATCATTTGCGATATAGTTTGTTTCTCTTAGTAATTCGAGCCAATAAATAGTTTCATCACATTCTTTTTGAGCTATTCCTAATTTGTGGATGAAATCATTGGTACTCTCCGCATTTTTAGCTTCACGAATGTTAGCCCCAACAGAAGTGACCAAACGAAGCGCTTGTTTACTCAACACATATTCTTTCTTCTCTTCAGTAAGAAATTTATATAACTGTACAATTGAAATAGCAAAAAAAAAAGACTTTTCTTTTAATATGGACTTATTTTCATTCATATCTCATAGTTTATAGCTTTGTACAACTGATGCTGAATATATTGTTCTTTGAGTAATTGAATCTTTTTCACTATGTTCTGTTCTGTTTTCTGCAAGTTATCAATTTTAACAATAACTTTTTGCTTTTCTAAAGGGGGAAGTGTAATCTCGAGTTCCATCAAATCGACCTTGGAAATTGAAGGAATGGATGAGCCTCTGGCCTTAGCCTTTATCCATTCCTGTGTTTTAGGATGGTTCATATACCAAACCAGGTAATCCGGTAAAATTCTGTTTCGAAAGTCCTTTTTTAATCGAAGCACCAGAAATGTTGAAGATGCCACGCACTTTCCATTGGTACTTTCATGTTTCGTAGCAAAATTTTTTGTGCCTTTGGCGGCAAAGAGTATATCACCTTCATTTAACAAATGTTTCTCTGTTTGAGTGTTTAAAGGCAAATCCGGTATTAAGGAATCCAAAAGGGTTCCATTCTCGTCAAAGTGTTTGGACTGCATATACACAACACTGCCAGATAAAATGGTCTGTGCATAAATGCCAGTTTGTACGTTTGCAATATATTTTAATAATGTATTCAAAAAAATATTTGTCTGTAATTTGATTACAAAAATAATGCATTATTTTTGATTTCTCGTATAATTTTATAAATATTTCAGTAGATGGTCTACGAATTATATAATTAATTTTTGTAATATTTGCAACATCTTGTTTTTATGGAATATAAAAAAGTGCAGTTGGAAAGGTTCATAACCATTCTTTTTGAATATGTTGAAGTGCAAAAAGAATGCATTAACCTTCTTGAAGATAACAACAAGTTATTGAAGGAGTTGAATGATATGTTGCGTGAAGACAATGAAAGGTTGACCGCTTTCGCTAAGTTCTATTTCCGGTTTGTCGCATTATTTATCCTCCAAATTGGGAATAGCCCCAAATTTTCCTTGTTTGTATGATTTTAAGAACGATAGTTCCTTACGAAAATTAAAATCTAGTGTAGCTAACTAAATTAGGTGATTGGGCCTTATGCAAATGGAATTAACTTAATGCACCCTATATCCTCTAATTGCTTAAAATTGCGTTACAAAAATTGAACCAACGTATTACATAATGGATTATCGACTAAAGTAAACCTTAGCTTTTCAATGGATTCTTACTGAAAATCAAGGAAAAGAGTTATACCTTAACCTTACTTTTTGAAGCTTTATGACGTATTTTTGATTTATGGGTACGTATAAAATCGCTTATTGCTTTTTCTTCATCCTTTGTCAGCGGAGAAGGCTGTGCACCAATAAAATCTACATCTAGTTCAATTTTTTTTGTCTTCATAATTCAAATAATATTTGAAAAAACTTATTAATCAATACTAATGCAGCATTTGTATCTATGATCATTAATCTTAATTGGGTTGTCGGATGTTACACCACTTAAAAAAAGCATATATGTGGCAGAATAAACAGCTGTTTTTCAAATACCATATTTTTTCTTTACAAATGCAAACCATTGTTTGATGAACTCTTCGTCATCCATGTTCAAAGTTTGCTGAATGTTTCCATTATTTTTAATTAG
>CAYZNC010000547.1:0-3514 GCA_964478555.1 uncultured Bacteroidales bacterium | reverse complement strand
TGGCCCCGCTCATCTTTATAATTCAAATCTTATTGATCACCTGCTATTTGGAAACAAACCCTTAAGTGAATTTTATACGATCAATACTATTGTTATTCCCAATTGGGTAAGTCATTTTTTGTTATCGCTTTTTCATCTTTTTTTGCCTGGTTGGTTAGCTGAAAAGATGTTACTGGTGCTATATATATTGGGCATCTCAATAACATTCCGGTTATTAATCAAAGAATTAAATCCTCAGAACTTAAGTTTAAGTATTCTTATATTCCCATTTGCCTATTCGTTCTTATTTCATCTTGGCTTCTACAATTACAGTATTTCTTTCATTGTGTTCTTTGGTACCTTATGTTTTTGGTTAAAAAACCGTGAATCAAGCAGGATTACAACGTACCTTGTATTATTTAGTTTATTAACGGCAATTTATTTTTGCAATGTGTTATTATATGCTTTTCTTGGTTTAACCATCTGTTTTTATAATATTTATTTCTCATTTGAAAATTACTGTCTCCATAAATCTATCAAACTTTTCATAAAAGAATGTTATAAAAAGCTTTTCGTATGGTTCATCATATCATTACCAAGCTTAATCTTACTGGTGATATTTTACAAAACCGTTGCTTTTTTCCCCGCCGACCAAAAATATGGTATTAAAGAGCTTATAAGATGGCTAAATGATGTAAGAGCGCTGATTGTGTATGACTATAACGGAGAACAATTGCTAACGGCACAATTTCTGCATGTGCTAATAGCTATTTCTTTACTGGGCATTTTTCTGAGATTTAAAGAAAAGGTTAATAAAAAGTTTGAAATCATAAAAAGCGATATAATGTTGATTCCTATTTTGATAGCATTGACCTTATTTTTTATTACCCCTAGCGGTTCTGGTGCGGGGATGATGTCTGACCGATATTGTTATATGATCTTTATATTTGCACTCATTTGGGTAATAACGCAACCTATACCAAAAAGTGTAGGTCAACTAGCGGTATTATTTGTGCTGGTTGTGCATTTTGGATTACAAATGAAACATATGAATGGTAGTATAAGAAATTTGGATAAAAATGCGATTACTATCCATCAGGCTGCAAATTATATTGAAAAGAACAGTATTGTTTTGCCTGTAAACCTATCAGACAATTGGTTGGAACTGCACTTTTCCAATTATCTTGGTGTGGATAAGCCAATGATCATATTAGAAAATTATGAGGCAGCCGTAGGTTGGTTTCCCATTAAATGGAACGCAAACAGTTTACCAAATGTATTGTTAAGCGATAAAGCATCTGTTTCCGGTATTCGGTGGCCTTGTAATTCCAAAGCTAAGATTATCAGAAAAATTCAATATGTGATGTTGTTTGGAAACATGGGGAAGTTAGATGATGCACAATGGAAAGAATTAAAAGATTTATTAGGATCAGATTTTAAACTAAAATATTGCTCCGAAAATAAATATGTGATGATATATGAAAAGACAAGATAAATTAATACATTTTTCCTTCGACTCGCTCAGGGTACGACGCTGACTCCGCAAGTAAAGTGAACTAGTCGGTGGTTGAGCGGAGTCGAAACCATTTTTCAAGTTCATGAATTCGGTGGTTGAGCGGAGTCGAAACCATTTTTCTTGACGTTTGTATGCTCGACAATGTATAAAGGCCTATTTTGAACGTTTTTATTAATCCGGCTAATGTATTCTCCAATTATACCAATGGAGATCAACTGCACTCCTCCGATAAACATTGAGCTAATAATCAGTGAGGTCCATCCTGTAATTGTTCTGTTTAAGATAAAATGAGAATATATTGCATACAAAATTATAATGAATGAAATAAATGAAATAGTAAAGCCTAATTTACTAACCAATAATAGAGGTTTATCAGAAAAACTTGTTATTCCATCTATAGCAAAGTCAAGCATTTTACCGAATGAATACCCGGATTTACCATGTTTTCTTTGTTCTCTGTTAAATACAACTTGCGTTTGTTTAAAACCCAACCAGGCTATTTGTCCTCTTAGAAATTTATTTTGCTCCGGCATAAGCTTTAAATAATCTACAATTTTTTTATCAATCAGGCGAAAATCACCCGTGTCTAATGGTATATCAATGGAAGTTAACTTTTTTAATAAACGGTAAAAAAATTTTGCAGTAATCTTTTTAAAAATACTTTCCCCTTCTCTTTGAGCTCTTTTGGCATAAACAACTTCATAACCTTCCTTGTATTTAGCATATAGGTCGGGTATTAGTTCGGGCGGGTCTTGCAGGTCCCCATCAATAATAACAACTGCATTACCTCTGCAATAATCCAAACCCGCTGATACTGCAATTTGATGCCCAAAATTCCTGCTAAAATTCACATAAAAAACATGACGATCAATTTGTGCCAGCTTTACTAATTCAATAAGTGAATAATCTTTACTACCGTCATTAACAAATATAAGCTCATAATTATCAGATATCTGACTAACGGAATCCTTTAACCGGTTATAAAGTGCAGGAATATTACCTTGTTCATTGTATATGGGGATGATTACAGATAAATCGGTTTGCATACTAATTTAATTTTTCTTTATTGTACAGGCAGATACAATTTCACTCATTTTTTTTAATTTAAGAAATCTGTTTTCAAACAATTCATTAAAAAGTAAAATTATAGAAATCAGATATAAAAAAGAAACAAACTTATATGAAAAAATAAGGGTACCATAATGAGACAACTGAAAATAATGGAGCACATCTTCGAGGTTCAAAAAATAAGCAAGTGAAGCTATCAAACCAATGAATGGTTTCTTTTCCAGGATACAATAGGTAATTAAGAAAATGAAGGCAGGATGAGAATATCTTTCATGCATTTGGGTATTAAAATAAAAAAATAACAATGGAATCAGTGCTCCTGTTATCAACAATTTTTCTATTGATATTGCTAAAGGCAAGGTCGTTTTAATTGATTTAAAAACCGTTTTGATCAAAGGAAAAAGTGCAATGGAAAATGTAATTAAAAATAAAATGAGCCCAATTTTGTTGTACGTTATCCCCATAAATTTTTGATTATCTGGTATTAGCATCAAATTCCCTTTAAAAAAAATGGACCAAAAATTATAGGCATTCATGGATACAACAGGGTATTTATGAAAGGAATTTATAACAACCTCCCAGACTTTAGGCATGCTGCCGTTAATAATAAAAGGAAGTAAAATTAGAACCTGAGTGATTACTGTAGCAGCAATCCAATGAGTAATTTTTTTCCAGCTAAATTGTTGAACAATCGGGGGTAATAAAATCAATCCAATGAAAGGTAAAAATATGATTGCTTGCAATTTAATATTTAAGGCCAAAATTATAAATATCACCGATAGCAATATTTTATGATTAGAGGCATTATAAAAGGATAAAAATACCAAACATGTCATAATGCCATCTACCTGGCCCCAAATAACACTATTATATAAAACAAAGATGTTAAGAAAGTAAAATAATGAGAGCGAGAAAATTTCATACTTATCACTATACTTTTTGCTAATAATC
>CAYZNC010000546.1:0-3518 GCA_964478555.1 uncultured Bacteroidales bacterium | reverse complement strand
CCAACATAAAATATATAATCGTACTTTTCGATTTCGTGTGCTTTATATTGGTTAAGGCCTTGTATGGTAACTGTTGTGTTAAAGTGACCCAACAGTTGTGCCATCTGCCTGCCATTTGCTGTAGCGTATGCTTTTTGGCCCAAAACATTATCCCCTTCAATTAAGACTAAAACTTTTTTATTGGGATAATTTTCAGCGTTAACACTGGTTACTGCTGAGAGAAGGAATATTAATAAATAAAGGATTCTTTTCATTCGTAAATATTTGTTAATAATTTGTCAGATGTTCCAACGGAATTCTTTGATTGAGGACAATTATTTTTGAAATGATATAGAAGTAAAGACATATTCAACTATATACAAAAACAATACCTTATTTTGATAGCCTCATAAAAAAAGGTTTAAATTAATATAATTCATGGGATTATTTTGGTATAAACTCCTCAATTACTTCATTGGATAGCCCGAAGTAATTTTTAATAATCTTTATGGTACGATCCGATGAAAGGCCATCGCCATATGGATTTACTGCGTTAGCCATTTTCGTGTATTCCGCAGGGTTTTCAATTAGTTGAAGCGCTGTATTATAAATCTTTTCTTCATCCAATCCCACCAGTTTAACAGTACCAAATTCAATTGCATCAGGGCGTTCCGTTACATAGCGTAAAACCAGGATAGGGATCCCAAAATGAGGCCCTTCTTCCTGAACACCACCAGAATCGGTCAATATTAAATATGATTTTGACATGATGTTCACAAAGTCAAGGTAATCCAATGGCTCTATAAGTGAAACATTAGTCATATCTTTAAGTATGGGATTTACTGCGTCTCTTACAATAGGGTTTAAGTGGACCGGGAAAATAAAAGCAAAGTCAGGATACTTTTGAGCTAATCTTCTAATAGCCGATGCAGCACCTTCCATTGGTTTTCCCCAATTCTCGCGACGATGCATGGTAACCAGTACTATTTTTTTGTTTTGTTTTACTACTTCATTTAGCACTGGTATGGTAAACTCATAATTCTCTCTTACGGAATACTCAAGGGCATCAACAACGGTATTGCCTGTTACAAATATGGTTTTAGGATCGACGTTCTCTTTGAGCAATGAATTTTTTGCCGTTTGCGTAGGTGCAAAGTGCAGATCTGTTATACAGCCAGTAATACGCCGGTTTATTTCTTCCGGAAACGGATTGGCTTTATCTTCCGTTCGCAAACCAGCCTCAATATGGCCAACAGGAATCTGCCGATAAAATGCAGCAAGACTTCCAATGCAAGTGGTTGAGGTATCTCCTTGTACCAGTACCATATCCGGATTTTCTTTGGCAAGCACTTCGTCCAAACCGGTAATGATTTTTGCAGTTAAACTCGCCAAGGTTTGCTTAGGCGCCATGATATCGAGGTCGTAATCGGGGTTTATTTTAAATACATCCAACACCTGGTCGAGCATTTGTCGATGCTGAGCGGTGGCAATAGTTAATACGTCAAAATAGGCAGGATATTTCTTTAATTCAAGGATGATTGGTGCCATTTTTATGGTATCGGGACGTGTCCCAAAGATAACAGCAATTTTCTTTCGGTCCATTATTTTCTTGATTTTTAATTAGATACAATACATTTGAAGCCTTTATAAATAGAATGCAAATTAAATACAAAATATCGGTAGGTCGTCTATTTTATGCCCAAAAATTTAATTGTTAAATCTTTGATTTTCATTTTTATTTCATCATGGTTAAAAAAAGCAACTTTCAGAATGTGCCCTTTTGGGTCTGGGTAATTGCTGAAGTCAAACATATCCTCATCTTTATAAACGGACCATTCACCTTTTTTCTTTGGAATACGAACAAATTCATATATATTTTTTGAAGAGGCCAGCAATTCCCTTTGGTTATCCGCCGAATTAATAAAGGTAAATAAGTGTGGTAGCAGCTCCAGTTGAGCTGAATCGAACATTAAGCTGAAGGATACTTCTATCACTATTTTTTTTATATTGCTCGGTGGTTGATAATGAGTGATCAGATATTGGTATATTTCGTGTTGAGGGATTTCATGTTCCGCTGGTATGGTAAAGGTTTGTAATTCCTGCGCTTTGGTTTCGAATATGTTTTCTGAGGCAGGAAAGAGCTTATTATTTTGACAAACGTAGCTGTTAATAAATTTGAAATTTTCCCTTAATTTGTTCATGCGCGACCATCCTTCATCGTTCTCAATTGGTACAAGATTTAATCCTGGTGTTAATTTGTAGAGTTGATTGCCTCCTATATAGTAATTATTATCAAGGTAATCATTAATATCCCGATTGGTTAACATGAACGGAATCTGATGAATATTTCGAAATGTCCGGCATGTATCCAGTTCATCGGCTAACCAAGGAACATACCGGGGATAGTATTTTAAGTGGTACGAATTTTTCAAGTAAGAAAGAACGGTGGGCGTTATGTTTAAGTGTGAATTTACCGAATTAAATTTAACAGCCTTTTTAAGTAAAGGAGAATAGATGATTAATGGAACGTTATAATCATCTATTTCATTACGCGTTGGGTAAAAACCATGGTGATGGTCGCCGGTTATAATGAAAATTGTGTTTTTGTATTCTTTTCGTTTGCGATACGAGGCAAAAAAGTTTCTTAGGCAGTTATCCGTAAATAAAAAGCTTGCCCAAAGTGGCTTGTACATTCGTAAATAACGCTTTCTTGATTCTGATAATTTTCGGGATTCCAGCACTTTCTCAAAAAGTTTCTCATACTGCTTCGATTGCGCAAAGATATAAGGAGAATGAGTTGTTACTGTTAAATAAACACTTAAGTAAGGCGTTTTATGAATGGAATCGAGCACCTGGAGGCTGCGTTCAAAGAGGGCATCATCGGGGTAGCCTGTCGACATTCCATCTTTGTCCAATCCCATGCGTTTATACTTTGGCCCAAAACGGGTTAAAATATAACTGGTGCCCTGTAACCGCAAAAAAGATCCAAAATTGTCGAAATTTAAATCAGCACCGGTAAAATAGTAAGATTGCCAATTATTCCGCTTCAAAATCTTGATCAGACTGATATGCTCAGGTGGTACCATAAGCAAGGAAAACCCACGTTCCCCGAAGGGAAGCGAACCAAGTATGGAAGGGGCTGAACCAAATGTTCCCTGAGCACTACTTAAAGCGTTGTACCACGATAAGCTGTTTGAGGCCAGCGAATCAAGAAAGGGAGTGAAACTGCCTGCATTGGCATCGTCACCGCTAAAATCACGCGAGAGCCCTTCTACGATCAGAATTACAATGTTAGGAACAGTATCGCTTTGCCGAAAGAAATCCTTTAATACATTTTTCGGCTCATCCATATAAAGAAGAGGATATTCCTTGTCTACATAATGATGTTCGTGGGAATTCTCATAAAAGTCGATTTCTTTTGCAATGTCTTCCTTATTTGTTTTGTTAAAATCGATTTTGACATTTTTAAAGAGAAAAGCATAGCTGTCCGCGATAAAGTACTGTAATTTATTAGATACCAAATAATAATCCTGAACTTG
>CAYZNC010000545.1:0-3541 GCA_964478555.1 uncultured Bacteroidales bacterium | reverse complement strand
TGATCCCCTGTATTTCTTTACTAATTTTGCCATTTCATAAGCTATGGTATGAAATAACTCCACATCCTTAGGATCTTTCAGATTGAGCACGGGACGCAAATGTAATTCGCCGGAGCCAATATGAGCATGATACACACAACGAAGGTGATATTGTTCAAGTATTTGTTTAAAATCACAAATGTAACCTTCTAAGGATTCGGGGTTTACAGCTGTATCCTCAATAACTGAAACCGGTTTGGCATCCCCGGGCATATTGGAGAGAATGCCCAGACCACTTTTTCGTAATGCCCAAACTTTATTGATATCTTCATTAAAAAGAAGCGGAAAATGATAACCATAACCGCTTGTTTTCAAGTCAGCTACAAGCTTTTCATAAAGTTCATTTATTTCTTCCCTGGTATCGCGGGCAAATTCAACTATTAAAATAGCTCCGGGATCGCCTTCTACAAAAAAACGATTACGCTGCTGCGTTAAATTTTCTTTGGTTAGTTGTAAAATTACATTATCCATCAATTCCACGGCACCCGGTTTATACTTGAGTGCAATCAGGTTAGCATGGATTGCCTCTTCAATCGATTGAAGGTGAACACAAATTACACCCTTAATTTTAGGAGGCAAAGGAACAAGATTAAGTTTGATTTCTGTGATGAGGCATAGGGTTCCTTCAGATCCTGATATTAACCTGCAAAAATTAAAAGGTATACCGTTGCTTGTAAATGGCTCGTTTTCCAACAACAAATCAATAGCATAACCATTATTTCTTCTTTTTAGGAAAGGATCAGGAAATTGGTTACGGATTTCTTCCTGGTTAACAGGATTTTGGAGAATCTCTCTTATATTTCTGTAAATTTGTCCTTCGAGGGTCTGAAGATTACATTTTTGATCAAATTCACTTTTATTTAAAATACTGAATACAACCTCATTACCATCTGTCAGTATTGCTTTTACTTCTAGGGTATGATCGCGGGTACTTCCGTAAATAATAGAATGCGAACCACAGGAATTATTGCTTACCATACCGCCCATCATGCAACGGTTAGAGGTGGAGGTCTCCGGTCCGAAAAATAATCCATGAGATTCAAGTACATGGTTTAGCTCGTCGAGCACAACCCCAGGTTGAACCCGAACCCAGTGTTCTTCTTTATTAATTTCCAGAATATTGGTAAAATGCTTTGAGACATCCACAATAATACCGTTACCCACCACCTGACCAGCCAATGAAGTGCCTGCGGTACGTGGAATCAATGTTGTTCTATGTTGATTCGCAAAATCAATTAATAACTTAATATCCGTTATGGTTTTAGGCCGGGCCACTGCCAAAGGCATTTCACGGTACGCCGACGCATCAGTGGCATAGAGAATTCGCGACACATTGTCAACAGAAATATCCCCTTCAAAATTTTGGGATAAAGCACGGATACTTGAAGTAAAGTCAATCATAATGTTTTTTAACAACCTGCAAATTTAAAAATAAGGATATAAGAAATATCCACTTATTCACATTTTTTATAAAAATTTGATTTAAAGTAAGTTATTGTTTTTTCAGGGACTCAAAAAAATTAAGATTATATAGAAATTACTCAAAAAAAATTTATAACTTATGTCGTAATCTTCTTTATTAATAACATTTTACATATTATTGAGAGCCAATACATTTTATTTAGTCTGTAAAATATTATAAATCATTCAATTTAAAAGAAAATATTATTCAGTTATTTTCACTATTTTTGAAATAAGCATAAATTAGAAACTAAATATTTGAAAAACAATGGATTTACTATCATCGATAAAAAAGAATGCGATCGCTCACAGCAAAAGAATTGTTTTACCTGAAGGAACAGAAGAACGTACCTTAAAAGCGGCCGATTTGGTTCTTGAAGAACAAATTGCAAAAATTACATTACTGGGCGATCCCATTAAGATACGGGAAATGGCCAAAAACTTTGGTCTTAAAAATATTGATAAGGCTATTATTATAAATCCTCTGGATCATCCCAAAAAGAATGAATACATTGACCTGATGGTTGAATTGCGTAAATCAAAAGGTCTAACAAAAGCTGATGCCTCGAAGCTTGTTGAGGATCCTCTTTATCTTGCTGCTGTTATGATTAAAAATAACGATGCTGATGGAGAAGTAGCTGGTGCCAGAAATGCTACAAGCGATGTATTGCGCCCTGCGTTTCAATTTGTAAAAACATTACCAGGAATAACAGTTGTTTCAGGGGCATTTGTTATGATATTGAAGGATAAAGAGTTTGGTAATGATGGTATTATGGTATTTGCTGATTGCGCTGTTCACCCAAATCCCACGGACAAAGAACTTGCCGAAATAGCTGTAGCTACAGCGAAAACTACTAGGGCTATTGCAGGATTTGAACCCAGAGTAGCCATGCTTAGTTTTTCAACCAAAGGCAGTGCAAAGCATGAAATGGTTGACAAAGTTGTAAATGCCACGCGTATGGCAAAAGAGATGGATTCGTCACTTAAAATTGACGGTGAATTGCAAGCCGATGCTGCCATTATAGAAGCTGTTGGAAAAAGCAAGGCTCCCGGAAGTGAAATTGCGGGTAAGGCAAATGTGCTCATATTTCCAACTTTGGAAACGGGTAATATTGCCTATAAACTGGTTCAACGACTTGCTCATGCCGAAGCTATTGGTCCTATTTTACAAGGGATGGCAGCACCCATCAATGATTTGTCGAGAGGATGTTCTGTAAGTGATATCGTAAATCTGATAGCAATTACAGTAAACCAGGCAGCAATGGCAAAATAAGCAGATTGATGATTCAATTTATACAACATAATTAGACTTTTGAATTACCTTTGAGAAATCAAAATTCTAAACGCATTGTATGATGTGTGAAATAGTTAGTGATTTATTATTTAACCATATATACATACATATCTAAACAAAATATTCAAATGTCAGAAGTATTGGATGATTATGCACTGCATGAAAAACTTCAGCGCAAAGGGTCCCTGCAAAGAGTTGGTCTCATAGGGTGCGGTTCTGTTGGGCAGGAAATAGTGCGTATTATAAGTAGAGCAGGGATTGACGTCATTTTTATCGACGTAAGCGATGAACGGGTGAGAGAAATATTTTTAAATATTAATCAGCAACTGGATGAAATAATAGGACGCTGGGGACTCACAGAAAGTGAAAAACGAGCCATATTATCACGAATCAAAGGATCAACCGATTATAACGAAATCAGAAACTGTAATCTCATTATTGAAACGATAAGTTCTGCTAAACCTGGATCTTCCATTGAGTTACGAAAAGAAATTTTTAAGAAAATCGAAGATTATGTTTCTGAAGATACCGTAATTACATCAAATGTATCTACACTGATGATTTCCGAACTGGCTTCTGTATTGAAGTATCCTGAACGTGCTGTGGGATTGCATTTTATGATTCCACCATCGACGGTTAAAATTGTAGAAGTTGTGAAGGGATTGAATACAAATCAACAATCATACGAATTTGTTTGTCGTTTTGCTAATATGATCGGTAAGATGGTAATCACCATCAATGAATCGC
>CAYZNC010000544.1:0-3552 GCA_964478555.1 uncultured Bacteroidales bacterium | reverse complement strand
AAAATCAGTCGAAAATCTCTCATGGTGTACATTTTTTATTATGCCCGCTAACGTTTGGCATATGAGTAGTGGCGTTTTTCGAAGGAAGTCATTATCAACCGAGGCAGAAACTGCAATAGAAGTACTGCCCTTGGCAACCCACAAACCCCGCCATTACTTATATGCCGTGTTGGCGGCAGTTTTTATTCAGGTGTCTCAAAATTATATTTGTAACTATCAATGAACTTCTTCATCGCAGACCTATCATTTGCTTTTATCCACATGACATATGCTGTTTCCAGTTTAATATCTTCAAATCCAAAGGTATTAATCTTTCTAGAATGCAAGATTGCAATCAATTTGTCGTGTTTAAATAAGAAACGTAATCTAATATTGCCTAAATAGGAATCATACCTAAGAAAATAGTATTGAGAATATCCATAATCCTTAAAAGTAGAATCATTCTCAAAGCCAAAATCTGAGAAAAACTGTTCGAAAACACTAAGATTTAAGGTGTTTTTGTTTTTAGTAATAATTTCCTCCAAATAATTTTCAGGTATTGATATAGGTTGTATATCGATTGGTGATATATAACCAGAAAGCCTTATTGTATATTTATTATCTCTTGAAGAATAAAGTGGCATATAATCAAAAGGAATGGAAATAACTTCCCCTATTTTTCTTCCAGTTGAATCAATAAGGAAATCACCTTTTTTAAATTTCTTTTCCCCGTCGAAATACTCTTTGGTAGAAGGTAAATAAATCACCATTGTTTGCAATTCACCCTCATAATCGCCACAATCAATTCTAACATTATCATATAAGATAAATGAAATCAGTCGCCCTGATTTATTAAAAATATTTACGCTTCCTTTAGTTATTTCTGATTTAGCTGAAGTAACCAACAGGGCGAAAAATGAAAGGAATACAATCTTCTTTGTCAACATAGCCGATTTTTTAAAATTGCCGCCAACACCGTTATAGAAACAACTCAACTGTACCTGTACATCTAATTTTGGTTGTATAGGTACGGTTTTTTCATGAGCGGGTTGTACTTTATTTTTTGTTTATTCAAATGTAATTTCTTTTCTCATATTATTCAAATCCTCTATCGGGCTTTTAAACTTACCAATACTTTTGGTAGTTACAAGTGTATATTTCAGTAATTTTGCTACTGCTATGTCCTAATATTTCTTGTATATACCTTAAATCTGTGCCGTTTTCCAACAGATGCGTTTTGTGAGACTAATTTTTTTTCAATAAAGTATTTTACAAATTTTCGAGCGGTTTGCGTAGTTTATTCCTGAGATGTTTGTATTGGGTTGGTGTTAGACCAGTCTTTTTTTTAAATTGATTTGACAGATGTCCAAAACTGCTGTAATGCATGTAATCTGCAATTTCAGTAATATTAAACCCGCTACGTTCCTATCACCTGATACGAAACTTGCCTGCGGGAACTAAACCTGCATATTGTTCTGAAAACCTTATGGAATAATCACCTGTGGTAGCGGTTCGTAATTTTCATCCAAATATTAACGTGTCAACGGAGTTTAGCCCCAATTCATTAATTCCGCATTCACAAAATACTGGTCAATAGTATGGTTTGACCCTTCAAAACAACTGTCAAGGCTCATCAAGTTAAATGGAATAACTTTTCTCATTTTTCTATTAATCGCTATATAATAATCGCTAACTTTCGTGTGGAGCTAAAGAATACTTCAAGAAACTTTCAGTCGTCAGCCAAGACCAAGTCGCGGAATTTTCATTATACTTGATTCCCCTCTCGGGTAGATTCACTCCACGAGCATTAAAGGCGTGCATAGAATTGCCATAAATCTGGATTTGCCAATCGGCTTGAGATTCCGTTAGTTCCTTAGATAAATCTGGAATCTTAGAAACTGGAACTATTGGATCTTGGTCACCTTGATGAATTAGGATTCTTGCATAGATTTTGTTTCTCTCGGCATTTGGTGGATCAAATGGTCCGTAAAAACTCACAGCTGCCTTCAAGTCGGCATGACCTGTTCGAGCAAGGTCTAAAGCACAGAGCCCACCAAATCCAAGACCTAGCACTGCAATTTTCTTGGGATCAATTTCGGGAATAGACTGGGCTGCAGATACCGAGGCGAGTAATCGATTTTTAAGAAGATTGCGATTGTCGAGCAACGGCTGCATCAGTTTTTCATTGCCAATAAATTTGTCTCCGCGCTTTCCTTTGCCATAGACATCAATGGCGAAACCCGTAAAACCAAGCAAAACCATTTTTTCAGCGAGCCTTCTTTCCGAGTCACTCTGGCCACCCCATGCGTGACAGATTAAAACACATGGTCTAGGGACTTGATCATCTGCCATAGCAACATAACCTTCAGCCTGGCAATCAAAGCACTGGTAGTCGAATAGATTTGTTTTCATGCTAACCTCCTATATATTTGAGTGTAATTAAATATCATTTTTTATATTATGGAATGTCTATTTATAATGACCGCTAACGGTGGCGGTATGAAATGTTGGGAATTTCGTGGTCACTTTCATTTCAACCGATAGAAAGCTTGCCAGCGAGCTATATACTTGGCATACCAATAAAACCTCAATATTTTATACCGCGTGTAACCGGTTCGTTGTTTTTTCCCTTTAATAGTTGTCATTATTTGATAAAGTTTACGAACAGTATTAACATTTCTAATTGTCATATTCTTATACAAAAATCTTGTCTTATTGCTCTTTCTATTTCACTCACAATAATACTTTCTTCTTTGGACAACTCTTCAAAATAATATTGCCTGAATTAATATAGGTAACAACATTTGTAAATTCAAATAATTCAAAAGTAGTTTTAAGTTTTTTCATTCCACATTATTATATTATTATCACCAACATTTATTCCTCTTAAAAGGGCAACGTAAATCATGGTTAAAATTATGTTCCAATAGGTTTATAATCATCATCCTTCAGGAATAAATGCAATAGCATCTATTTCAACTAAAAAATCTGGATGTGCCAATGCTGGGACAAAAAAACCTGTAATTGCAGGAGGATTTTTCAAACTACCCAAATACTTTTGCGAAGCCTGAAACCCACGATACAAATCTTGTCCTTGAACAGTATGTATGGTTAATTTTACAAGATTGTCAAATGTTGCTCCACAAGCTGAAAGTGCTGTTTGTAAATTCTTCATCACCTGTTCTGTCTGTTCGGAAATGTTTCCCTTACCAACTATTTCTCTTTGTGCATTTACCGCGTCTTGTCCGCCAATGTAGATTGTCTTTCCGCTTCCTTGGGTCGTCACAATTTGTGAAAATGCAGGATTTTTAGAAAGTCCATCAGGGTTGATGTATTGTATTTTGTTGCTCATTTCACTGTACTTGATGCGTTATAAATTAGATTGTTCTCCAAAAACATTTAATAATTGTTTATGTTCTATAATTCTGACTAACGTTAAAATTAATAATTCATATTCAATGAGTTATTAATTCAACATCTTCAATTTTGTATCACATTGTAATTCGTTTATTTAGTTGTGCGTTTTATGAGATATTTTGATTTAGCATCAATAAACTTATATATTTTTCACTT
>CAYZNC010000543.1:0-3553 GCA_964478555.1 uncultured Bacteroidales bacterium | reverse complement strand
CCAAACAAAGTAGGAGAGGTGATTGGAATTGTTAAGGCATATTGTACCCGTGTTGGAAGCGGTCCTTTTCCTACGGAGCTTAATGATGAAACAGGAGAAAAAATCCGGAAAATCGGACACGAGTTCGGAGCTACTACAGGAAGGCCAAGGCGTTGCGGATGGCTTGATTTGCCAGCCTTAAAATATTCGGTAATGATTAATGGTGTAACCCAGTTGGTGATGACTAAACCCGATGTTTTATCTGATTTTGACACCATTAAGGTTTGTACAGCTTATATAATTGACGGTAAAGAAGTTCAGCAATTTCCTTACGATACAAACATAACAATCGAACCGGTTTATAAAGAATTCAAAGGCTGGAAAAAAGATATCACCCAAATTAGTACCTTAAAGGAACTACCACAGGAATTACTCGAATACATCCGCTTTATTGAAACAGAAGTGGAAGTGCCGTTTTCCATTATTTCCGTTGGACCCGACAGAAAACAGACTATCTGGGGAGTGATTTAAGAAAGCGCAATTGGCTGTTGGCTATTAGCCGTTAGCTTGGCTCCAGCATCTTTCAGTTCTGAAATAATATTGAATTTATTGGCTGTTTGTACTTGCTAACAGCTAACCACTAACAGCCAAAAGCCGTCAGATCAGCGATGCTTCAAAAAAAGAAAGAACATCAAAAAGAAAAATCAAGTTTACATCCGCGGAACAAGCATCGTGAGCGATATAATTTCAAAGAGCTCATTAGCAGCTGTCCCGAATTGGCTCCATTTGTCCGGTTGAATAATTATAATGATGAATCGATTGATTTTTCCGAAGCAGAGGCGGTGCTGATGCTTAATAAAGCGTTATTGAAGCGATATTACGGAATCGATCACTGGAATATTCCACCGGGTTATTTGTGTCCCCCTATTCCAGGAAGAGCCGATTACATTCATTATATAGCCGACTTATTAGGAAGCAGTAATCGCGGAATAATTCCAACCGGTAAACAGGTTAAATGTCTCGAGATCGGTGTAGGAGCAAATTGTATTTATCCAATCATCGGGAATAAGGAATATGGGTGGTTGTTTGTTGGCTCCGATGTTGAACCGGTTGCCATTAAATCGGCATTTGAAATCATTGAGACGAATGCAACCTTGAAAGGAAATGTGGAACTCCGGTTACAACCTAATTCAAAGGATATTTTCCGTGGAATTATTCAGAATAATGAACGTTTTGATTTAACCATTTGTAATCCTCCATTTCATGCTTCTTTTGAAGAAGCCCAGTCGGGAACTCTTCGTAAATTAAGCAACCTGAATCATAAACGAATTACTAAACCAACATTGAATTTTGGCGGTCAGCATAAGGAATTGTGGTGCGAAGGCGGGGAAGAAAAATTCGTGCAAACAATGATATCCCAAAGCAAACAAATTCCATCTTCTTGTTTTTGGTTTTCCACCATAATTTCAAAGCAATCCCATCTTAAAAGTGCATACATAGCACTAAAATTTGCGGAAGCTATTGAAGTAAAAACTATTCCAATGTCTCAGGGAAATAAAATAAGTCGCATTCTTGCGTGGACATTTCTCAATCCAGAACAACGGAAAAAGTGGATGAATTCAAGGTGGAATAAGATGAGCACAATAGCCAACCCCCAAGGGCCAATTGCTAACGGCTAATTACTATACTAACACAATTGGTCATGTCTGATGAACAATAGGGGTAGGCTCCTTTTACCTACCCCGATGTTTAAAATTAAAAAGTTCTTTTAGCAAGCGTAATATCAAAGTTACTTTTAACCGTATCAGTTTTATTTGCTGAATTTCCGGCACCAATAATGCTTAATTTTCCTTTAACCCTTCCGGTTGTCGAATCAAAGGTAAAACCACTAAACGTAGGTGTATTGGTTGCTTGCTGAGAAATATTAAACTCAAACAAGGAATTACCTGTGCGTTTAAAATAATCAAAGCCAAAAGAAACAAGGTTTGGATTTGTACTCAAAGCGTTGGGCAAAGAAAACTTTATATTCCAATAACTTCCGTCATCTGCAGAAAAATCCATAAGAAAAACATAGGTAGCACCATCAAGGTAATAATATTGTTGCTCCGTATATCCCATGTACTTATTAAAAGCAAATGTTTCATTTAATACCGATCCATCGCTTTTTTGACCGCCAATGGTACCTGTTACCGAACCGTTCTCAATAAATAAATTAGCATCCTTATCGTCTTTTTTACAGGATGATATTAAAAGAAAGGCTGAGGCCACTAATAAAAATAAACTTTTCTTTTTCATTTGTGATAAATTTTAAGGTTAATACTAATTACACAATCCTTATAACTAAAAATTGCACAAAAAAGTATGCCCCTTATCTGGAATTAATCTAATTTGTAAATTTATAAATCATAAGGTCAGTCAATTAATTTATGGACTTAAGAAAGGAGGATATGAATTTAATGGCACGTATGAAATCCTTTTTTTAAACAAATCAATTAGGGATAATTGTCTTGATAAACTCCCTGATGCCCTTGCGCCAGTTGGTGTTATCATTGAGCATTTTAACAAAAGCACTTCCAATGATGGCGCCATTTGCGTATTTACAAGCATGAACAAAAGTATCGTGGTTCGAAATCCCAAATCCGATAACACGGGGCTTTGTAAGATTTAACTTTTTAATCCGTTCAAAATAAGCAATCTGTTTATCAGCGATGGTAGTTTTAACACCGGTAGTGGAGGAAGATGAAACCATGTATGTGAAGCCGCTGCTGATAGCATCAATCATTTTGATTCGTTCATCGCTGGTTTGCGGTGTAATGAAAAAGATAAAACGTAAACCGTTTGCTTCAAAATATTGCTGAAAGGATTGCTGATAAAGGTCAATAGGAAGATCGGGCAAAATAACACCATCGATGCCGGTTTCACGGCATTTTATACAAAATTTTTCAACACCATATTGCAGTACGGGATTTACATAACCCATCAGTAGCAAAGGCATATTTATTTTTTCGCGAACATTTTTTAGCTGTTCAAAAAGCAACTTGATGCTCATGCCATTTCGCAAAGCTTTCGTGCTGCTGTCCTGAATTATAGGTCCATCTGCCAAAGGGTCAGAAAACGGCATTCCTATCTCAACCATATCGGTACCTGAAGCCTGGAGTTCTGTAAGAATATCAACAGTGCTGTTCAATTCAGGATGTCCTGCCGTAAAATAAACAGATAAAATATGATTCTTTTTTTGCTGAAACAATTGATCAATGCGGTTCATAATTTTCTTTATTGTGTCTTGGTTCTTATTTCTTGAATCTGGAGTCTTGGCTCCCGCCAGCATTATGTCTTATGTCTTGGCTCCCGCCAGTGGTCGGGCAAGCTTTATGTCTTATATCTCTTTCATATTTTTTATATACGTATCCATGTCTTTATCGCCTCTTCCTGATACGTTTATCACCACCACGTCTTTTGGAGCGAACGTAATTTTATTCAGAGCGGCTAAGGCGTGGGCCGATTCTAGTGCCGGAATAATGCCCTCAAGACGCGTAAGCTGAAATGCGGCGTCTAAAGCTTCCTGATCTGTGGC
>CAYZNC010000542.1:0-3582 GCA_964478555.1 uncultured Bacteroidales bacterium | reverse complement strand
TCACACAAAGAATCAAAGATGTGCTTTCTTACAGTAAGGAAGAAGCAGCTCGTTTAGGGACACCCTTCATAGGACCTGAACATCTTTTCTTAGGAATTTTAAGAGATGGTGAAGGGGATGCTATTGAGGCTCTGGTGGCCCTTGGAGCAGATTTATATGAACTTAGAAAAGCTATCGAACAAAGAATTCGTCCCGAAGAATATGTTCCAGTTAAAGACCCCGAAAATGTGCCGCTTATTAAAGCCGCTGAACGCGCTTTGAAATTGGTACATCTTGAAGCCAAAGCCTTTAAAAGTGAAATGGTGGATACAGGGCATTTACTACTGGCCATTTTAAAGGATGAAAATTCGCTGGTTTCCCAATTACTAATCGAAAAAAATATCGATTATTTCTCTATAAAAGAAGAACTTGAAAGTTACGACATCGAATCACGTTCGGATTATCCCGGAGGTGAAGAAGACGATGATGAGCGAACAGGTCAGTTTGGAGGACAGGGAAAACAACAATCCGGTAGCAATCAACCTAAAGGTACCTCTGATACACCGGTACTTGATAATTTCGGAGTTGATCTTACAAAAGCAGCCGAAGAAAGCCGGCTCGATCCAATTATTGGACGCGAAAAGGAAATTGAACGACTCGCTCAGATTTTAAGCCGCCGAAAAAAGAATAATCCAATATTGATTGGAGAACCAGGTGTTGGAAAATCTGCAATAGCTGAAGGGCTAGCTTTACGTATAGTGCAGAGGAAGGTGTCACGCGTTCTCTTTGGAAAGCGTGTAGTAACTCTCGATCTAGCTTCGATTGTTGCAGGTACTAAATATCGCGGTCAGTTTGAAGAACGTATGAAAGCGATACTAAATGAATTGGCAAAAACCAACAGTGTGATCCTGTTTATTGATGAAATTCATACTATTGTTGGAGCAGGAGGAGCAACAGGCTCGCTTGATGCTGCTAACATGTTGAAGCCAGCTCTTGCTCGTGGCGAAATTCAATGTATTGGAGCTACAACTCTCGATGAATACAGACAGCATATCGAAAAAGATGGTGCGCTGGAACGTCGTTTCCAAAAAGTAATGGTGGAACCCACATCGATGGAAGAAACCGTTGAGATCCTGAACAATATCAAGGAACGCTACGAAGAACATCACAATGTTTATTATACGCCAGATGCTATTGATGCATGCGTGAAATTAACGGCTCGATACATTACAGACAGACATCTGCCTGATAAAGCTATCGATGCTTTAGATGAATCCGGCTCAAGAGTGCACATTTCAAATATTGTTGTTCCCGAACGAATACTCGACCTGGAACGGCAAATTGAAGATGCTAAAAAAGAAAAGATAAAGGCAGTTAAAAATCAGAACTTCGAAAAGGCCGCAAGTTTCCGTGACCGTGAAAAAGAGTTACTGGAACGCCTTGAGGACGAGAAATTACGCTGGGAAAAGGAACTCGCAAAGAACCGTGTAACCGTAGATTCTGAAAAAGTTGCTGAGGTGGTGGCTATGATGACAGGTGTTCCTGTTCAACGTATCGCTCAGGCCGAAGGTCAGCGTTTGCTGAATATGGGTCAAATCATCAAAGGCAGTGTAATTGGACAGGATGAAGCCATTGAAAAAATAGTAAAAGCTATACAACGTAATCGCGCCGGATTAAAGGACCCGAACAAACCTATCGGTACATTTATTTTCCTCGGTCCCACTGGTGTTGGAAAGACACAATTGGCCAAAGTACTAGCCCGGTATTTGTTTGACAGTACTGACAATTTAATTCGTATTGACATGAGCGAATACATGGAAAAATTTAGTGTATCACGGCTTGTAGGTGCTCCTCCAGGATATATTGGGTACGAAGAAGGCGGTCAGCTCACTGAAAAAGTACGACGCAAACCATACTCGGTAGTTTTGCTCGACGAAATTGAAAAAGCTCATCCGGATGTATTTCATATCCTGTTGCAAGTTCTGGATGAAGGACAGCTTACTGACAGTCTTGGACGCAGAGTTGACTTCAAGAATACCATTATTATAATGACATCCAATATTGGCACACGTCAGCTTAAGGATTTTGGTCAGGGTGTGGGTTTTAACACCGATGCGAAAAGCGCCGCAGCCAACAACGAATATGCCAAAAGCGTTATTCAGAATGCCCTGAAAAAAGCATTTGCTCCGGAATTTCTTAACCGTATCGACGACGTGGTATTGTTCAACACATTGACTAAAGCCGATATTTATAAAATTATCGATATCGAGCTTCATGGTTTGTTCGATCGCGTTAATGTACTTGGATACAAGATAAAGATTACAGCACCAGCCAAGGATTTCATTATCGAAAAGGGATATGATATCAATTTCGGCGCTCGTCCTTTAAAACGCGCTATTCAAAAGTATCTGGAGGATCCGATGGCCGAAGTAATTATCAAAGCCAATGTAAATGAGGGTGATGTTATCATGGTTGGCTACAACAAAAAGAAAGATGTTTTAACCATTAAAGTAGAAAAAGCAAAACAAGGATTTGAAGAAACAGCGTAAGTGCTAATTTCGATAAAATAAAAAAAAGTTAACCGGAGTTTTTTCAGTTAACTTTTTTTATTTGTAGTTCACAAACCTTAAAAGCCTTCAACTACCAATGGTTTCGACCCCAAACCCCTTAAATATAAAGGGGCTTTAACAGTTGCGTATAGCTTTTAATTACTTAAAACTATTGAGAGCTACTAGATTTTGGGAGTTGTAATATGAACGAAACTAAAGCCCTCCTGTTTAGGAGATCTGGGAGGTCTTCAAAATAGCCTTATTAATTTGCTTTACCAGCAAGGGACCTTCATAGATAAATCCCGTATAAATTTGAATTAACGAAGCACCGGCATTTAGTTTTTCTATGGCATCGGCAGGTGTTAAAATGCCACCTACACCTATGATGGGTATTTTGCCGTTTGTTTTTTGAGAGATATAACGAATAATTTCGGTGGACCGGTTTCGAAGAGGCCTTCCGCTCATACCTCCTTTACCTGCTTGCTCTGCTTTTGCTGCATCGGCTGTCAGTTCATAACGTCCAACAGTGGTGTTGGTAGCTACAAATCCGTCGATGTTTAAATTCGTAACAATCTCAATTACTTCATCAAGTTGTTTAAAATTCAGATCAGGAGAAATCTTTAATAATATGGGTTTCGACTGCGGTTTCTGACTTCTCTCTTTTAAAAGATTTTCGAGAATTTCAAGTAAAGCGTCTTTATCCTGCAGTTTGTGCAAATCCGAAATATTCGGGCAACTTACATTCACCACAAAATAATCTACATAATTATATAAGGTATTAAATGTATAAATATAATCGTTAACAGCGTCTTCATTCCGAGTACAGGTATTTTTTCCCAAATTTCCGCCTATCACTATCTTTGTTTTTCTTTTCTTAAGCTGCTTAACAGCTTCTTCTGCGCCACGGTTATTGAACCCCATCCGGTTAATTAAAGCCTTATCTGCCTTTAGCCGGAATATTCTGGGTTTGGGATTACCGGGTTGACCCTTGGGTGTAACTGAGCCAATTTCGATAAAAGCAAATCCCAAATGCGAAAACTCATTATAAAAACGG
>CAYZNC010000541.1:0-3584 GCA_964478555.1 uncultured Bacteroidales bacterium | reverse complement strand
CAATTGGTGTATGTGGCGAGCTTTGCGTTTCAGGCGCGGGGTTAGCCAAAGGTTACATAAACAATAAAATTTTAACTGCCGAGAAATTTGTAAAAAATCCTTTTATTGAGGGTGCAAGAATGTACAAAACGGGTGATTTAGGCAGGTGGTTATCGGACGGTAATATAGAATTTTTGGGAAGGATCGATAATCAGGTCAAAATTAGAGGTTTTAGGGTAGAATTAGGAGAAATAGAGAGCCAGCTCAACGCCTATGAGAGGATAAAAGAAGCGGTGGTGGTGGTTAAAGAAAAGGGAGAGGATAAACATCTGATAGCATATTATGTATCGGAAGATGAAATAGGTGTAGGTGAGTTAAGGCGATACCTGTCGGGTAAGCTTCCTGATTATATGGTTCCAGCCATATATATTCACTTAACGTGCATGCCTTTGACCTCCAACGGGAAATTAGATCGAAAGGCATTACCTGAACCTGATTTTACAATAGCAAATGAATATGTAGCGCCAAAGACAAGAGAAGAGAAGTTGTTAACGGAAGTTTGGACAAAGATATTAGGAGTCGATCAAATAGGGATAACAGATAATTTCTTTTCATTGGGAGGAGATTCCATCAAATCCATTCAGATAAGTTCAAGAGTTCGGAGTGCAGGATATGAATTGTCAGTCAAGGATATTTTCACCAGTCAGACCATCCAGGTGCTATCGTTAATGCTAAAAAAGATCAAATCAGTATCGGATCAATCAATAATAGAAGGTCAAGTATACTTAACACCTATTCAGCGATGGTTTTTTGAAAGTTATCCAGTTCACAGGCATCACTTTAACCAGTCGGTATTGCTAAACTTTACAAAAGGGATATCGGAGAAAATTGTAAGAAAGATTTTTGAGACTCTCAAGGAGCATCATGATGCATTGCGAATAGTTTTTAAAAAAGAAGGAGATCAGATTCATCAAATAAATTTAGGGAATGAATTAGCTGTTTCCCTGGAGGTACATGACTTACAAAAAGAAGAGAATCCAGCATTACAACTATTGTCCATTGCAAACAAAATACAATCAGGGATTGATCTGTCCAATGGTCCGTTAATGAAACTAGGGCTTTTTCACATGCATGAAGGGAGCCGCTTGCTAGTTGTCATTCATCATTTGGTTGTAGATGGTGTTTCATGGCGTATACTGCTAGAGGATATAGAAAGTCTTTATCAACAGGCAATTATCAACGCCCCACTTAATTTACCTTTAAAAACCGATTCATACCAGTCCTGGTCATACCATCTTTGGGAATATACAAAAAGCTTACAATTTCAAAAAGCAAAACAATATTGGGATACTTCTTTACAAAAAGCAATTGTTCCGATAAAAAGGGATAACCCTGAAGGAGACAATACAATTAAAGATACCGAAAAGGAATCATTTCGTTTAAGCGCGGAGCGGACTTTAAAATTACTGACGGAAGTACCTTCGACATTTGGGACACAGATTAATGATATTTTATTATCGGCTTTACTTATAAGCATTCACAAAACGTATGGTCAAGATAGTATGTTAATAGACCTTGAGAGTCATGGCAGAGAGGCGATTCTTAAAGGTTTCAATATAAACCGAACGGTAGGATGGTTCACCAGCGTTTATCCGGTGATTTTGGAAACAAAAAGCGATTGTTTATCGGCAATCATCAAAGAAGTAAAGGAAACCTTAAGACAGGTTCCCCAACATGGGATCGACTATTTGTTAAAAAAATATTCGGATGAGTCATGGGAAGAGAAACAAACGTCAAGCTTATCTCAAATATGCTTTAACTATTTAGGACAGTTTGATTCTGATATATCAGGGAATTCGTATTTGATAGCTCATGAGGGGAAAGGAGATGACATCTGTCCGAATGCGGCAAGACAATATGATTGGGATATATCGGGTATGATAGTTGGAGGGGAATTGGAAATGAGTATCAGCTACAGTAGAAATCAATACCAAAAAGGCAGCATACGGGTCTTCATGGCATCTTATAAGGAAAGCTTGGTTGAGGTAGTAGATTATTGTTGTGGGTATGGGAAAGTTGAAATGACTCCCACAGACTTAACATATAAAGCGTTATCGATAGCACAGGTAGATGAATTACAGCTTAAATATGAATTGCAAAACATCTATCCGCTGTCCCCGATGCAGGATGGGATGTTGTTTCATTCCTTATTTGATCCGGGAGCTGAGCATTATTTTGAGCAAGTAACATATAGTTTGCGAGGGAAATTGGACATAGAGGCTACAGAAAGAAGCATGAATGATTTAATAGCACGCTACGATATCTTACGGACAGTTTTCTTGCACGATGGTTACGATCGTTCTTTACAGGTTGTGTTAAAAGAGAGGAAAATAGATTTTAGCTACACAGACATTAGGGAGTCCTGTTTGCATAACTCAAAGAAGAAAATCATCCAAACCCATCAGAAAAAGGACAAATCAAAAAAGTTTGATTTGAGTAAGGATGTTTTGATCCGGCTGGCAATTTTTCAAACGGCTGAAGATGAATATGAGTTTATATGGAGCCATCATCATATCCTGATGGATGGATGGTGCATGAATATCATCATCAATGAATTTAATAAATTATATATAAAACATAAAAATGGGCAAGCCCTTACCTTGCCTCCCGTAAAACCGTACAGCACCTACATTGAATGGTTGGAAAACAGAGATCACAAAGGGTCGATAAGTTATTGGGAACAATATCTTGGTGGTTATAATAACTTGGCAACATTACCAGATAAAGCGCTCACTTCGGGCAGGTTGCTCTATAAACTTGAATCGCAGTTGCTGACAATCGGTAGTGAGCAAACGTTGTTACTACATAAATTATCCAGGGCTTATGGAGTAACACTCAATACGATATTGCAAGCAGCGTGGGGGATACTTTTGGCTAGGTACAACAATACCAATGATGTTATATTTGGTTCGGTGGTATCGGGTCGTCCAGCGGAGATAGAAGGTATAGAAGATATGGTAGGACTCTTTATCAATACCATACCGGTAAGAATAAGGTACGAAGAGAAAGACAGCATCGGCGATTTCTTACAGGCAATACAATTAAATGCTATTGAAAGCGAACAATACCATTATCATCCGCTGCCGGAAATACAATCGTTAAGCGAGTTAGGGAGATCGTTACTGGATCATATTTTAGTATTTGAAAATTATCATATTGCACATGAAATGGGGGTTACTGAGGTTGGTGGTAAACAGCAAAGGGATTTTACTATTACAGATGTTCAGGCCTTTGAACAAACCAATTATGATCTATCTCTTATTGTTATTCCTGGCAACAACATTCAAGTCAGGATGCACTATAACGCAAACAAATATGGAAAAGAAACTATAGAAAAAGCTTCGATTCACTTAAGCAAAATAATAGAAGAGATCAGTTCAAATAATAAAATAAAAGTTTCTGACATTGAAATAATCACAGAAGACGAGAAGCAACAACTCTTATACGAATTCAATGACACCAGGGTAGACTACCCTAGAGATAAAACCATCGTTGATCTGTTTGAGGAACAGGTAAAGAAGACCCCGGATAAGATTGCAGTTATT
>CAYZNC010000540.1:0-3587 GCA_964478555.1 uncultured Bacteroidales bacterium | reverse complement strand
TATTTTTGTACAAAATACTGTACTATGATAACAACGACAATATCAGATTTTAGGAAGGATATTAAAAAATATCTTGATGATGTGAGTGATAACTTCGAAACACTGATTATCAATCGTGGAAAGGATAATGGAGTAGTTGTGATTTCCTTAAATGAATATAATTCATTATGTGCAACCCAACATGAGTTATCCTCTAAGACTAATGAAAAAAGATTAGATTCTGCAATTGAAAAGGCCAAAAAGGGTAAAACATTTACAAAAGACTTGATTGACAAATGAAATATATTTTTGTTGACGAATCTTGGGAAGATTATCAGTATTGGCTCAAAACAGATAAAAAGATTTTAGCAAGGATAAACGATTTAATAAAAGATATTTCAAGAACCCCTTACACTGGACTTGGTAAACCTGAGCCTTTAAAATATAAGTATAAAGGATTTTGGTCCCGGCGGATAACAGATGAGCATCGTTTGATCTATCAGGTTAAAGGAGAAGAATTACTGATTTTAAAATATAGATTTCACTATGATTAAAAAATAAAAAACGGGCGGTAATACACGGTATAGTTTATAGCCGTTACAGTAATATTTTCAAGGTTTTAGCTATATTTAAAGTTCCTGTTTCACCTGGAGCAAATGCCGGCTGAATTATTTAAGGGCTGATTCGTTATAATCAATACTATAACCGTTACCTGTAACTATCAACTTCAATTGGAACCTATGATCAGGATTTGTAACCGGTAACTACAACTGCACAAATTTTGGCAACTAGCGATGCACAAAAAATGGCAACCCAAATGCTCAATTTTCAAAATCAAAAATAGGTTAATTTTCCGATTCAAAAATTGTTTTTCTATTTTTCAACCGGAAGCTTTTACCAGTTAAGTTTATAACTTCACTGTGATATAATAGTCGGTCAAGAAGGGCTGTTGCCAATACCTCGTCGTTTAGCATTACAGCCCATTCGCTTGGTGCTTTGTTTGTTGTTACGATAAATGATGTTTGCTCATAAATTTGATTAATAAAGTTAAAAAGAGCCACTGCTTGTAATTTTTCCACAGGAAAGAGCATAATATCATCAATAACAACCAGATTTGCTTTGTTTAAGCGTTTATAGTCAGCCATGGCAGTTGCTGTATAATCTTTCATTTTTAACATGTTAATAATTTCTTCCATGGTTCTAAAATAAGCTTTATAGCCTTTCTGGACTGCATCAGCACAAAGCCCCGCAGCCAGGAAAGTTTTTCCGATTCCGGAAGGCCCCATCAAAACGATGTTATAAATTTGATCGAGCCAGTCTAATTCTCTTAGTTGATTTAACCTTGCTTTGGGGAGCCCATTTTCAAAAGAATAATCATAAGTTTTTAAGTCGTGAAAGTGCGGTAACCGAGCTGATTTCAATCGTTTTTGCACGTCATTATACTCCCGGTGAGAGGCTTCAGCCTTAAAGAGATTAATAGTATATTCGAGGTAGCCAATATTGTTTGTCTCGGCCTCGATTAACATTTGGTCAAGGCTCGTTGCGAGACCTCCCATTTTAAATTGCCTGCAATAACTGCGGATTAATTGTTTCGTTTCCATCATTAGTTTTTGTTTTGCATTAATTTTTCATAATCTATTATTTTGCTTTTTGAAGGTGTTACGGTAGCGTTTGAAGAAGGCGGGTTGGATAATGGGTTTTTTCTTTCAATGATTGGTTCAGTCTGTTGTGTATTGTTTCGAATGTTCTGTTTAATAACTGCTTTAAAATCCACAGCACTGTAAATACTATTTTGGCAACAATAACGAAGCGCTTCGTTTACGGTTTGTTTGTCATACATTTCGATGGTTTGCCTGATTAAAATGATCTGGTCGCGTATATAGCGTGGTTTCTCTCCATGTATTGCTTCAAGATATTGCGTGGCAGTTTGGGGATCCTCGAACATTTGACTGACCTGCTCAATTAGCTCTTCAATAGCACCACGCTTGTCCCTGCGAAGATCGGTATTGCTTATTACTTGTCCTTTACCACTAGGTATCGTATGACAATAAAGTTCTTTGCCCGAAAGTTCGGATATAATGATTTTGTCATTTTCTTTTTTCACGCAGACCTGAGACCCACGGCCTTTATAGGTACCTATAGGAAGGGCATAGAAATTGCCTTTCCATGAGATGGTATTATCTTTGCGAACGGTATAATGCTTCGTTTGTGCGGGTTGGATAATAAACACTGTATAGGGTTTTAAGAAAGGTTTTTCAATGATCAACTCATCGGATGGTGATTTCATGGTGCGGCTATGGGGCATTATATTGGCTGTGCGTCCAAGCCAGGCGATTGCTTCATCGTTTAGGGTTTCGATGTTATAAAATGGTCGATTATATAGAAAGTTTTGCTTTACATATTTTACACCATTTTCAATTTTACCTTTACTTTCCGGATCCGCCTTTCGACAAAAGTGTAAGGTGAACGATCTCTCTTTGGTATATGCTCTAAAGGCATCGGTAAGGATCAAATCACCGCTATTTTCATCCACTATAAACACTTTATCCTGATCGTAAACAATTTCATCGGTTATACCACCAAAAAAGCAAAAGGCTTGTTCATGTGCTATAATTGCCAATTCAGTGGTAAAGGGATGATCCGAGAACCACACATATTTAAATCTGGAACGGGAAAGAACCATCAAAAAGAACCATACTTTAACACGTTTATGATTGCCGTCACGCATGGTGTATTCTCCAAAATCCACTTGTGCCTGTTTCCCATAGGGAAGCTCTTGGACAATCATATATTCTCTTGCAGGACTTAGCTTGGGTAAGTTATACTTTTGGCGTACCCACATGATAAAATTGTAGACCGTTTTTGGGGATACTTTTGGAAAATTCTCATGTCTTTCCTTCATCCAATCGTGCATCTGGGCGGCAGAAGTATCTTGAAATTGTTCTAATCGGACTTTAACAAAATCTTCAAAAGGAAGTAAGTCCTTTTTTCGTTCGCTTTGATTAATAATAAATTGTTCATATTCTTTCTCACTCATGGCCAGATAGCTCATTACCGTTCGGCGGTTAAGAACTAACTCCCGACTAATTTGACTGATAGAATAATCTTCCCGATGTAATCTATGGATTTCGTAATATGTCATCAACTTGTTATAAAATACGTTCATAATGGCCAGTTTAAATTTCTGGCGAAGTTCAGTTTTTCCTTTCCAAGGGCATGCCCTTGGAAAGGAAAAACTGTGCATTATGGTTACGAAAAGTTGTGTATCTTTATTTACGAAAAACTGTGCAGTGTTATTTACCGATTACAGCATAACCATTATATATGTATGTTGTATGTACAAAAGCATTTGCCCAATCATTTATAGCCATAATTACATCAATATCGAATGGCAAAACAATTCGAGACTTATCTTTCTTGACTTCCATCTTGATGAAGTTCCATGCTTCTTGGGTAAATTTTTTTACTTCTTTACCATTTGTGTCAACAATTGAATAGTAACCGATAATGTTTCTGCCATATATTTCTAATAATTGCCTAAATTGAAAAATAACAATTGGCTTTAAATCTCGTAAATATAAATCTGAAATATCATTGCATTCTTCTAT
>CAYZNC010000539.1:0-3596 GCA_964478555.1 uncultured Bacteroidales bacterium | reverse complement strand
CGGGGGTGAGGTTTTATCGTAAAATATTTCGGCAACGATTTTATCCGAAACGAACATGCCACTTTCTGTGAGCTTGATCCTATCGTTACTGGTTTGCAGGTAACCCATCCCATCAAATTTTGTCAACTCTTTTTCCAGATGTTGTAAATAGAGGTCTCCGAATTTTTCCTTTATTTCGACCTTATCAATTCCCCACATAGTTCTTAAGCCTGTGATTAAGTAATCATTAAACTTATCATTTTCGGTAAGAACTTCCATTTCATAACACAGTTCTCCTTTGCCAAGTGCTTTTATGTAACTTGTGTTTACAGCTTTATTCCATTGTCGCGAAGTACCGTTGAAGGAATGAGCTGATGGACCTATTCCAAGATAATTTCCAAGTTTCCAGTAATTGGTATTATGCCGCGCTATTTTGCCATCCTTGCAGAAATTTGAAATTTCGTAATGCTGATATTGATTTGAACGCATTGTATTTGTTAATATCTCGTAATGCGCAAGGCTTTCATCCTCTCCTATTTCAGTTAACCTCCCTTTTCGTTTATAATAACCAAATACCGTTTTGGGTTCAATGCTTAAATGGTAGGCGGAAAGATGCGGAACATTCAAAGTCATAAACAAATCGAGGTTTTGTAACCAACGTTCATTGGTCAATCCCGGAATGCCGTAAATAAGATCAACATTAAGATTATGAAATCCACAATCCTGACTTATTTTAATTGAACGTATAGCTTCGTCGGCATTGTGGCGACGATTCATCCATTGCAGGTCCTGGTCGAAAAAAGACTGTACACCAATGCTTAAACGATTAATCCCAAGATTACCAAGATCACGAAGATAAGCCTCACTCAGGTCATCGGGATTAGCTTCCAGCGTAATTTCAGCATCATCATTTGTAGTAAAAAATTTACGGATCTGATTTAAAATTTTTCCTATTTCATCAACATGCAAAACAGAAGGTGTTCCTCCTCCCAGATAAATGGTTTCAATCCTGTGACTTGGCAAATAATCCTTACGGAGGTCAATTTCTTTAATAATTGCATTAAGAATCTCATCCCTTTGTTGAAAGGAAACTGTAAAATGGAAATCGCAATAGTAGCAAACCTTTTTACAAAAAGGAATATGAATGTAAATGCCGTTCATTAAACAATTATTAACATTTTACACACTAAAAATGTTTGGTTTTTGTTATATCTTGCATATAAATTATATCACTAATGTACATTATCAGGAATTTTTGGAAAACAATAGGTTGGGCAGTTTTTGTTTTATTGCTCTCAGCCTGGTCGGGAGATAAAATAAACCAAATAATAGCGTTAATGCCTTTTCCGAATGTGGATAAATTAGCCCATTTCGGTATGTATTTTATTTTTACATTTTTAATGATGCATGATTTAAACCATATAAAAGACAGAGCTATCCCGTTTTTTCAGGTGGTTATTTTCTCAGTTGCTGTTGCCATTGCTTATGGTGGCACTATGGAAATCCTCCAAAGCATACCAAGGCTTCATCGAACAACAGATATATTTGACTTTATGGCTAATACTACCGGGTCTTTCATTGCCGTGCTTCTATATAAACCAATTAATTTGATACTTATCAGGATTAACTCGATAGTTACAAAGCCACCGCGGAACTACTCTCTTTAATATGATCTGCCAGCGCACCGATATTCTCTTCTTGAAAAAGATTCTTTAATTGATCTCGGATAGTTTCGTACCTATGGTGAATAGGACAATTTTGTTCATTATTTGTACAAGATTTCAGGCCCAGAGCACACATTTGAAAACTATCAAGCCCATCAATGATCTCAACAATATCCATGAGACAGATGTCGTGAGCACTTTTACCCAAGCCAAACCCACCATGTGGTCCTTTAGTGGATACCAGTAATTTGTGTTTTGCCAGCGTTTGTAAAATCTTGCCCAAAAATGGGGTGGGTATTTCTAAATCTTTGGATATCTGCTTAATTCCAATTTTCGTTTCACCCTTGCTATTGAGAGCCAGATAGATCATAGCTCTAATGGCGTATTTACTAGTGTTGGATAGCATAGTTTGTAATTTTGGTTATTTCAATGGTATTTTATTGATGCGGATAAGGTGTCTGCCTCCATCAAAAGGTGTTTTCAGAAATTCGTCAACAATGGCAAAAGCTTCTTCGGTTGTAATAAAGCGAGCTGGCAAAGCACACATATTAGCATCGTTATGTGACCGCGCCAAATGACTTATTTCTTTACTCCAGCACAGCGCAGAACGTATACCCTGATGCTTGTTAACAGTCATATTAATACCATTACCACTGCCACAGATTGAGAACCCAAAATCCACCTGTTTATTTTCCACAGCGGTGGCAATTAAATGAGCAAAATCCGCATAATCAACTGATTCCGAAGTGTCTGCTCCAAAATCATTGCAAGCAATCCCTTTCTGTTGAAAATATTCCAGCAGTTTCATTTTTAGTTCGTACCCTGCATGATCGTTGGCTATTCCAATATTCATTGATGTCTGATATTAAATCGTAATGTACAAATTTAGAAAAAGAAATTAATACTTTGAGATATTAAACTTTTCTTTTACGCTATCTTAAAATGTTTCTATAACAAATCAAAGAGCCCGTTTTTCAGCTTATGCGGAATACTCTTGGCTCGCTTTATTGATGGATTAAAATAGGATTGATAATTGAGAAAAATATATCTTAGTTGCCCGACCAGGGTTCGTTTCTCGGCTATGTGTGGTACAGGATTTAATTGCATTATAAATCCAGCCGCACTGCCGGCATTATTTCCTAAATTCTATACAGCTTTTAGTAGCCATGTAGCCAATATTTCCTAACCTGCTAGTTATGCTTTCTATAGCATCTGTTTTGCAGTATCTACAGTTATTTCTAACACTCTGGTAAGAAATGAAAATTTCTCTTTCATAAAATCATATTCGTCACCAGAGCTAATATATTTGGCTGTTCCTTTAACAACAAATCCTGTTCCTTGATAATCTTTATACCCTAAAACCTCTCTGGTGCCTAAAGTTAATATTACATTACTGTTTACATTAACATTTTTCTCAGTTTTTCTAAAACCATAAGCAGGAATGAGGATTCGTTCATCTTCTGTAGCTACAAGATAAGAATTCCATGTGTTAACAACGTGAGTTTCGATACCCCAAGATGTGATTGATACAACACCTTCATGTTTTATTACATCCAAGAATTTCTCAGATAATTTTTTATTTTCACTCATAATTTTTTATTTTAAAATTTGAAACAAAGTAATTTTATTAAATTCATTAAGACTGACATAACACCTCTGAGGAGACATTATAATAGTACCCTCAGTTTTTTAGTATATTCATTCCGTTATGGTTGGAAGTATAGTCTTTGGAGAAATTTTATAGTACTCTTTAAATACTCAATAACCAGTTAGTAATTATTAAAAAAAATAAATAAGACTTAGAATAAGTGGTGGCGCTAATTTTGGCAGAAATAAAAAACACCTACCGATTTAAATCATGTAAGTGCCTCTGTATTTAGTTGCCCGACCAGGGCTCGAACCTGGACTCTTCTGATCCAGAATCAGACGTGTTGCCAATTACACCATCAGGCA
>CAYZNC010000538.1:0-3631 GCA_964478555.1 uncultured Bacteroidales bacterium | reverse complement strand
TAAGTACTTTAACCATGGCAATAGTTTTGTATATAACTATAACAGAAATTAAAAGCTAAATCCTATGAATCTTAACAATTTTACTATAAAATCGCAGGAGGCTGTTCAAAAGGCTATTACGCTTGCGCAGACCAGTCAACATCAGGCTATAGAGAATGGTCATTTGCTCAAGGGTTTAATAATTGAGGCCGACGATGTGATTGGTTATTTATTAAATAAATTGAACGTCAATATTAATAATCTTACCAAGGTAGTTGATAAAATTATTGAGTCCTACCCAAGAATTACCGGAGGTGAAGCTTATTTATCTTCGTCTGCTAATAATTCAGTTCAGAAAGCCATTGCGCTTTCAAGCGAGGCAGGTGATCAGTTTGTTTCCGTAGAATATCTGTTTTTAGGCATTCTTTTAAGTGGCGATCAAATATCGCAGGTGTTAAAGGATAGTGGGGTAAATGAGACCGATCTGCGGAAAGCAATAGCTGAGTTAAGAAAGGGATCGAAAGTTAACAGTCAATCTGGAGAAGAGACCTATAATTCACTTAGCCGTTATGCCATTAACCTTAATGATATGGCACGCTCCGGAAAGTTGGATCCTGTTATCGGTCGCGATGAGGAAATCCGCCGGTTACTGCAGATACTATCACGCCGTACCAAAAATAATCCAATTCTGATAGGTGAACCTGGTGTCGGAAAAACTGCCATAGCAGAGGGCCTGGCACATAGAATTGTTAATGGCGATGTACCGGAAAACCTAAAGAGCAAGCAGGTTTATTCGCTTGATATGGGAGCATTGATTGCCGGTGCCAAATATAAAGGCGAATTTGAAGAACGTTTAAAAGCCGTTATCAAAGAGGTTTTAGAATCGAATGGAGAGGTTATTCTGTTTATTGATGAGATTCATACGCTTGTTGGAGCTGGCAAAAGTGAAGGCGCAATGGATGCAGCCAACATTTTAAAGCCTGCCCTCGCTCGTGGTGAACTTAGAGCTATAGGCGCAACAACACTTGATGAATATCAGAAATATTTTGAGAAAGATAAAGCACTAGAGCGCCGTTTCCAATCGGTAATCATTGACGAGCCCGATACACTAAGCGCAATTTCAATACTTCGCGGATTAAAAGAACGATATGAAATGCACCATAAGGTTCGTATAAAAGATGATGCTATTATTGCTGCGGTAGAGCTATCCCAAAGGTATATTACCAACCGTTTTCTGCCGGATAAGGCCATTGATCTTATCGATGAGGCGGCATCGAAATTACGGCTTGAAATGAACTCTGTTCCGGAAGAAATTGATGAGATCGAACGCCGCATTAAACAGCTGGAAATTGAGCGTGAGGCTATAAAACGCGAAGGTGATAATGGAAAAGTTAAAGATCTGAGTAAAGAAATTGCAAATCTTTCCGAAGACCGCAATACCATGCGCGCTAAATGGCAGGTTGAGCGTGGAATCATAGATCGCATTCAGAAGAATAAATCGGAAATTGAGAATTTTAAGTTTGAAGCAGAACAGGCCGAGCGTAATGGAGACTACGGCAAGGTTGCAGAATTAAGATATGGCAGGATAAAAGAAGCTGAGCAGAATATCGACTCGTTGAAAGCAGAGCTTCAGAAAGTACAATCCGACACCTCATTAATTAAGGAAGAGGTGGATGCAGAGGATATTGCAGGCGTTGTTTCGCGTTGGACAGGTATTCCGGTTACCCGGATGTTACAAAGTGAACGGGATAAATTACTCACCCTCGAAGCCGAATTGCACAAACGTGTGGTGGGTCAGGACGAGGCCATTTCGGCCATTGCCGATGCCGTTCGCAGAAATCGTGCAGGACTATCGGATGAAAAGCGACCCATTGGCTCATTTATTTTTATGGGTACTACAGGTGTTGGTAAAACAGAATTGGCAAGGGCATTAGCTGAATTTTTATTTAACGACGAAAACCTGATGACTCGCATTGATATGAGTGAATATCAGGAACGGCATTCGGTTTCGCGATTGATTGGTGCACCTCCGGGATATGTGGGCTATGAAGAAGGAGGACAACTTACTGAAGCCGTTCGCCATAAACCCTATTCAGTAGTATTACTTGATGAAATAGAGAAGGCACACCCCGACGTTTTTAATATATTGCTTCAGGTGCTCGACGATGGTCGTCTTACCGATAATAAGGGGCATATCGTCAATTTTAAGAATACCATTATTATCATGACCTCCAACATTGGCTCACATATTATTCAGGAAAATATGGATAAAATGACGGATAAAAACCGGGAGGAAATTTTGGAACGTACCCGCCTTGAAGTGATGAATTTGATGAAGCAAACGATACGTCCTGAATTTTTGAATCGCGTGGATGAAATTGTCATGTTTACGCCGCTTACCAAAGTTCAGATTAAGGATATTGTTAAATTACAATTTCAACTTATTGAAGCGATGCTTGAAAAGTCTAATATACATGCTGAACTTACCCCGAAAGCTGTGGATTGGATTGTCGACCATGGATACGATCCGCAATTTGGTGCTCGCCCGGTAAAACGTATTTTACAGAAATATGTGATTAATGAATTATCGAAAAAGATTCTGGCAGGAACGGTCAACAAAGAAAATAAAATAATCATTGATAATGTGGGAGGGGATTTGGTGTTCAGGAATTAATTAAAGTTTAAAAAACAGCGTATTCTTTTTTGAACCACATAGAAACATAGGAGACATAGTTTGTTTATGTGGTTCATTTATTTTGAAGTGCTTAGAAAGCTGCATGGCAGAGACCGCTTTGTAGTTTACCTAAACGCTGTTTATTTAAGCTGTATCACGACGACCTCTTAATTTTGTAATACCAACTTCGTTCACCTCACCGTTTGCAAGGGATGATCAGTCGAAGGGTCATTATTAACAAAACTAAATATCGATTTTTAGAAACTTTTGATACAATCGTCGAGATTGTTGTAAATCTCAAACACATTGTGCAACTGTAGTAGTTTAAAAAGTTCCATTACTTCTTTACTGATATTGCAGATTTTAAAATGCCCGAAATTGACATTGGCAGTTTTCATAATTGACAAGAAAACGCCAAATCCGGAACTATCAATAAAATTAATACCCTCGAGATTCAAAATCAACTTAGTGTGGGGTTTGTTAAACAGGTTATTCAATTGTTCTTTCACAGGTTCTGTGATTAATGCATTAAACCTGTTGATATTCTCGAAAGAAGCAATGTAAATGTTATCAATTAATTCAACCTTAAGCATTGTAATCTAGATTTTATGGGTTAATTTTTGGTTAATTCTGGTAAGTTATTACAGATGTGAAGCAGTTTCTTTCAACTCTGTAATAGCTTGTTGGGTTTGATTTACAAATTTATCGATAAAACCAGGATAGCTTTCCTTTTCCTTTTCTTCCTTAGCTAACAATTCTAGTGTTTTCATATCCGCTGCCAAATCATTCATACCCATGATTGATATTGAGGATTTAGCTTTATGAGCTAACTTTCCAATAGCGTCATAATTTTTGTCTTCTAAGTTTTTCTTCATTTCACGGATATATTCTTCAGCCTGTTCGATGAATATCCCAATCATTTCCTTTATAATATCAGGATTATCACCTGACATATTTCTTAAGTAAGCCAAATCAGTT
>CAYZNC010000537.1:0-3632 GCA_964478555.1 uncultured Bacteroidales bacterium | reverse complement strand
TTCTCTTGAGTCCAGGCGTTAATTTTGTTAAGGCACAAAACACACCAACAGGAGGAAGCAAGGATACAGTACCAAAGCTTCATTATAAGCTTGACGACAGCCGTTACCCGTACCAGACAACTGAAAATCCAGGTGGATTAACCTTAAAAAATCCTTCGAACTTAACAAAATCAGTCGAATACGATCCCATAACCAAGGAATATATTTTCAAGGAAAAGATTGGGCTGGAAGATTATCGTGAACCTTATTCCATGACCTCACCCGAATACAAGCAATATGAATTAAAAAATGCTAAAAAAAATTACTGGGTTGAGCGGCGGAAAAATGATAAAAGCCAGGCCAAATCTGGTTTTCTGCCTAAACTCAACTTGGGAATCGATGGTTTTGATAAAATCTTTGGCAGTAACTCTATAAACATTGTTCCACAGGGATCGGCAGAACTAATATTTGGTCTGAATACTTCCCGTATAGATAATCCGAACATCAGCGAACGGCTCCGGAAAACAACTACATTCGATTTCAAGGAAAAAATACAGATGAATGTTACGGGAACCATTGGCGATAAAATGAAATTGGGCATTAACTATAATACCGAAGCTACATTTGAGTTTGAAAACAAGATGAAGCTGGAATATACCGGTAAAGAAGATGAAATCATAAAGAAGATAGAAGCCGGTAATGTAAGTTTACCGCTTACCGGTTCACTTATTACCGGAAGTCAGAGCCTCTGGGGAATAAAAACAGAGCTGCAATTCGGAAAGCTCACGGTTACAGCCCTGGTATCACAGCAAAAAGGGCAGTCATCTTCTATTGAGGTTAAAGGCGGTGCCCAGGAAAGTGATTTCGAAGTAACTATCGATAATTACGACGCTAATAAACACTTCTTCCTTTCCCAATTTTTCCGCGATCGTTATGAAGGTGCCCTGAAGACACTTCCTGTCATTAGTTCAGGTATAGTCATTACCAAAATTGAAGTTTGGATTACCAACAAAAATAGTAATTTCACAGATTCCAGAAATATTGTGGCATTGATGGACCTTGGTGAAGCCAAACGTTGGAACCATGTAGCCGTTTTTGGAGGGCCTCACATCTCCGCTAACGACAGCATGCCCCGAAATGAAATAAGCAATCTGTATACTTCTGTGCTAAATGACTACAGTGGCAGAGATATTAAATCGGTTTCAACCAGACTTTCTACACTAACTTCCCAGGGGTTTTATGCAGGTCAGGATTTTGAGAAAATTGAGAATGCCCGATTGCTTACTGAAAGGGAATATACACTAAATCCGAATCTTGGATATATCTCTCTAAATACAGCATTAAATTCCGATGAGATATTAGCCGTTGCGTATGAATATACCTACCAGGGCAGGACATACAGAGTAGGCGATCTTTCAACATCAGGCGTAAGTTCACCCAATGCTTTGATTGTAAAATTAATCAAGGCTACAAACCTTACACCCAAACTTCCAACCTGGAAACTCATGATGAAAAACGTATACTCCATCAATGCTTTCCAGATTAAACGGGATAACTTTAAGCTCAATGTGATATACCAGGATGATAAAAACGGTTCTGCCGTAAATTATATTCCCGAAGATGCCACCAGTAAGGACCTTTTGCTACGAACATTGGGGTTGGACCATTTGAATACCAATCAAGAGCCCTTCCCCGATGGAGTATTTGACTACGTTGAAGGTGTAACCGTTAATTCTTCCTCAGGACGGGTATTTTTCCCGACGCTTGAACCTTTTGGCAGCACTTTACAACGTTATTTCGATAAAAAAGGAGTATCGCCTTCCATTTCGCAGAAGTACGTGTACCGCGAATTATACGATTCCACGCAAACAAGGGCCAGGCAAGATGCTGAAAAAAATAAATTTAAGTTAAAAGGCACTTACCAATCAGCAGGAGGATCAGATATTCCGCTGAATGCCATGAATATCCCTCAGGGATCTGTTGTAGTTACTGCCGGTGGAAGGAAACTAACTGAAAATGTCGATTTTACGGTTGATTATACATTAGGACGTGTAAAAATCATTAACCAGGGTTTGCTTGAATCGGGAACGCCCATAAAAATTTCCCTTGAAAGTAACTCACTATTTGACCTCCAAACTAAAACACTTTTAGGGACTCACCTCGATTATAAATTTTCAAACAATTTCAATATCGGTGCTACCATTTTAAATTTAACCGAACGGCCGCTTACCCAAAAAGTCAATATTGGCGACGAGCCCATATCCAATACTATTTGGGGGCTGAATGGCACCTATACAACCAAATCGCAATTTCTTACTAACCTCATCGATAAAATACCTTTGCTCAATGTAAAAGAACCATCCTCATTTACGGTTGATGGTGAATTTGCACAACTTATACCCGGACACTCCAAGGCAATTCAAAAATCAGGAACTGCTTATATCGACGATTTTGAAGGAAGCGAAACATCCATCGATATGAAATCATTCGAATCGTGGTCATTAGCCAGTACACCTGCAGATGATGCATTATTTCCTGAAGCCGCTCGTAACAATGATTTGAGTTATGGATTCAACAGGGCAAAGCTTGCATGGTACGTTATTGACCCGCTTTTTTTAAGGAATCTCAGTTCAACCCCATCCTACATAAAAAATGACGGAAATTATCAATCGAGTAATTTTGTTCGCGAAATTTACGATAATGACATTTTCAAAAACAAAGAAAACACTTCCGGTTTACCATCCAACATTCCGGTATTAAATATTGCTTATTACCCCAAAGAACGCGGGCCTTATAATTTTGATACAACGAATGTGGCAGCAGACGGATCGCTGACAAAACCTGAGGCAAGATGGGGTGGCATACAAAGGGAAGTACTTACCAGTGATTTTGAATCTGCCAACGTTGAATTTATCGAATTCTGGTTAATGGACCCTTTTGTTGAGGATTCTTTAAAGAAAAATAAGGGTAAACTATACTTCGATCTGGGTAATGTTTCGGAAGATGTTTTAAAAGATTCCAGAAAATCTTTCGAAAACGGTTTTCCTATTACTGCGGTGGCTACCGATGTTGATACAACAATTTGGGGACGTGTTCCTAAATCGCAATCGCTGGTGAATGCTTTTAGTGACGATCCTACGGCACGGCAATACCAGGATATTGGTTTGGATGGTTTGAGTGATAAAGATGAACAAACCTTTTTCAGTAAATATCTTAGTGCGATCCAGCGTAAGTTTCCCAAAGCCTATGCAAAAGCATTCGCGGACCCTTCATCGGACGATTTTCATTATTATCTGGGTGGCGATTATGATGATGAGCGCCTTGGTATATTGGCCAGGTATAAAAATTATAACGGTGCCGAAGCTAACTCACCGGCTATCACATCTGCTTCAGGCGATGTTAGATCGGGATCGAGCCTTCCTAATACCGAAGACATTAATCGCGATAATACGCTCAGTGAATCAGAAAGCTTTTACCAGTACCATGTAGATATCTCAGCCGACAGGCTGAAAGTGGGCACGAATAATATTGTAGATGATGTTTTAGATGACAATATAAAGTTTCCCAACGGGAAAACGTCAAAGGTTCATTGGTACCAGTTCCGGATACCTGTTGCTGAATTTGAAAAGGCTGTTGGATCCATACAGGATTTC
>CAYZNC010000536.1:0-3635 GCA_964478555.1 uncultured Bacteroidales bacterium | reverse complement strand
TTTTGAGCAACACCATGATCGGAAGTGAGAAAAACCAATACATTTTGCTTTCCAAGTTCCTGGTCCAGAAAATTGAGGAAATGTGCAAGATCTTCATCAAGGCGGATAAATGCATCCATTACTTCAATGGACTCCGAGCCAAAGTTTTCTCCTATAGATTCCGTGGCAGCAAATGAAACCATCAGGAGATCTGTGTAATTGTCGCGTCCCAAACTGTCCTTAATGATTTCAGAAATAGCAAAGTCCTTGGTAAAAGTATTTCCAAAAGGCATGGACTTTAATAAGCCATATTTCTTTTTGTTTTTCCCTCCACCCATTTCAACCAGGTTGTAAGGGAAAACTTTTCGGCCCTGAATGCCCGTTTCGTATTTGTTATCATCAGGCAGACACCGCTGAAAATACTCGCTAAACGGAAGCTTTGGATTCCAGCTCTGATTCATATATATATCGGAAAGTTTTTTGTCGTTAAATTCCTTTACCCATGCAGGGAGGTCATGCATATAATAGGAGCTTGTGATCCAATTCCCGCTTTCCCCGTCAAACCAATAAGCAGCATTGGCAGTTTGTCCGGTAGAAAGGATTGCGGCGTTCCCATTTAGTGAAATTCCTACTACCTTTGATTTATTAAAATTAGTAAGACGGATCTCGTCCCCAATAGTGGTTGTAAGCAACTGGCGGGGCGACATACGTCCTGCGTCGGGGGTGCCTCCGATACCTTTTTCTTTTTCATCAAACACACAATTCACTACTTTATCTTTAAGTCGCTGGTACCACTCTTCTGAAACAATCCCATGGTATGACGGAGTGGTTCCGGTTGCTATTGTAGCATGTCCCACGCTATTTTGGGTAAATTGATAGTCGAAGTTTGCATTCTTACAATTGGTACCTTCATTAATCAATCGTTTGAAGCCGCCTTCACCGAATTTATCCCAAAATTTATAGATATAATCGTAGCGCATTTGCTCTATTATAATGCCAACAATGAGTTTAGGCTTTTCGGGTGGTATTTTAAGGTCCTGTTGACCGTATAATAATCCTGCTAAAATGCTAAAATTTAATAAAATACAAAATATTCTTTTCATAGGGGTTATGCTTTTTTTAATGATGAAAACGGTAGAAGTGGCCGTATGTTGTGGAACGACCTATTCAACCTCCACAGGTTATTAAACATTAAATCTGAAATGCATGATGTCGCCATCCTTTACAACGTAGTCTTTTCCTTCTATAGCTATTTTACCAGCTTCACGACATGCTGCCTCTGAGCCCAACTTAATGTAATCGTCATATTTGATTACTTCAGCTCTGATAAATCCTCTTTCAAAATCGGTATGAATGATACCTGCAGCTTGCGGAGCTTTTGTACCTTCAGTAAAAGTCCAGGCTCTCGATTCATCAGCTCCGGTAGTAAAAAAAGTTTTGAGTTTCAGCAGATGATAAGCTGCTTTTATTAATCGCGATACACCTGATTCCTTCAGGCCTATTTCTTCCAGAAACATCTGGCGTTCATCGTAAGTCTCTAACTCGGCAATCTCCGACTCAGTTTGTGCCGCAACCACAAGTAATTCAGCATTTTCGTCCTTGATAGCATCACGGACAGCCTCCACATATTTATTTCCCTTTACGGCGCTTGTCTCATCTACATTGCAAACATACATAACGGGTTTATCCGTTAACAAGAAAAGATCGTGTGCCAGTTTTTGATCTTCTTTATTGTCTAAAACAATGGTACGTGCTGATTTTCCCTGCTCGAGGGCTGTTTTATACTGCACCAGTATTTCATATAATCGTTTGGCCGATTTATCGCCCCCGGTTTGTGCCTGCTTTTGCGTTTTTGCTATACGACTGTCAATGGTTTCCAGATCTTTTAACTGAAGTTCAATATCCACAATTTCTTTATCTGAAACAGGGTTCACTTCACCCTCTTCGCGAATTATATCTTCATCGTCAAAGCAGCGTAATACATGGATAATTGCATTAGTTTCGCGGATATTGCCGAGGAATTTATTGCCCAGGCCCACATTATTGCTGGCTCCTTTTACCAAACCTGCAATATCAACAATTTCAATTGTTGTTGGTACTACACTCTTGGGTTTATCAATTTCAACCAACTTGTTCAAACGGTCATCCGGCACCGTAATTACACCAAGTTTTGGTTCGATAGTGCAGAACCTGAAGTTCGCAGCTTGCGCCTTTACATTCGACAAACAATTAAATAAGGTAGACTTTCCCACATTAGGTAAACCTACAATTCCACACTGAAGACCCATATTATTTCAAATTTGTAATAGATTATTTTCAAAACAGCGTCCAAAGTTAGATTAATTCGATTAATTAAAAAAAGAGAAAAAGAATTTAAAAAGGTGCGGATCATAATCGATCAAAAAGTATAATTTTATGCGCTTAATATTTAAAAATCTTAACCAATGGACAATAAAGTAATAAACCGCGCAGCCGACAATATCCGAATACTTGCTGCTTCTATGGTAGAAAAGGCCAAATCCGGACACCCAGGTGGTGCCATGGGCGGAGCTGATTTTATCAATATTTTATACACTGAGTTTTTGAATTATGACCCAACCGATATGGCATGGCCTTTCCGTGACAGATTTTTTCTGGATCCGGGTCATATGTCACCAATGTTATATTCGCAATTAACGCTTACCGGAAAGTTTTCATTGGAAGAAATTGCAAATTTTCGTCAATGGGAAAGTCCAACTCCTGGACATCCAGAGTTAGATGTTAAACGTGGTATTGAGAATACATCAGGGCCACTTGGTCAGGGTCATACTATGGCTGTTGGTGCAGCAATTGCTGCTAAATTTCTTGCTGCTCGTTTCGGAAACTGGATGAATCACAAGATTTATGCTTTTATTTCCGATGGAGGTGTTCAGGAAGAAATTTCACAGGGTGCAGGACGTATCGCTGGCACATTAGGCTTGGATAACCTGATCATGTTTTACGATTCCAATGATATTCAGCTTTCCACCGAAACATGGGAAGTGACTGTGGAAGACACAGAAATGAAATATAAAGCCTGGGGCTGGGAAGTTTTGGTTATTAATGGCAATGATGCCGATGCTATCCGGGCTGCTTTGAAAAAAGCAAACCAGGTGACAGGTAAGCCAACGCTGATCATTGGTAAAACTATTATGGGTAAAGGTGCATTGGACGAAAGTGGTAATAGCTTTGAACGTAAATGTGCCACCCATGGCATGCCACTTGGTGAGGCTGGTGCTTCCTTCAAAAAATCAATTACTCATCTGGGGGGTGATCCTGAGAATCCATTCAAAATTTTCCCCGATGTAGCAGATTATTATAGCAAAGTTCGTGATCAAAAGATAAAACAAGCCGCAGAAAAGAAAAAAGCAATTGCCGATTGGGAAAAAGCCAATTCAGCGCTTGCCGCAAAATTAAATTCATTTCTTTCCGGCAAAGCACCCTCCATTGATTATTCTACGATTGCACAGAAAGAAAATATTGCAACCCGTGCTGCTTCCGCAACTGTACTTGGCTATTTCGCGCAGCATGTTGAGAATATGATTGTATCCTCAGCCGATCTTTCAAATAGTGATAAAACAGATGGCTTTCTTAAATATACAAAGGCTTTCCGTAAGGGAGATTTCTCCGGAGCTTTC
>CAYZNC010000535.1:0-3643 GCA_964478555.1 uncultured Bacteroidales bacterium | reverse complement strand
AGTGCACAAAAAGGTTGGCAAATGACAATGATTATATATGCCATAGCTGCGGCGGTTTTTTTTCTCGTTACTTTTCTTTCAACAAAAGAACGTATCCAACCCATCGCTAAAGAAAAAACTTCTATTGCAGATGACTTAAGCGATTTATCTAAGAATATTCCATGGATGATGCTGTTTATTGTAACTATTCTTTTTATCTTATTTGTTTGCATTCGATTAAGCGTTACCACACACTATTTCAAATATTATGTAGGAGATCAGGTAGTGCCGTGGTTAACTCATTTTCTGAATTTCTGTAACAAATACATAACTAATCCTATAATTAGCTTATTTGGAAAGCAACCATATCCTATTATAGTGGAAACTAATAAATATGGTTATGAAGTATTCGCTACTATTTTTAATACGGTTGGTCAGGCACTTTCTTTGGTAGGCGTTGTGATTGTTCCCTGGGTTGCTAAAGTATTCGGAAGAAAACGAGCCGTCGTTATTCTTTTCGTTCTTGCCATGATATTCACAGCCTCATTTTATGTATTTAAGCCAGAAAATGTGACACTTATTTTAACTTTCCAGGTTTTCGGATCTATCACTGGGGGACCGATTTCAGCTTTATTGTGGGTTTTGTATGCTGATACGGCCGACTATTCTGAGTGGAAAACTGGTAGAAGAGCTACAGGCCTTGTTTTTTCAGCATCAATTATGTCGAACAAAATTGGATGGGCTGTAGGTGGTATGATAGCAGGTGTAATATTGGATATGACCGGCTATGTGAAAGATACGGTGCAAAATGCAAATGTACAGGTTGGCTTGAAGTCGATGATGAGCGTCATACCTGTTGGAGCTGGCATAATTGCTTTATTGATTCTTGTATTTTTCTATAAATTAGATGAACCCTTGATGAAAAAGGTGAAAGAAGAGCTTGAAGAGCGCCGCAGGAAAAGTGGAGATGGGGTTGTTACCGCATAATAATATTGTTTAATCATAAATTCAAGCAATGAAGATTCTTATTTTCTTCATTGCTTTTTTTACTAAATAAAAAACCCAAATCATGCAATACGGACATTTTGACGATAAGAACAAAGAATATGTGGTAACCCGCCCTGATACTCCTTTATCCTGGAGTAATTACCTGGGCTCTACCGTTTATGGTGCCATCATTACCAATAATGCCGGTGGCTATAGCTTTTACAAATCTGCTGCACAAGGTAGATTTATGCGATTCAGAACCAATACGGTTCCCATGGATCAACCGGGGCGTTATCTGTACATTCGCGATCAGGAATCGAAAGATTATTGGTCAGCTTCATGGCAACCCGTGGGTAAACCGCTCGATCAGTACAAATCGGTTTGCAGGCACGGAACAGCCTATACGATTATTGAATCGGATTATAGTGAAATAAAATCCGAAACAACCTATTTTGTTCCGCTTGGTAAGGATTATGAATATTGGTTAAGCAAAATAACCAATAACAGCAAGCGCAAAAGAAAACTGCGCCTGTTTACCTATGTGGAATATGCCAGTCACTGCATGCTGTATCAGGATATTGTAAATCTCCAATATACCCAATATATTCTCCGGATGGATGTTGTCAACAACATCATAAGTCAGGGCATCAATGTATATCAACCACACGATCCTGATGATTTCGAGGCAAGCAGTTCTAAGTTTACATTTCTAGGTGTAGCCGGTGCCGAGGTTACCGGTTATGATACGGACAGGCGATCATTCCTGGGAACATACCACAGTTATCATAATCCCGTGGTAGTGGAAAATGGTAGCTGTTCAGGTTCAATTGCTATTGGCGATAACGGATGTGGTGTTGTTCAGATTGATATTGAACTTAACCCCGGTGAAACAAAGGAATTTGTGGTTGTGATGGGCGTGGGTAAAGCCGAAAGTGTAGGAAAAAAAGCGATTCAGGAAGCTGCTGACTTAAACTTAGTAAAAACCAGGCTAAAAGAGCTGGTAAACTTTTGGCATAGCAAGTTCGAAGGACTTGTAGCTACTACCCCGCACCCTGCGTTTAACAGCATGATCAACATGTGGAATCCTTATAACTGTCTAATGACCTTTTTCTGGTCACGCGCCGCAAGTCTCGTGTACGCAGGAGAGAGAGATGGTCTCGGATACCGCGATACGGTTCAGGATATTTTAGGCGTTTTACATATTATCCCCGAGGAAGCCGTTAAGCGGTTGGAACTGATGATTACAGGTCAGGTTTCCACAGGAGGTGCAATGCCTGTTGTAAAAGCTTTCACCCATCAACCAGGGGAAACGGAAGCCCCGGATGAAAAAGAATACCGCTCCGACGACTGTCTATGGCTTTTCAATACCATTCCTGCTTATGTGAAAGAAACTGGTGACCTCGATTTCTACAAAAAAGAACTTCCTTATGCCGACAAAGGCAGTGCTACGGTACTGGGACATATGAAAAGAGCCATTGAATTCAACCTGACCCGGTCGGGAGCTCATGGGTTACCCTGTGGTTTAGCAGCAGACTGGAACGATTGTCTGGTGTTAGGACCAACCGGCGAATCTGTATTTGTGGCTTTCCAGGTACGCTATGCACTTAAAATATATGCAGAGATTGCCGGAATGTTCGATATGAAAAGTGAAAACGAATGGGCATCCAAAGCATTGCAAACGCTTGACGAAAATATAGAAAAACATACCTGGGACGGCGAGTGGTACCTTCGTGCTTACAGGTACGATGGTCTCAAATATGGTAAAAAAGGTGATGAGGAAGGCTCTTTGTGGCTAAACGCACAGACATGGGCCATCATCAGCGGTCACGCACAAGGAGAGAGAGCGCTGAAGCTTTTAACCGTTTTAAAAGACAGGTTGGCTACCGATTATGGACTCATGATTTGTGATCCGCCTTATAAAAAAGCGGACATGAACGTGGTTAAAGCCACTTTGTTCAATGAAGGAATGAAGGAAAATGGTTCTATCTTTTGCCATACTCAAGGCTGGGCTGTTATGTCGGAAGCTATTAATGGTCATGGAAATCAGGCATTCAGATATTACGAATCATACCTGCCCGCTACTTATAGCGATAAAGCTGAAATCCGTGAAATAGAACCTTATGTATATAGTCAGTCTACAATAAGCAAATACAGTACGCGACAAGGTGCTTCCAGGCTTCCTTGGTTAACAGGCGCTGCAACATGGGCTTATTATTCGGCCTCGCAATATATTCTGGGAATTCAACCCGAATATACGGGTATCCGCATCGATCCATGCATTCCCGCAGCATGGGATAAAATTAGCATATCCCGCAGGTTCAGAAATAAAGTATTGCATATCCAAATCAACAATCCCAATAAATCTGAAAAAGGGGTTGAAAAACTGATGGTTAACGGAGTTGAAATCAAGGGTAACTTTATTCCTGCTGAATTGCTGAAAGATACGAATGAGGTGGTGGCGTATATGAAGTAGTACAAAGTACAAAGTATATCTCCTACATTCAGTAACCCTAAGTATGAACGAGTCTGTTATAGCCCCTTGCTAAGGGTAATTTCCTAGATTATGGCACGAAATTAGGATACTCTTATTAATTGCACTTTAAGTTTATTATTCAACTAATGCTTTATTTTTTTAACCTTATTTTTATTTTTTTTTCCTTAGTACAAATAATGGGCC
>CAYZNC010000534.1:0-3651 GCA_964478555.1 uncultured Bacteroidales bacterium | reverse complement strand
AATGAAAAATTGCTCAAAAAAAATGAAGAATACGAAGCAATTGTAATTAAAGATCCTAATTATAAAGAAATTAAGGGAAAAGTAACGGAGAAATTTGTTTCCTCTAAATTTAATATGGTTACTGTTTTATATGCCCAAATTCATGGCTTTTCCGAGATTTCTCCCGACATGGATTCTGAGGCCCTGATAGATCAACTGGATCACTTGTATTATCATTTTGACGAGATTGTAAAAAATTATAAAATCGAAAAAATCCGTACCATAGGCGACACCTACATGTGTGCCGGCGGCATACCTAAAAAAAACATTACCAATCCTGTTGAGGTTGTATTGGCTGCGAATGAGTTAATTCAACTGGTTAATTCTTATTCAAACGATCATAATGCTGTATGGGGGATCTGCATTGCAGTTCATACCGGTTCAGTTAATGCCGCTGTTAACGGCAAAAACAAACATTCTTATGATATAAAAGGCGAAACGGTGAACATTGCCAGCCGAATGGAGTCATTGGGAGACAACGGAAAACTATTGGTTTCGGTAATGACTAAAGAATTAACTAAAGAATTCTTCGATTGCGATTATTTCGGAAAACTTCCCGTAAAATATAAAGGCAACCTCGATATTTACGAGGTAAAAGGTATAAAGGCCGAGCTCTCGGTAGATGGCCTGGGGCTTATACCAAATCAACTATTTAAAACACAATTTGCATTGATTCAGTTTCACGATTTACAAGAAGAGGTATTTGACCTGCTTGAAAAGGAATTACCGGATGATCTTTATTATCATAATCTCAAACACACCATTGATGTGGTTACAGGTGTTGAACTTATAGGATGGGCCGAAGGCATTTCCGATGAAGACATCCTGCTGCTTAAAACAGCCGCCTTATTTCATGACAGTGGACATACCGTTTCCTACGACTCCCACGAATTCCAAGGTACGCAGCTAGCCAGAAAAATGCTCCCGGCATATAATTACGCTCCTGAAAACATAGAGGTGATATGTGAACTCATCATGGCCACAAAGATGCCTCCAAATCCCCAAAATTTACTTGAGGAAATCATTTGCGACGCCGACTTGGATTATCTCGGACGCACCGATTTTATCCCAGTGTCCAATACGTTATTTGAGGAATTAAAAAACCGGAAAATGATAAGTTGCATCAACGACTGGAACAAAACTCAATTAAAATTCATTTCCAACCACCAATATTACACTAAAACAGCTCGCAATTTGCGTGAAGTGAACAAACAAATCCAAATCGAAAGAATCAGACAATTAATCACATAGACTTAACGCCTGTGACTACTTTAAACAATTATGCAATACTTTGTTTTTTAGCACTATGCGCTGCTCTGATTTATAGTTCGTTGCATTTTTATGTAAAATTACGGTCCCTTCGGCTACGCTCAGGGACCTCCCGATTGCCCTCCGGGACCACCCCTGCAACTTCCGACCAAACTTCCTACCAGGAAGTACTAAGTAACCTTCGTAACCAGGAGTTCCTTTTTAACTTCACCAATTACCTGAACAGTCCTGGTAAATTCAATCACAAAATCAATAACGCACTGAATATACTAGGGAAATACACCGGCGTGTGCAGAATTTATATTTTTGAAGATTATGGCAATGGCAAAATGTCAGCCAATACTTTTGAGTGGTGTAAATCAGGCATTCCCCATGAGAAAGCAGAAAATAAGCGATTGGCTTACAATATCCATTTACCCAATTGGAAAGGATTACTCATCAAGGATGGCATTATCTATTTTAACGACTTACAAAAAACACCGCCCGATCTCAAAGCTGTTTTCGAATCACGGCTCGTGAAGTCCGTAATAGTATTGCCAATTTACATCGACAATGATTTTTACGGATTTTTAGGATTTGATCATTGCCATCAGTTTCATACATGGAATAGCATGGAGATTGGCTTCCTTAAAACCATCTCAATTATTTTATCCAATACCTTCGAACGTAGGATTACCGAGGAAGAAATCAAAAGCAGTGAAATCAAATTTAAGGATCTGTTCAACCACAGCAGCGATGCTATCTTCATTTACAATATTTATGGCAATATCGTCGAAGTTAATCATCGCGCTTGCGAAACCCTGGAAATAGCACGTGAAAAACTGTTAAAACATGCCATCGAAACTGTATTTTCACCGGGTAATATTCCTTCGGATATGCTGTATTTTACCCGGAATAAATTAGAAATACAAGTGTTTGAAAGTGAATTTATAACTTCTTCAGGACGAACGTTTCCGGTTGAAATTAATAGCAGGCCTATCAATTTTAACAATAAACAAGCATTGCTATGTGTGGCACGCGACATTTCAGAAAGAAAACAAATGGAACGTGAGATCCTGAGCACCATTATCCAAACGGAAGAAAAGGAACGGGGACGAATTGCACGCGATTTACATGACGGGCTTGGTCCTCTACTCTCGAGTCTTAAGCTTTATGCTAAAATTCTGGGCAACGCCGATGAAACAAAAAAAAGAGCCGAAATCCTCGTAACCACTAACGAAGTGATCGATGAATCGCTCCTGTTGATTAAAGAAATATCAAATAACCTGAGCCCACATGTACTTAACGACTTTGGACTAGCCGCCGCCATTCAATCGTTTTGTAAAAAAATGACACTCACCAAAGCGATCGACATCAATTTCGACAGCAATGTATATGATCTCCGGTTCGAAATAAATGTTGAACTGGTCCTTTTTAGAATCCTCAAGGAACTGGTTAACAATACTATAAAGCACGCCTTAGCCTCACGTATTGAAATATTCCTTCTTAAAACCGAAAATTTATTGTCACTCATATACAGCGATGATGGCACCGGCTTCGATATCAAAAAAGTGCTGGATAATCACATAACGGGCATGGGTATCTCCAACATTATTAACCGTATTGGCTCCATAAATGGGAAGTTAATGTTTGAAAGTCAGGCGGAAAAAGGAATACAAGTAAAGATAAGCGTAGCTTTGAAAAAATAAAAAAATGTGTTAACTTAGTTATAACATTCAAATAACGTTACCGGACCTTACGAACAATCGTTTTCACTTACCCCTGTTATTTAAAAGTAAAGCTCTGATATTAAAAATTTCAGGGAAAAACTCCTCAAGCAAATAAATGAAAACTATCCTGCCAGGCAGGTAAATAACTTAGCTTTAAGTTATATTATGTTTATAATGTACTATATACAATAAATAATGATGCCTTTATGTCAATGAAAATAGACCTGAAAAGGATGTAAATCAAAGTTATGAAACTGATCCAAAAGTTATCAATACACCATAAAATAATGATAATAATGTGCTTCATATGCATTATTATCGTTTTCATTAGCAATTATCTACATTTCGCTTACGAGAACCGATTCATCGTAATTTCCCTCACCATTGGCTTCACCATATTAATTTTTCTTGCATTAGCGTTTGTATGGCAGAAATTAATATCCACTTCCATCATGCGGCTCACAGGCACATTTGCAGAATCAAATATCACTGCTCTCCAACTGGAAAATGAGCTGGTAAATAATGGTCAGTTATCCAATGAATTCAGCATGATGCTTGATGCTATCAAAAATCGCGAATTGGAAAGAGATAACGCCATTACAGCCTTAAGAGAAAGTGAAAAACGTTTTAAAAC
>CAYZNC010000533.1:0-3666 GCA_964478555.1 uncultured Bacteroidales bacterium | reverse complement strand
TATTTTCGGGAATTGTAAGATAATGATCTTGAATACTTATATAGCAAATGTCATAATTACTTTCCATTTCGAATTTTTAAGTGTGATATTCTGTTTTGTATTGCATCTTGATTCTTATGTCTTGGCTCTCATATCTTGTGTCTTGGCTCTTATATCTCGTGTCTTATATCTTATTAATAACATATGACAAAAATAATCGGCGTCCTTCTTGTATTAGTTTCATTATCATTCACCAGAGATAAGCAAAATACAAGCTTTGTAAAAGTTAACGGGAAAACATTCGAAATTGACAAGAAGCCTTACTATTATATCGGCACCAATTATTGGTATGGCGCTATTATTGCATCAACGGGCGAAGGCGGCAACCGCCCTAGGTTATTGAAGGAACTCGATTTCATGAAAAGCATCGGCATTAATAACCTTCGTGTTTTATCCGGAGCAGAGGGGCCTGATAATGAGCCTTTCCGTGTAACGCCTACGCTTCAGCTTTCACCCGGAAACTACAACGATACCTTGCTCGATGGTCTTGATTTTTTGTTGGCTGAAATGCAGAAACGCGGACAACGTGCCATTTTGTATTTGAATAATGCATGGGATTGGTCCGGCGGCTATGCTCAATATCTGAACTGGAACGGATATGGCTCCATTCCTTACCCTAGCGTAAAACACGAATGGGGCAGTTTTATCCAATATTGCAAACAATTTATTCCCTGCGAAAAATGTAAGGAAGAATACAAAGCCCATTTGAAATTCATGCTGTCGAGAACCAATCGTTATACCCATATAAAATATACCGACGATCCCACCATTATGACCTGGGAAATTGCCAATGAACCCCGCGCTTTTTCGAACGAAAATATACCCGCCTTTACACAATGGATTAAAGAAACTGCCGCCTATATAAAATCACTGGATAAAAATCATTTGGTTACCACGGGTACCGAGGGACAACATGGCTGCGAAGAATCCATGGAATTGTTCGAGAAAATTCATGCTGATCCCAATATTGATTACCTGACGATGCATATCTGGCCTAAAAACTGGCGATGGTTAGACCCCGCAGATATTCCCGGTACGCTGGAGAAATCTATCGAGAACACAAACATATATATGCAACACCACATGGAAATAGCCCGCAAACTTAATAAGCCCATTGTGCTGGAAGAGTACGGGCTGCCAAGAGATAAGCATGGATATTCACCGGACGAACCTATTACTTGTCGCAATAAGTATTACGAAAATAGCTTTGCAAAGCTGCTGGAGAGTGAATCTCATAAAGACGCACTGTCCGGTTGTAATTTCTGGACATTCAGCGGTACCGCTCGTCCCAAACCCGGTCAGATTTTTTGGAAAAAGGGCGATGATTACATGGGCGATCCCCCGGTGGAGGAACAAGGGCTGAATTCAGTTTACGATTCCGATAGCACAACCATTGAGCTGATAAAAAAATATAATGAAAGAATAATTCATATAAAATAGTTTCACGCAAAGGCCGCAAAGAGTGAAAACGCAAAGGGCGCAAAGAGGATAAAGCTGAAAACGAATATCAATGATTGTGGGATTTATTTCACGCAAAGGCCGCAAAGAAGAAGAAAACGAATACTAAATATTATTAAAAAATGAAATTATTTGTATTAAAAACTTTGCGATCTTAGCGCTAAACTTTGTGTCCTTTGCGTGAAACATTTTCAAATATGATGCTGACCGAAAACGAAATATCAAACAAAATCATTGGAGTTGCTATTGAGCTACATAAAATGCTTGGCCCTGGGTTGTTGGAGTCAGGGTATGAAAGTGCTTTAGCATTTGATTTAAAGCAATTAGGTTTTGATGTTCAACAACAGGTTGCTATGCCTTTTATTTATAAGGAAGTACGGCAAGATATCGGATATAGAATTGATTTGATTGTAAATTCTACAGTGATTATTGAAATTAAATCAACCGAAGCATTGGCGCCGGTACATTTTGCGCAAACACTTACCTATCTGAAATTATCAGGGCTGAAATTAGGCTTATTAATCAATTTCAATTCAAAATTACTTAAAGAACAAATACATAGAATAGTAAATAATTTATAAATTTCAATTTCTTTGCGATCTTATTTCACGCAAAGGCCGCAAAGGATGAAAACGCAAAGGGCGCAAAGAAGAATAAGGCTGAAAACCAATACTAATATTATTAAAACTTTGCGCTCTTTGCGAACAAACTTTGCGTTCTTTGCGTGAAACTTTGAAACTTTTAAAAATAACTTAATAACAAATGAATATGCATCCAGCATTTGACTCACGACTCAAGAAACTCACTGACGATTACGAAAAACTGATTACCCGTAAGAACGAAAAAATAGAACCGGGCAACGGAATCTTTTACCGGTATAAATACCCCATATTGACCGGCGCACACGCCCCTTTATTTTGGAAATATGATTTAAATCCAAATACAAACCCTTTTCTGATGGAGCGGTTTGGTGTTCATGCTGCTTTTAATGCAGGCGCTATGAAGTTTAACGGAAAGTATATTTTGGTTGCCCGCGTGGAAGGTAACGATCGTAAATCATTTTTTGCCATTGCCGAAAGTCCTAATGGTGTCGATAATTTCCGCTTCTGGGAATACCCACTTACCATGCCTGAGACTAATGAACCTGACACCAACGTGTACGACATGCGCTTGACACAACATGCAGATGGTTGGATCTACGGAATTTTTTGTTCGGAACGTAAAGACCCCAATGCTCCGGCAGGAGACTTGTCCTCGGCAGTTGCTGCGGCAGCGATAGCACGTACCAAGGACCTGAAAACATGGGAACGCTTACCCGATTTGAAAACCAAAAGTCAGCAACGGAATGTTGTGTTACACCCCGAGTTCATCAATGGCAAATATGCATTATATACCCGTCCGCAAGATGGTTTTATCGATGCCGGTTCTGGCGGTGGTATCGGCTGGGCTTTAATTGACGATATGACAAAGGCGGAGGTAAAAGACGAAAAGATCATTAACTTCCGTTATTACCACACCATTAAAGAACAAAAAAATGGAGAAGGCCCGCATCCTATAAAAACGCCAAAAGGCTGGTTGCATCTGGCTCATGGTGTTCGCGGATGTGCTGCGGGGTTACGTTATGTACTTTATTTGTATATGACTGACCTGCAAGATTCCTCAAAATTAATAGCTGAACCTGCGGGCTTTTTTATGGCACCTGAAGACGATGAACGTATTGGTGATGTTTCCAACGTATTATTCACCAATGGCTGGATTGCTGATGACGATGGTACTGTTTATATTTATTATGCATCATCGGATACCCGCATGCATGTGGCTGTGTCGAGCATAGACCGTTTAACTGATTATTGTCTGAATACCGAACCGGATGGATACCGGTCTGCAGCTTCCGTAGAAACACTGAAAAAAATTATAGACAAGAATCTTAAGTTGTCGAAAGCGTAAGAAAAGGCATGTGAATAAATAAGATCAGTTTCACGCAAACCTGCCCGTTGCAGGCGGGGATCGCAAAGGGGCAAAAACGCAAAGGCCGCAAAGAGAATATGACTGAAACAAAATATTTGCTTTTAGACAATTAAATTGTATTTTCAATACTTTTTTAAATTATGCTACACTTCATTATTTAGCCTATGAACGCACAAAAGATCAGTTTAAAGGAAAAAATCG
>CAYZNC010000532.1:1426-3671 GCA_964478555.1 uncultured Bacteroidales bacterium | reverse complement strand
AGTGTTCCATCTTTATCCAAATCTATATAATTGCCTGAACTGTAAAGGTGGTCGGTGGGTGTCCAGTCCGAGAGATAACCTGACCCATCCCCAGAGCTGGGACCGGCAATGAAATAGTTATTCATCACGTCCTGGTAATTGTCGGCAGCAGAATGTCCTCCCACTATGCCGCAACAACCGTAATTGTATACTACATTATTGATATATTGCAGAAAGCATTTCATTTTTGGGTTACGGCTTTTATTATCTATCCACAGGCAATGATGCACGGTCCAGTTTCTGGTGCCATCTGTTATCGCCCCAAATCTTTGAGGGTCGATACCTTCGCCGATCATACAGTATTGAAAGGTAATGTTTGTGCTATTGGTAATGTGAATGTTATCCCATCGTCCCCAGGAAATAGAGCAGTGGTCGTAAATGATATTGCTGGCATTGTCGATTGTGACTGCACATTTGTCGCTGGCCATGTTTATGCTCCCACGCATACGCAGGTACCTGAGAATGACATTTGTGCCATTGGTCACCACCCTGTTACCGTAAATAGTGATACCGTCGCCGGGAGCTGTTTGTCCTGCAACCGTGATATTCGATGCTATCATAATGATAGTAGAGGGTGAAATTTTTATCACGCCACTTACATCAAAAACCACTATGCGGTTGGGGCTACTTACTGCATCGGCAAAAGATCCGGGGCCTGATTCATTTAAGTTTGTAACATGCACAACTGCTCCGCCGCGACCGCCAGTTGCATAAGCGCCAAAACCTTCCGCACCCGGGAAGGCAAGTTGTTGTGCCTGCAAATTAAGAACGCAGGCAAAGAGCATGCAAATCAGGGTAATTTTGTAGAATTTTGTTTTCATAGGTGTTATGTTAGAGTGAGTTTAAAGTTACGAGTTTAAAGTTACGGGTTGCGGGTTAAGCTATTCAGATAGTTTTCCAGGTTCGTGTATCCGTCGTTATTTTGATGCCCATTTCTGTCATCGGGGTTGTTGGGGTTTAGGTTATGTTTTAATTCCCAATTATCCGGCATGCCATCCTGATCAGTATCGGGGAGTGCAGTGCCAGATTTGATTGTCTTTTGTCCGCCTACTTCGGCTTCGCTCCTGATAATACTTCCTTTTATTCCTAATGAACTTACATGATCAATCAGCCTGAGGTCTAACGAATCACGGATAAGAGAAGCCCCGGCTTCCAGGAGGACAATTTTAAATGCATCAGCAGTACTGTCCGGTTTCACTGGTACAGGAGAACTATTGTGAGAAGAAGGCAATAAGGAGGCTTGTTCTCTCAAAAAGTCATCATTGGTTACCAGGGTACCATTAAGGATACCATCTTTATTAAGATCTACATAATTGCCGCGCTGAAAAACGTGATCAGTGGCAGTAAACATACTGAGAAAATGATTACTTGAGTTGGGACCGGCAATAAAATAATTATTGACGATATCCTGGTAATGGTCGGCTTCCGAATGTCCGCCAACAAAACCGCTACCTCCCCAATTATAAATTACATTATTAATAAACTGAATGCCGGCTTTTGCTTTAGGATTGCGGCTTTGATTATCAATCCATAAACAATGATGGATAGTAAGGTTAACAGGATGCTCCAATAAGGCCCCGAATCGCTGAGGGTCTATACTTTCGCCATTAATACAATACTGGAGCGTAATGTTTTTGCTTTCTTTTATATGAAGATTATCCCATCGGCCCCATTCGATTGAACAATGATCGAGGATAATATGGTCCGCATTATCGATATTAACAACACACGAACCTTTTGACATATCGATGCTTCCATGGAATCGGATATACCTGGCTACGATATTATTGGAGCCACTGAATGAAACACCATTTCCATAGATGACAATTCCATCACCGGGTGCGGTTTGACCTGCAATGGTTATTTCAGATTTAACGGAAACAGGGGTATTAATTTTTATCACACCGCCTACAGTAAAAACTACCGTTCGCCCGGGCACACTTACCGCTTCCCTGAAGGAACCTTCACCAGAGTCGTTAAGGTTAGTTACACGATAGACTGTTCCACCTCGTCCTCCGGTAGTCGTAGCTCCGAACCCTTCTGCGCCGGGGAATGCAACCTGTTGTGCAATAATACACGGTGTAAGCAGGCACAGACAAATAAATAAACCAATCTTCATTTTATTATTATTTTTTATTTCGATCAAAATATTAAGTTGCTATAAAATAGATATATATCTTTATTTTCCTTTGTGCTCATTGTGGTT
>CAYZNC010000532.1:0-1326 GCA_964478555.1 uncultured Bacteroidales bacterium | reverse complement strand
AATTCAATGCTTGCCAGAATGAATGGGGCGACTCCTTTGGGGTCGTTGGCCACAATTTTTTCGTTGATATAATACTGGTATGAACCGTCTCTGTATGGATTGCCACCAAGCCCGCAACTTCCGCAGATGTTGGTTAGGTTGAGGTTTCCTTTTTCGTCTTTTTCAATGAGTTTGTCAATAATACCCTGATATGCTTTGCGGGCGATTTTGAGATATTCTTTTTCAAGGTAACCTTTTTTAGAAGCCTTTGCAAAGGCATAGGTGAACATAGCCGACCCTGAAGTTTCGAGGTAATTTCCTTCTTTCTCACCCATATTTAAAACCTGGTACCATAAGCCACTCTCGCTGTTCTGCACTTTCACAAGCGCTTTGGAAACATTTTGCAGAATCTGAATGAGCTGCGGTCGGCCCGGGTGATTTTCAGGTAAATAGTCGAGCACATCAACCAAAGCCATAACATACCAGCCCATTGCCCTGCTCCAGAAATTAGGTGATTGGCCTGTGAGAGAATTGCTCCATTTTTCCTCCCGGCTTTCATCCCAGGCATGATACATTAAGCCAGTCTTATGATCCAGTGTGTGTTTATAAATGAGCGTAATTTGTTTTACGGATTCATCGAACCACTGAGGTTGGTTGAATTCCTTTGCGTATTGAGCCATAAAAGGACATGCCATATAAATACCATCCAGCCACATTTGATTTGGATAGACTTTTTTATGCCAGAAACCGCCTTCTTTATTGCGAGGCTGTGTTTTCAATTGTTCAAGTTGATATACAATGGCCTTTTTATATTTTTCTTCCCCGCTTTTATGGTATAGATAAAATAAATTCTGACCAGCCTGAATCCTGTCGAGATTATATTCTTCCCGCTTAAAACTGCCGATTGTTCCACTATCTGTTAAAAAGTAGTCGACATAGTTTTTTAAAAAAGTATAATACTCTTTCTCGTTCGATGCATAGACAGACCTTGCCAACATTGCAACATCATAAGTCCATTTGGCTTTGTTAGGTCCTGTAGCCGAATCCCACCGGCTTACCACCGAAGTTGCTATTGTGGCGGACCATTTCTTATTACCATCCGTTATGTTTCTGTTTTCCTCATTACACGAAATGATGGTGATGAAAAGAGCGATTGTGATTAACGCATAAATTCTCATGACTTGGAATTGTTGTTTATATGTTAAAATGAATTGGCATTTTTCGACTACTGAGTGAGTTCTAATGGCAGTGAAAAATAATTCATTTGGGGGAATCGCATTGGTAATTATGTTCAAAAGTTATGGTGAAATTGACGGAGGGAAGAAGTACTGAGTACTGAGTAGAAAG
>CAYZNC010000531.1:0-3691 GCA_964478555.1 uncultured Bacteroidales bacterium | reverse complement strand
ACAAAATACTCATAAGCAAGCTTATTGTTGCGGTACGATTCAAATACCTTTTCAATGGCCAATAGGAGAAAGAAACCTGATAACAACACAGGATTTAATCGCTGAAGATCGGGAATAGATGCACAAAGCAGTACAAATAAAAAGGCCGGTAGGTAATTACGACTATTGATGAATATAAACCTTGAATTCAGCCGAACCAACCAGTAGCCCTGTAATATAACCAATGCCAATGTAATTGATGTTGCCACTGCCGATGTTGCTGGTAAAAAGCCCGTAATAAACTTATAAAGCGGCATCGGGGAATGATCAAAAAGGAATAAAACGTGAGGCGTTTTTAAAATTGAATGCATCCATAACATTACCCCCAGAATAGGAACAAAAATAATCATCTGAGTACCCGAAGAACGAAAAAAACGAAGCAGCATAAAACCTTAATTAATTGATTATTTATCAATGTATTTTTTACTTAAGAGTGTCTAAAAAGGTGTCCCTGGTCTGCGGGGAGACCTCAAAGGTTTTTGAAACCTTTGAGGTCTGTTGGCTACCCCAGTAACTAAATGATGTCGTTATGATTTAGAACCTGAACCTTTACTCCTGGTGTGCTCATTTGTCCAATTAATCAGATCCTGTTCACCAATATTATTTTCTTCCAAAAATTTATCCATAGCAACAGTTACCTTTTGTGCAAAATATTGTCCAAGCAACAATGTTATTTCATATAATTGATGATCCGGTAAATCAGTCGAATAAAGTTTCAATAATTCCTTTTGAATATTGCTTAAATGAGTTCCACCTTTTGACATATCCTCATGATTTAAGTCATGCAAATTTAATGATTATTACAACAAGGCTCGAAGCAAAATCCCCTTTACATTCAATTTATAAATCAAACCCAATATCCGTCCGGTAATACTTACCCTCGAAATCGATTACAGCTGCATATTGATTCGACAGCGCTAGTGCATCTTTAATATTATCGCCGTATGAGCTAATCGCAAGTACACGGCCTCCGTTGGTTAACACCTTGTCATTTTCAGCCTTGGTGCCCGCATGAAACAGCATACTTTCCGTTACCTTTTCAAAGTTAACGATTTCTTTACCGTTTTCGTAATTGCCGGGATAACCACCCGATACAAGCATCACCGTGGTAACTGTCCGTGCATCGGTTTCAAGTTTGAAGGACGACAGGCTGCCATTAGCAACGGCCATGAATAACTCCACAAGGTCTGATTTTATCCTGGGTATTACTGCCTCTGTTTCCGGATCGCCCATCCTCACATTATACTCAATTACAACTGGTTCTCCCTCAACATTAATCAATCCGAAAAAGATAAAACCTTTATAAGGAATTTTATCGCGCTGCAGACCTTCTATCGTAGGGTTGATGATTCGTTCTTTTACCTTCTTCATGAAAACCTCATCGGCAAAAGGAACGGGAGAAACAGCACCCATGCCACCAGTATTAGGTCCTGAATCGTTAATACCCACACGTTTATAATCTTTAGCTTCAGGAAGAAGTACATAGGAATTACCATCCGTAAGAACAAAAACGGAAAGCTCGATGCCTTTCAGGAATTCTTCGATAACCACCGTTGCACTGGCCTGTCCAAATTTGCCGGAAAACATCATTTCCAGCTCTTGTTCCGACTCTTTTATATCATCGAGAATCAGAACTCCTTTGCCGGCTGCCAATCCATCGGCCTTTAAAACATAGGGTGGTTGTAAAGTTTTCAGAAAGCTACAGGCATCTGCTAAACCGGAGGCTGTAAAACTTTTATAACGGGCTGTGGGTATCCCATGGCGTACCATAAATTGCTTGGCAAAATCCTTGCTACCTTCCAGCATGGCTCCTGCGCGTGTGGGACCGATTACCGGAATGTGTTGCAATTCTTTTGTTTCCAGAAAATAATCATGGAGACCTTTTACCAAAGGCTCTTCCGGACCTACTATCACCAGATCTATTTTTTCATCCACCACCAATTTACCAAGCTGCTGAAAATCATTTACTTTGATGTCGACGTTAATGCCGACCTGCTTAGTTCCCGCATTGCCCGGTGCAATAAACAGCTTACTGAGTTTTTTGCTTTGCTTGAGTTTCCAGGCAATCGCATGTTCCCGTCCACCTGATCCGATTAATAGTATATTCATTATGCTTTTTTGAGTATGCCAAAAATAGCAAAATTAATAGAATGAGAAGCTGGGAATTGTGAAGAAGAAACTAAAATTTATAAACCGCTGTCAGGGTTTGGAACCACTGACAGGGTCTGCTCCGTCGAATAATTTCCTGCTACCCTGACAGCGGGTTTTTTCCCTGTCAGCGGTTCTTCCGGAGCCAACGGCGTAATGAAAAAGAAAACCCTCAGGGTTTTGGACATCCTGAGGGTTGGATACGAGGCACTTAGACAGCCTCTTATTTTCTTATTGCAACAATATCTTTTCTTTCATCACCTGGTGATTGATAACAACCATGTACATTCCCCGGGCTTGCGAACTTAGATCCAACATAAAGCGACCATTGGTAAGCATGTCTTTTTTAATATTCAAGTTGCGTATGATCTGACCGTTCATCGACATAATTTCAATCAGCATGTCGTTGGCTAATGGCTCTGCTAATTCAATGGTTATATTGTCATGAGCAGGGTTCGGGTAAATCTTCATAGTGCTTTGCGACACTCCCGGAACCCCAGTAGAATAGGATATCACAAGCAAATCGCTGGTATCTTTGGTACAATTATTCTCGTCGGTAACTATTACTTTGTAATTACCAGGTGCCAGACCTGTAAATGTGCCAACACTTTGTCTTGTTTGTGTATTATTCAGATCAAGAATATAAACAGGCTTGCCTGAGCCACCCGAAGCATTCACAGTTAGTGAGCCGTTCCAGGGGATCTGGGAAGTTGCATTTTGCGCCGTTTCCAATATAATGTTAACCGGCGCAGGTTGAGTTACAGCCACTACCTTACTGGTATCCGGACCACAAAAATTATTATCGCTTACCACAATGGAATATCCGGCTGAAGCACTCAGACCTGTGAAACTGCCGGAGGAAACACCGGAAACATTTGAGGTATGTGAACCGTTCAAACACAATTGATAGTGGTATGGCATAGTCCCTCCTGATACAGACAAGGATACCACGCCATTTGTCGTACCCGGGCAGGAACAACTCGTAACTGCAGGAGTTGGCAATGTGAAAACATGTGCATGTAAATTTTCAACCGTTGTATTTAGAACGCCGAAGCAGTTATTTGCATCCGTTACAGTCAAGGTATAATCATTGGGTACGAGGTTATTATTATTGGCTAAAATTGTACCATTAGACCAGCTATAATGATAAGTTCCTGTTCCACCTGTCGTGCTTATATGAATGTATCCATCTTTAGTTCCGGCACAACTTGCATCATGTTTTTCCAATAGTTGCGGTGACAAAATGGAAGGAGCAGGATTTACAGTTGAACTTAAAGTGTCCTTACAATTTTTAATATCGGTTACGGTAACTGAATAACTACCGGCTAATAAATCTGAATTAGTTTGTGTGGTTGCACCATTATTCCAAAGATAACTATAAGTGCCATTGCCCCCGGTTGGGTAAGCGATAAGGGAGCCATCACTTTCACCATAGCAACTGATCTGCTGCGGAACAATATTTCCTGCCAGGGGTTTGGGAAGCGAAATACTGTCTGATTCAACC
>CAYZNC010000530.1:0-3691 GCA_964478555.1 uncultured Bacteroidales bacterium | reverse complement strand
CAGTCCAAATCTTGCCTATAAAAATATCCGCATTGATGAATTTGTAGCTCCTGCTTCAAATCTAAATAAAACAGTCCTCTGGAACCGTTCACCAGTCGAAGTATTAGCTGGCAAGCCATTGCAGTTGCAATTCGAAGCAGTTTCGGTTTCCTCCATTAATAAAATCAAGGTAGTAATGTCGATGGGTGATAAATGGAAAACCCTGGAGGCTGTGTTGCAAAACAAGAATTCTTACGGTTTGGAAGTACCCGGGGATATGGTTATCACTGGTTTTCTTAATTACCGGATTATAGTTGAAGATATCGTTGACACTACCTCATTTCCCAATGGCAAAAAAGGAGATCCCTGGAATTGGGAAAACCGGGACAATGCAACTTATACCATCCGTGTGGTTCCGGAAAAGTCTCCGTTAGTCCTTTGGGATGCTATAACGGATTGGGAATCGACTTTTAAAATATGGAATCGTGCTGTTAGCCTGAAACCATTAAGTGATGGTGAAACCGCTCTGGCTATTCAACTGGGACAATTGCCAGAGGTCGACCCATTCAACAAAACTGACCGCAATTATGCCTTCAAATATTTTTTTAAAGATAAAATAAAAGGTCGTGGGGACGAATTACCGCAAAAGAAGTTTTTGGTTATGAAAGTTAAAAACCTTCTTCCTTCTCCTCAACCCATCGAAATTGGCCTAATCGACAAAAACGGATCGGTACTGGCAGGCGAAATGACCATTGAACCTAACGGAGAAGTCTTCAGAATTCCAATCAGCACTTTAACAATAGCACCTTTTTTAATCATTCCACGACCGTATCCCGATTTCTTGCCTTATAAAGTGCAATCAAGCACCAAACCCTTTGACTGGCCCTCCGCGGAGACCCTTCAAGTAGTGGTAAAGCCAGGTAAACTGGAAAACGTAGATTTAAGCATTGAAAAAATATGGCTGGAGTAAAAACAGAGCGAGGTATTTCGTATCATAACACTAACTAAATGAACTATGATCAACTAAAATTACCATCTGTGCTACTGCAAATGGATTGAAATCTAGCTCTGTCTGCATGAAAATGTCATTAATATTCATTATATTTAATAATATACATTAACTCACTACTAAACTATCAATAACTATGAAATGTAAAGTTTTTAATTTTCGATTGTCCACAATATGCGTAATATTGTGTCTGACACTGTTTGAATGGGCAGTTCCGGTTCTCGCCCAACAAGCGAAGGAAAGAAATGTTACAGGAAAAATAACCGATGAGAGTAACCAACCCATGATTGGGGTAAGTATCGTAGTAGTTGAATCCACCATCGGCACCACTTCTGGTAACAACGGAGAATTCTCTGTTAAGGTACCCGAAGGGAAAGTCAAGCTGCGTATTTCATTTGTAGGCTATAAAACCACAACGCTGGAAATTCCTGACAATAATGTGGTAAACATTCAAATGCTCCCGAGCATACAGGACTTGAACGAGGTAGTGGTGATTGGCTACGGGACACAGCGTAAAGGCGATCTGACAGGAGCTGTATCCAATGTCTCCGCCAAAGATTTCAACAAAGGCACCATCAGCTCACCCGAACAACTTATTAATGGTAAAATATCCGGTGTGCAAATTATGTCAAATAGTGGATCGCCCACAGCGGGGAGCTCTATCCGTATTCGTGGTGGTGCTTCGTTAAACGCCAGCAACGACCCGTTAATTGTTCTTGACGGTGTGCCCCTCGAAGCAGGCGGTATTAGTGGCAATGACAATAACTTTCTGAGTCTGATCAATCCTGAAGATATCGAAAGCATGACCGTATTGAAGGATGCGTCTTCAACTGCAATCTACGGTTCGCGTGCTTCAAATGGAGTTATTATCATCACTACAAAGAAGTCAGCAGGTAAAAAGTTAAAATTAAGTTTCAGTACTACCAACTCACTGCAGGTGAAAACCAAATTACCTGACATGCTCTCAGTCGGTGAGTTTCGGGACGTTGTTAATAATCAGGGAACAGCCGACCAAAAAGCCCTTCTCGGCAATTCCGATACTAATTGGAATGATGAAATCTACAAAGTAGCATTCGGTACCGATGATAACATAAGCCTTTCAGGTGCTATAAAAAAGCTACCTTTCAGGGTTTCATTGGGCTATTATAACCAGGACGGTATCCTCAAAACCGACAATGTTGAGCGCATCACCAATAACATCTCTTTGTCGCCTTCGTTCTTCAAAGATTATCTGAAAATTAATCTCGGCCTCAAAAGCTCGTTGAATAAAAACCAGTTCCCCAGTGGTAAACCCAGTGCTATCTGGGGAGGAGCTACCTTTAACCCTACCATTCCCATTTACTCCGGTTCCAGCAATTTTGGCGGATTTAACGAAGCTATCGACGGAACAGGCAAACCGGTAACCTCCGCCGTGCCTAACCCTTTGGGATTACTCAATCAATATTCATCAACCAGTAGTGTAAGTCGTTTTATCGGCAATTTTGACATCGACTACAAAATGCATTTCCTGCCCGATTTGAAATTTCACACTACCCTGGGATACGATTATGCAGAAGGTAAAGGCAAAATCGTTGTTCCTGAAGCTGCAATCCTGGACTATACTTCAGGAGGGCGTAACTATGAATATGGCCCCCAGAAAAAGGGGAATAAATTATGGACTTCCTATTTTAATTATAATAAAAACTTAACAAGTATCAACAGCACTATCGATGCAACAGTCGGTTACGATTACCAGTATTGGAAAAGCGCCACACCATATTACGATCAGTTTAATGTTGCCGGTGTAAGTCAGAGTTCTACGGCCGCTGATGATCAACGCCATGTTTTAATTTCATATTACGGACGTTTAAACTATACTTTGGCTTCCCGTTACATGTTAACCTCTACCATTCGTCAAGATGGTACATCGCGTTTCAGTGGAGACAATCGCTGGGGTACATTCCCTTCAATTGCTCTGGCTTGGAGGTTATCGGAAGAATCGTTCCTTAAAGACATAAGTGTGCTGAGCAACCTGAAACTACGTGCAAGTTACGGTGTTACTGGCCAACAGGATGGTATCGGCAATTATAATTACCTGCCTGTTTACACGCTCAGCCAAAGAGGCGCACAGTATATTTTTGCAGCTGATACTATTAATACATATCGGCCTCAGGCTTATGTGAAAGATTTAATATGGGAAACAACAAAATCCTACAATTATGGTATTGATTTTGGATTTTTCAAAGATCACCTGACAGGTTCATTCGAGTATTACACCCGCAAAACAGAAAGTTTGCTTGCTACTGTTCCAACACCAGCCGGAACAAACTTCGAAAAAACGATTACTACCAATGTAGGTAATGTTGACAGTAAAGGTTATGAGTTCACCTTAAACGCTATACCTGTTGATAACAGAGACCTGACCTGGAATGTAAGTTTTAACGCCACCTGGCAAAATCAAACAATTAAGAACTTGTCAAAAGTAGCAGGTGCAGAAGTAACCAATAAGCAAGTAGGGCCAACCATCGATAGTTATTACTTCCAGGTACTAACCGAAGGCTATGCCCCATATATGTTCTATGTCTATCATCAATTGTATGATGAAAGCGGCAAGCCCATCGAAGGCGCATATGCCGATATCAATGGTGATGGTCAAATCAATTCAAGCGATCTCTATCGTTACCATTCGCCAGCTCCTGACTATATTCTCGGTTTCAGCACCTC
>CAYZNC010000529.1:0-3705 GCA_964478555.1 uncultured Bacteroidales bacterium | reverse complement strand
TGTGCCGCAAGAGTTTTATTATGACTGAGCACTAATACAGGCCTTTGCAAACGTTGAATAACATTGGCAATGGTAAATGTTTTACCCGAGCCGGTAACACCAAGTAGCGTATGATATCGCTGACCCGCTTTGAGACCTTCAACCAACTGATCGATGGCTTGGGGTTGGTCGCCACTTGGAACAAAATCAGAAACTATTTGAAAATCCATGTAATTGAGATTTATAGAGCCTCGAATCAGAGCCACAACTGTTGGACTCTAAATTAATTTACAAAGATATGGAAAAATATAACGGAAGATAAAAGAACTTCGAAGCCTGACCAAATGAAAAAAGCGTGAGAAAAACCTTTCCTCACGCTTTACTCCACGTATCAATTCTATCTCTCCACTAATGCATAATTTTCTTAACGAAGGAGTTCGTATTGTTTTCCAATTTTAGAATATAAACTCCCGTTGGCACTGTTCCTATGGACATTACCTGATCTGTATTTTTCTCAAATTCCAATTGCTTATTGATCAGTGTATGACCTGTAATATCCATGAGGGATACCATGTACTTCCCACCCTGACTTATACGTATAGCAATTTGATCAGTTGAAACTTTATAAACAATGATATCATTTCCTGCATCCAGCGATTTAACGCTCAATGCACTTTGGTCAACCACAAATTGTAAGTTACTAACCTGAGGGGATTCCGACGAAAGAATGACCACCTTTTCATTATTTGAAAGATTCGGATACTCAAACGCAAGCTTATAAGTACCATATGGCAAATTCTCGAATGTAAAGTTTCCGTATGCATCAGGACTGGTACCGGTTATGATATCTCCGGATGCAGTATACAGATATACACTGTACGAAATTTGTTCTGCCGATTTTAATACTGCACTTTCAGCTGATGTTGATGCTGCAGCACCTGTGTATACTACTGTACCATTAATTTGACAAATACCTGCCTGTAATAATTTTATAGATGCCATCTGCATGGTAAGTCCCTGTGCATTGCTCTTAAGGTTAATTACATCGGCATTTTCCCAATGAAGTTTGTCCACATAATAAGTAGATAGGTACTTGCTACTATTGTAAATATCAGGAATTGCATAAATAATGTATTTTCCTGTTTTAACATGGTCAAAGCTGAATAATCCATTGGAAATAATGTTTGCATCTGCAAGCACTAGCCGGCCAGTAGCGCTCTTCTGGTAAAGCACAATAATACCTGATGATAATAATTCATTCTTTCCCAGCACTTTACCCGATATGATATATGATCCCATATTACCCGGTATGGTGATGGTTTGAAAAACGCTGTCCACACAATGGGAGCTAGTTCTTATTAAATGATAAACCTGCACCTGAGTACCAGGTTGCAATGTATAGGTATGTACCGGATTTTTTACAGTTGAGGTAATTCCATCGCCAAATGCCCAATACCAGGAGATTGTATTACTGGAAGACGAATCATAAAAGGCAAATTTTGCCCCTCCATTTGCGCCTACATTGGTGCTGTCTGGCTGATAAACATAAGTAAAACCAGCCTTACAAGTAACAGGAACAGAGTCTTTTAAAAGTATGGTTTTGCAAATAGACGAATAACAGCCGGTCGTAGTCCAAACATGCAGGCATACATTTGCAGAAGTTAAGGTCGAGGCAAATTTGTGATAAAATTGACTATCAGTGAAGAACGTACTATCTGATAATATCCATTGTCTGTATGATATCCCGCCTAAACCTGTAGAAGTATCGGTGAATTTATAAACTGTTGAAATAGGACTGACATCCAAAGGTTGCAGAGCATAAGCAAAATTAGCTTTGCAATTAGTATTTAACGGTAGGACGATAGCTCGTGAAAAGGTATCAATACAGTTTGAACTTGTCCTTATAGTTAATTTAACATAATCCCAGCTACCAGCCGGCTGATTGTATATATGAACCGGATTTTTAAGGGTAGATGTGGTACCATCGCCGAATGACCATAGCCACGATGTTGCATTAGCAGAAGATGAATCGGCAAAAGCATATTTAAAGCCTATATTTAAACTATCGGAAATATAATGATAATTAAAACCGGCTTTGCATGTAACGGGAGTGGTGTCAGGCATAATACTGATAGTACTGAAAATAGTGTCTATACAATTTGCCGTTCTGATTGCCAACCAAACGTTTTCCTGACCGGATTTCATCAGATAAGTATGTGTGGGGTTCTGAAGGGAAGACGTGTATCCATCGCCAAAAGACCAACTCCATGAAGTAGGGTTACCTGTGGAGGTATCATAAAAGGCTAATTTTGTTCCTATACTATCATTCATGTTAGTATAAGTGAAATTGGCCTTGCATGGATAAATTACTTGTCTTACCACAACCTCTTTGGTGATGGTGCATGAGACATTGCTATAATCCACAACTTTAAGGGAAACGTTTATCATGTATATACCAGCAGCATATACATGAACCGGATTTGGTTCATAGGATGTTGTCCCATCACCGAAATCCCACTGTTGAAGCAGAACTCCGTTGGCTACATGGGCACTGTCAAAAAAATTGACTGTTCCATTGTTTTGAGAATAATAGCTAAACCTTGCTATACAAGAATCGGAAGAACTTCTGATCATACTTCCATAACTTAATGTAACTATCATGCTAAGCACTATAGTTAGAAGCATTTGAGTAATTTTCTTTTTCATATTGAACTTGAATTTTTGGTTGATTACAGTAATAAGAGTACGAACTCCCAAAAATCCCTTATCAGGGTTTAAAAATAATATCGGATACCAGCTTCAATCCCTGTTTGTAATTGAGTTGAAGTATAAATTGCATTTTTTTTGCCGATGGGTAAGGCATTCCAATTAATGAAGGGTTGAGCGAAAATATGCACTTTTTTGTTCAGATAGTAATCAATGCCTAAAGCACCATAAGCACCCAGTAATATAACAGAACCCGGAGCTTTGGAACTTTCAACCGAAATCACACTGCTGTCAGAAATGTTTACGTACAATCCTTTGCTTTGGATATAAAAATTGAACAAAATCCCCCCTTTGAACTCCAGGGTAAAATTTTTAACTACCATGGTGTACCCTACCAAAATTGGCACTGAAATGTACTGATAGGATAAATCAGAAAGATATTTTCTTTCCGATTGCCTTTCCAATTGCCTATCCTTGGTCACATATACCCAGGTTGTATCGCCCTGTACAATGGTTGTGAAATATTTGTCAATGGTATCGGTCACAGTAATGAATCCGTCTGTAAGTTTGTTATAGGAAAATGAATATTGGTATTTCGAGAAGGCAACTCCTCCTTCTACCATCATATTTTTATTCCTGTAAATAAAGTTTACACCAAGGCTACTTCCACTTTTTGCTTTTATGGAAGAATGGATAAGGTTAGAAAAGTCTTTTTTTGAATCAGCCATTTTAAAATTTGACAATACAGCACCTTTTGAAAAAGCTAGTTCTGCAATGAGCGAAAGCTTTTTAGGTTTGTAGTAATCAACCGTTTTAAGAACCTTTTGAATTACTTTGGTGGTATCGTATACCCGCACCGTATCATTTAACTGCACTTTTACGTAATCCGTAAGCTTTGTAACAACAGTATCGTGGGTTATAATGGTGTAAATTACGGTGTCGGTTATCGTTTCATGCGTTTTATCGTTACCATTATTTTTTTGTACACTGGTTTTAAAGATCTGATGCGTTTCCTTTACA
>CAYZNC010000528.1:0-3712 GCA_964478555.1 uncultured Bacteroidales bacterium | reverse complement strand
ATGCCAAGCTTTATTATAAATATATACGGAATCGCCCCAGGTATTATAATTGTTAACCCCTGATTTTACGCATGCGTTCAATAAATCGATGTATGTTTTATACTTTATATTTTTAGGAAGAATGACTTTCAGGCCAATTGAATCATTGTTACTGAGCCTTATTCTTCTGGCAAAATTTTCGATAAGGTTCAGCGTTGTGCTATCTTGCTTGTTCACGCCCGATAGTTGATAAGTTTGAAAAGCTATTTTGGTGAAGCTATTTTGAAAAAAATATCTATCAATCATGATGGTTTGAATGCAATGCTCCGTTCGATCATTGACATTCTTAGTAGTTCTGGCCATAAATAATATCGGCGCAATGGCCAGGGTGAGGATACCGGGGATATAATAAATTCTTTTGCGTTGGTTGGTGTTCATTGATTATTAGTTATTATGGGTGATTGCATATTTGGTCGTTGTTAATCCCCTACGGGGAAAATCAAACGACTGTAAATAAAACTACTACAATACTTTAACCGCTACGCGGTAGGTTTGTCCATGAATTACACGAATTTAAAAAAGCAATGCTTTAATGAAATAAGAATAATTACCAGTCTCATCTTGTTTATGTTTTGTGAATTAGGTTAGCACAAATTTGGTACCATAATTCTTTTCGATTTTGGTTTATCAAAGAGGTTTTTGATGACCGTTCGGGAGAACGGTATTTAAAACGGGGATCCCGTGACTACGGGATTCGCCGAGCTTTCGTAGCGTCACTCTTCAGTTATTGTTGCTCGCGCGCGTTTCCATAACGCGTGTGGTACGAAATTTCAGTTTTTACTGCCAAAGAGGTTTTCAATCCTGAAATAACTTTACATTTCTTGTCCATTTTACACTTTTTTGTGTAAACCTATTTTAGGACAAGACATTTTGAACCGCACGCGTTCGGAAACGCGCGCGAGCAGAGAGCGTCACTCTTCGATTAGCATGGGAATGCCAGAGGCATTGCATGTTTATAGAAAATGTATTGGGAGATGAAATTTGACTCCAGCTGAAGTCGAACTAATCCACCTTTTAATCCCTTCTCTTCAGATATCAGAGCACCACCCCTGCCTCCGCCAAAAGTCGGACAAGCTCTCCTAACAAATAGGAGGGGATTCGGACAGATTCACGGTATTGTAATGTTTATCTTCGTGTAATTCGTGGACCCAATTTCTTTCATTGCATTCGCCGACCCATCACTCCGTAATCACAATATCCAAATGATGCAGCAATCCTACCACATCGGGCAGTGAAAATTTTGTTTTTTTGAGTTTGTTTATCTGTGGATTGATGGAATAATTGCGGGAGGTAGAAAAATCAGCTTTCTCAAGGTTTGTACGGTCGAAGATGGTCTTGTCCAAATCGCAATCGAGGAATCTGGCCGATGTCAGATTCGCTTCCATAAAGCTTACTTCCTGCAGCTGGCATTTTTTAAACAGGACATTCTTCAATTCATTCTTAAAAAACAGCGAATAGTTGAGTGTACAGTTCTCAAATGCAACGGAGAACAGGAATTTGGAACATTTGCTGAAGTCGACACCCAATACCTTGCAACTGCTGAATTGAATCTGGTTGAGCACCGTGTTTTCAAACTTGGTCATGGACAGGTTGCAGGAAACAAATTTACAATCCGTGAGCTCAGCGTTATCGAATAACACGTTGGAGAAATCGCAATTCAGGAATGTACACTCGCTAAATTCGTGATCATACCCTTCGGCGGGGTTGTATTTATCAAAGGTTGTGTTTTCAAATAGTTTTCTCATTGCGTAAAATTACTATTTTTTTGGTTTTTTGATGACCGTTCAGGAGAACGGTATTTGCCAGCTTTCGTAGCGTCACTCTTCGGATATTGTTGCTCGCGCGCGTTTCCATAACGCGTGTGGTACGAAAATTTGAGTTTTTGCTGCCAAAGTATAGTCTTCAAATATTCTATTATTGACCCAAATCTTAATAAAATATCGAAGGTTTTTAACCGCTCGCGTTCGGAAACGCGCGCGAGCAGTTGAGTTTCGTAGCGTTACTCTTCGGATAGCGAGTGAAAATTGATCAAAATTGCAATTCAATACCGGAGGTATTGCATGTTTATAGAAAACAGATGAGATGTGTGGTATACGACCCCAGCCGGGGTCGAACAATTTCTCCTATTAAATTTCTTTCTATAAACATATAAACCCGCTGGGTTTAAAGACATAAATGCCTGCCTCCGCCAAAAGTCGGACAAGCTCTCCTGGCAAATAGGAGGGGATTCGGACAGAGTCACTGTATGATACTATTTTCTTCGTTTAGTTCGTCAGGGTTCCGAATCCCTGCAGCGTTTACTTTTTACTTATGACTAGCTACTTTCACCTAATCCTTAACCTTTTTCGCTTTCGGAATCACATAAGTATGACTTGCGATCCTGTATTTTAGCGAACCCAGCGCCAACACCAGGAAGAACAAGGTTAATCCCAGCAGCCAGTAAAATTGGGGAAGGATATCTGCTATGGTGGCTTTTTCCAGCAAAAGTCGCCGGAATGCTTCCAGGAAATGGGTGAGGGGTAGCATGTTCGACAATCCCTGAACAGCTTTCGGCATTGCCATCAAAGGCCATGTTTGCCCGCTGACGATAAAGCTGGGAACGGCAACGATCATGAGCACTTCTGTTGCCTTTAGCTGCGTGCGGAATAGAATGCTGGCTGCAATTCCCATGAATGTGAGCGACATAATAAACAGAAAGGACAGCATGAAGAATGTCCCTGCGGAGGAAATCATTTCAACCCTGAATAAACCAAAGAAGATCCATATTAACGGCATCCATAACGTTAAACCTATTACCCAGTAAGGAATAGATTTTACCAGTACCAGAAACCAGGTGCTCTTGCTGTATCTTAATAAATGAGAAAAGGTTTTATCTTCAAATTCCTTGGCAAAACTCAGGGCCAAAACCAGCAGGAAGACCTGTTGCATAATGGTGCCCAGCATTCCGGGCCAAAGGAATAATAAATAATTGGAGGCGGGATTGAAAAAACGGGTGAGGTTAATTTTAAAAGCCTCGAATTGTTAAGATGCGATGGCTGCGGGCATTCCTTTTTTCTTGAGCGTTTCAATTTCAATCCCCGCATTTAAAGTTGCCAGCACGCTTTGGATGCCTGTGGATAAATAATTAGCGTTTAACATATTTGCGCCGTTTACATCCGCATCAATTTCGGGATGGCGTTTCTGTTGAATATCTGCTTCAAATCTTTCCGGGATGGTGACCACACCTCCTAAATTCTTTCGCACCAATTCGTTTCGCAAATTACCTGTTTCGTGTTTAACCTCCACTACTTTAACATATTGATTATCGTCGAGCGCATCAATTACCTTGTTGCTCAAGGGAGTATTGTCGAGGTCCACCACTATAATAGGCAGATCTTTTACGGCAGCTTCTTTATATACCGATCCTATTAAAATCGAATACAACAGCGGTGCCCCAACAAATATAAGCACGGCAACAGAGTTTGAACCGAATAAACGGAATTCTCTTGTGATTAATTTCCAGAAAAGTTTCATGTGTGTGTTAAGTTTTATATTTATAAAAAAGTTAGGTAAAGGGCTGTTAGCGGTTGGCGGTTGGCTGATTTTGGTTTCTAATCTGCCTCACCCCTGGCCCCTCTCCTGAAGTGAGAGGGGAGAGCGCTCTGAATGTAAGACTATGTCTATGCCTATGCTA
>CAYZNC010000527.1:0-3721 GCA_964478555.1 uncultured Bacteroidales bacterium | reverse complement strand
GATGGTTTGGATCGAAACACCAACCAACCCGCTTCTCAAAATATTTGATATTGCCCTGATTTCAGAATTCGCACACACCAAAAACGCATTGGTTGTGGTTGATAATACATTTGCAACGCCTTATTTTCAAAAGCCTTTGAATTTAGGAGCCGATATTGTTGTTCACAGCACTACAAAATATATTAACGGCCATTCCGATGTCATTGGTGGCGCAGTAGTCCTGGATAATGAGGAATTACACGACAAAATAAAATTCTATCAAATGGCCATAGGAGCAGTGCCGTCTCCTTTCGACTCATGGTTAATTTTAAGAGGAATCAAGACACTTGCGGTAAGAATGCGTCAACACGAAATAAATGCATCACGGGTTGCGCTTTTCCTGCAAAAACATCCCAAAGTAGAATCCGTCTTTTTCCCCGGACTGAAGACTCATGTTAATCACCAGGTTGCTGCGAAGCAGATGACGGGTTTCGGAGGCTTGGTCTCTTTCAACATCAAAGGTGGATTAGAGGCAGCCAATAAATTCTTCAAAGGATTGAAGATCTTTTCGCTTGCCGAAAGCTTAGGTGGGGTAGAATCATTAGCCAATTATTCTACCATCATGACCCACGGAGGATTTCCTGATGATCTTAAGAAAAAAATAGGCATCACCGATAATTTGATTCGTTTATCCATTGGCATTGAATATGTCGATGATCTGATCAAAGATTTGGATGATGCATTAAATCAGTCGTAAGACGCTAGTGCGATGTAGCAAAGAGGGTGTCTAAAAAGTCGAATTATAGGTTTCACGCAAAGTGCGCAAAGAATACGCAAAGTGCGCAAAGAGTTAAAATACTAGAAGTTAACTTTGCGGTCTTCGCGAAAAACTTTGCGATCTTTGCGTGAAATGTAACTTTTTAGACAGCCTCTTTAAAAGCTCCGGATACCAAAGTTGCCTACGACTAACTACTTACACTAATTGCATACCTTATTTATGGTATACAAATGCCTTATTTATGGTATTTTAAAATTGTTGACGTAGAGGTATTTTTACAAAATGTTAAACATTTAAAATTATCGATATGTCAACCACAAATTATTCGTTTGAAACACTTCAATTACATGCCGGTCAGGAAGTAGATCCCACAACCGGTTCAAGGGCCGTCCCAATTTATCAGACATCTTCGTATGTATTTAAGGATTCGGAACATGCCGCAAATCTCTTCGGCTTAAAAGAATTCGGTAATATCTATACCAGAATCATGAATCCGACTACAGATGTTTTCGAAAAACGGGTTGCTGCCCTGGAAGGCGGAGTAGCAGGGCTGGCTACCGGATCGGGACAGGCAGCACAGTTCATTGCCCTCACTAACATAATGCAGGCAGGCGACAATTTTATCTCTACGTCCTACCTTTATGGCGGCACTTACAACCAGTTTAAAGTTCAGTTCAAACGTATAGGCATTCAGGTAAAGTTTGTGGATGGCGATAGTCCCTCCGATTTTGAAAAATTAATTGATGAAAAAACCAAAGCCATTTACCTGGAAACAATAGGAAACCCAAAATTCAATATCCCCGATTTCGATGCAATTGCAGCCATTGCTAAAAAGCATGATATCCCGTTAGTTGTAGATAATACCTTTGGTGCAGCCGGTTACCTTTTCCGTCCTATCGAACATGGTGCAAACATTGTAGTTGAATCAGCCACCAAATGGATTGGCGGTCATGGTACCAGTATCGGAGGCGTAATTGTCGACGCCGGTAACTTTAATTGGGCAAATGGCAAGTTTCCACAGTTTACCGAGCCTTCCGAAGGCTACCATGGTCTTATATTTTGGGACGTGTTTGGGGCACCTGGCCCTTTTGGAAATATAGCCTTTATTATACGGGCACGGGTTGAAGGTCTCCGAGACTATGGCGCTTCATTAAGTCCTTTCAACTCATTCCTTTTGTTGCAAGGACTGGAAACCCTTTCTTTAAGGGTACAGCGTCACGTAGATAATGCCCTTGAACTTGCAAAATGGCTTGAGAAACAACCCAAAGTTTTAAGCGTTGATTATCCCGGCTTAGAAAAAAATCCATATCACCAGCTTGCAAAAAAATATTTAAAGCATGGTTTTGGAGGTGTATTGGCATTTACCGTAAAAGGAGGAAGCGAAGCGGGAGATAAAGTTATCAATAACCTGAAACTTATCAGCCACCTGGCGAATGTTGGTGACGCCAAGTCATTGATTATTCACCCGGCAACAACCACGCATCAGCAATTAAGTGCCGAGGAACAAAAGAAATCGGGTGTAATACCTGGAATGTTAAGGATATCGGTAGGTATTGAAAATATAGAAGATATAAAAGCAGATTTGACGGAAGCGTTGGGGAGTATTTAAGGAAATTTATAATAAGTTAAAAAACGGCAGTTACAGGGTTTTGTTAAAACTCCATATCTAGGATACATCAATACCTTCGAGTTAAAGTTTGTAACTTGATGTAATTACGAAATAAAGCTCCAGCGGAGCGACATATTGGTAGCCCTGGCTTTTTTCAAGCCGGGGCTAATGCAAAATATCTTGTTGTATCGACGCACGATCCATTTTAATTAAAGCGATTAACATGATTGCGTCGAAAGGTAAGACATAGATTAAGGCGCAATCATATTCACTCTTCGATAGAAATGTATTCGTGCGCCCAACAAACTGGTAGCCGACAATTTTCTACCGACATTTCACCCCGCTGGGGTTTATCTATCAAATAACACCCTTTTCAACGCCAAAAATGGCCGTAATACGAAGTATAAAAAAAACAAATGGTCGTTTAATTTTAAGGTTGCCCAATCTTTAGGACTGGTGGACATGATTTGTAAAATATTCAGTTTTTTATGCCATCCCTTAACCAACAGTATTTTGCCCATATACTCATTTAGAATTACTGATTTAAAGCGTTTTGATTCGGGCTTTCTGATGGCACGTATGAAATGATTTATAAATCTAATATTTACATCATTTACAGGGAGATTATTTCCCTTAAAAGCTATATCAGCACAAGCATAAACGGTTTGAATCAACGGAGCACATTCGCATGATTCCAAAGAATGATATAAATCTACAAAATCATCTTTGTGCAGGCGCTGAAATGCAGCTAAGTCATAAAGCCAAGCCAAACGAAAAAAAGAATGTGAAGCTCCATGCGCTGCAAGATGTGCTAACTCGAGCTTATTTTCCAACACCTTGATAAGCTCTCCCGCCAATTTAATTTGACGCGGTTTCTGCCATAATTCCTCATTCGTGAAGTTTGTCAGATGCTCAAGATGCATCAAGCGCCAATGTAATTCAACGCAGTTATCATCCTCAAAAAAGGTAAAATGATGAAAATGATGAATACTGTAATTCCATTGTTTTGGGGTGAGTTTATCTTTTAAAAAGAAGTTGCTGTAACGTAGGTCTTTCAGTATCTCAACGGCTTTTACCAATAATTCGGGTTGAACCAAAATATCCAAATCCCACGAACTTCTCATCCCCACATCGCCGAATAATTGAAAAGCAAGTGCAGGCCCTTTTAAAGATATAACAGGTACTCCAGCATCCTCAAGTGCTTTAATAACCTTTATCAGCCTAACGGTTTTCTGCATCATTCGTAGTCGGTTTTTTTCTGCAAGGTTTTTTAGATCCTTATCAAACTGTTGCCAACGGATATTATCTAGTTGAGGCAAATTGCGCCACACACCATAAAAAGCAGGATACACACG
>CAYZNC010000526.1:0-3790 GCA_964478555.1 uncultured Bacteroidales bacterium | reverse complement strand
ACCAAATACGAAAAATAGCATCTTCTAAAAATGTATTTATAGTCCAAAATCAACAGATAAAAGTAACAGACCAAAATGCCTCGAAACTTTTTAACCAGCTTGTTGCTCTAAATTTCAGCGTATTCCCTTTGTATGAAATTGCTGATCCCCAAAACGCCCTGCTGATTTCAAAAGGGACCTCCGCCTCTCCGAATCTATCGGATTTAGGTGAAAGTGAATTTTCGTCCAAATTAAAAAGCTATGCAGCTAATCACGGGCCCATAAAGCTTTTTAACCTGAATCAGAAGTTATCTCCTTATTTGAAGACACTTAAAGAGTTACGGGTATTCGAATACGATTTCGGCTCTGTGACCGAACTTTCAAAGATACTAGCCCAAAAGAAATTTGCTAAAAACCAGGAAAATGCCGAAACTGTGGTTATCAATGATGCAGGCATAAAAATTACTGAGTCAACCGATTCATTATTTGCTTCCAATGCCCCCGATCACTCGATGCGCCTTTTCTCTTATAACAATGTACTGTTCCAAACAGGCACTCATTATTTTGATAAAGAATTCTTCGACCCGTTAATTGTTGACAAAGCATATAAAGCCTATGTAGTATCGCCTGTAACCAGCCTTGTAGTGCTGGAAAGCATGCAGGATTATAAACGATTCTATATTAAGGATGAAGGAACAAGCCTAAAAAACGCCTCCATGAAGTCGGCGGGAGCGGTTCCTGAGCCGCATGAATGGCTACTAATTATAGTTCTGGCAGGAGTTGTTGGGTATTTATATTTTAAAAGAAGAAAAGCCATTTTTTCATAAGGCACCATCCTGCCGGGTTTTAAAAATCCGGCAGGATGATCATAAATAACAATTGATATGAAAACACTTAATAAAACCATTTCCTGTGGTTTATTTCGATTGATAACTTTTATTCAACACTATAAAAGCCAATACATAATCAGCCTGTTCACATTAGGGTATCTGGGCCTCCTGATCAGGTTTCTTTCCGGATATTTTATTATCGATTTTATCGTTCTAGGAGCCCTGCTAATTTCTCCATACATTATTAAACCCAATAACACTAAGAAAGGAAGTTTGAAATATTTAGGGTTATCATTCATATTTATGTTGCTTACTTTCTTGTCGGGTGTGCAAACTTTTTATTTTTTTGCCTTAGGAACGGCGTTGCTTTTTATCATAGAAAGTACAGCGGGGTATATTGATCATTTGCCGTTTTTTCTTCTTGGCCTGCTTTCGCCAACATTTAAGTATTTCAATACCATGCTGGGATTTCCGGTAAGATTGCAAATATCAATATGGACAGGAAAAATCTTACAATTTCTGGGATATAAAATTGAAATAATGGGAAATGTAATTGTACTAAATGGTACTGAATTCTCTGTCGATCCTGCCTGTGTAGGTTTGAAAATGATGGCAGCTTCCATACTCGCCGGCTTAATTATCATGGCTTTCTTTCAACAACAAAGAGGAAAACCTTTCTCCTTCCTCATAGCATCGATGATATTTTTATCCATAATAGGATTGAATATAATTTCCAATCTCATACGGATATTGATACTTACTATTTTCAAAATCCTTCCGGACAATCCCAACCATGATATGGTGGGAATTATTTGTTTTCTGATGTACATCATTTTGCCCTCCTATTTTCTCATTAAATGGGCAGCGGGGAACTCCTCAGGCAATAAAAAGGTGCCTTATTATCAGCACAATAAGTCAGGAAAAATACTTTTTTTAAATATGATGTTATTTATTGCTGTTGCCATGACAGGGTTAACAAAAATTAACCCCAAGGAAAACTTCACCGCAACAACTCCGAGTATAACTCTTAAGGGATACTCAAAACAATTGGTGAATGGAGGTATTACTAAACTTGAGAAACCAGGAATTCTAATTTACATAAAGCCTATGCAACATTTTTATGGCGCAGAACATAATCCGATGATTTGTTGGATAGGCAGTGGCTATCAGTTTAGCCGGATAAACAAAGAAAAAATTGAAGGGAAGGAATTTTTTACGGGAATTCTTAAAAAAGGAAACGATATTATTTATTCGGCGTGGTGGTTCGATGATGGAACCTACCGCACCTCCGGGCAAATAGACTGGAGGTGGCGGGCACTAAAGGGAGACCATTTTTATTTAGTAAATATTAATTCGGGGGATGAAAATACATTAAAAAATGAAGTTAAAAAATTATTAAAAAATTGAAGCACAAAATCTATTCTAGCTTTGGCTTCTCGATCAACCAGTAATAAACCGTGTGATTTTATCGAACATAATTGCTAAGACAACCTACCTATGAAAATACTGATCATAAACCCACCGCATTTATCCATTGGAAGCCGGCTCCCAATGGAGCATCTCCCGCCTTTGGGGCTTTTATCTATAGGTGGTCCGCTAATTGACGCAGGGCATGAAGTAAAATTGCTGGACGCTGAATTTGGGCCGTTAACATATAATGAAATTGTAGTAAGGACGCTCGCCTTGAATCCTGACGCAATTATGCTAGGTCATTCGGGTTCTACTTCAGCACAACCCATTATAAATGATATCACAAAACTAGTCCGTCAGGAAAATCCCAACATTAAAATTATCATAGGGGGTGTTTTCCCCACCTATCATTGGCAAGAAATTCTACAACATAATCCTCAAATTGATTATATTGTATGTGGTGAAGGCGAAGAAACTACCGTGAACCTAATCACTGCTCTTGAAAAAAGTACTCCTCCGGAAAACGTAAAAAGTATAGCTTTCAAGTTAAATGGCATCTCATCTAAAACTTTACCAGCCGAGAATATCACGAGGCTTGACGATTTCCGTGTAGGATGGGAATTAATGAATGGCTATAACTATACATACTGGGGTAAACGAAAAGCTGTAGTTATACAATTTTCAAGGGGTTGCCCGTATTCATGTATCTATTGCGGACAACGTTTGTTTTGGAATACATGGAGACACAAAGATCCTCAATTGCTTGCTGATGAAATTGAAATGCTACACAAGAAATATGGTGTTGAAGTAATCAATTTTGCAGACGAAAATCCATCTTCTAATCAAAAAGTATGGAAAGAATTTCTGGAAGCACTCATCGCAAAAAACTTAAATTTAACTTTAGTTGGTTCCATCAGAGCCGACAACATTGTTAGAGATGCAGACTTTTTACATCTTTACAAAAAAGCGGGATTTGAGCGATTTCTGTTAGGTATAGAAAACTATAGCGAACCTATTCTCAAGAAAATAAAAAAGCAAGGCTCCATTGCAAAAGATAAAGAAGCTATTCAACTTTTGAGAAAACATAAAATCTTGTCCATGGCCACGTATGTGGTTGGTTTTGGCGAAGAAAAAACAAAAGATTTTTATACCAGTTTAAAGCAACTACTATTTTATGATCCGGACCAAATTCAATTGCTTTATGTAACACCACACCGATGGACACCTTATTTCGAGGAAGTAAAACACAAAGAAATTATTTTAACTGACCAAAGGATGTGGGATTACAAACATCAGGTAATTTCAATACCCAATTTAAAACCTTGTATTGTAATATTATATGTAAAACTTATCGAAATAATTATGCAAACAAGACCTCGTGCATTAAAACGACTTTTCTTTCATAAGGAAGTAAGACTCAGAAATGCAATGCACTGGTACACAAACATTGGTAGAAGAGTTTGGTTTTATGAATGGTACCAATTCTTCTTTATCACAAAACTGACAAAGCACAAAATCAAAATGAATGATTTTTGGAATTGGGATTGAAGCATTTAATCCAGTAGTTAGAC
>CAYZNC010000525.1:0-3793 GCA_964478555.1 uncultured Bacteroidales bacterium | reverse complement strand
CTTGGCATCCTATGCTTTGTGGCGGGGGTTGCATTCAAAACGTTGAGGTAGTAAACAAACCCACACTCCTGCAAATCATTAAAAAGGAAAAAGATAATATCCTGTTTGTTTCGCCATTTATAATTGTGTATAGCATTTTGTTATTTTTTGCAATTAGAAAAATTTAAAAAGGCAACGAATATGTCTTTAAACCCAGCGGGTTTATATGTTTATAGAAAGAAATTTAATGGGAGAAATAGTTCGACCCCGGCTGGGGTCATACACCAAACACGCGCACGTTTCTATAAACATGCAATACCTCCGGCATTGAATCAACACCCATCGTAAAAATTTATTTCATTACAGACTCAATCGATCCATTCAAATAAATATTCGTTTTTAAATTCAATTTCAAAGGCATTTAGGAAAGATGTGTACTCTTCTCTAAACGTCCTTTTTTTATGGTGTTCTTTTTGATTTGCAATATATTGAATCACATCAGTCAGTTGAGAATGGCTGTATGAAAATGCACCAAAACCTTCTTGCCATTGGAAATTAAAAGGGCCAAAACATTTTTCTTTGATAAAAGTATTGGTCGATTTTTTAATTTCCCTCACTAAGTCAGACAAACAGCAAGTTGGTTTCATACCTATAAAAAAATGAATATGATCGTGTGTGCCATTTATAACAAGTATTTTTTGCCCTTTATTTTGTACAATACCAGTAATGTATTTATAAAGTTCTTCTTCCCATGATGGTTGTATAAGAGCATTGCGGTTCTGTACCGCAAAAACGATTTGGATATAGATTTGGGTATAAGTATCAGCCATATGATTATTATTAATTTATTTAAATTCCGAAGTTATCGAATTGCAATTTCATACATCAAATTGTATTTTCCAAATCCTAAACGACTATAAACCTTGTTGATGGCTAAATTTGTTGGATTATCCCATGATATCTTTAAACCCAGCGGGTTTATATGTTTATAGAAAAAATTTGATTGGAGAAATTCTACGACCCCAGCCGGGGTCGTATACCACACACTCATCCGTTTCTATAAACATGCAATACCTCCGGCATTGAATTGCAATTTTGAACAATTTCCCCCCTACATCGTTTTATTACTAACTCCTCCACAAATAAATGCTTCTTAACATCTTGTTTCCTATTACTTGTTTAGTATATTTACAAACTAATTTAGAATCAGTCTTAATATGAGTCTTAGTATCGATCAGGTCATGGAGGCCTTGTCGCAGGTTAAGCATCCTGCTTTTGGGAATGACATAGTCTCACTGAATATGGTGAGTGACATAGCGGTTGAAGGCAACAAAGTATCCTTTGCGCTTACTTTTCAAAAATCGACGGACCCTTTGGTGGGTTCCATTCAAAAGGCAAGCAGGGCTGCTTTGCAATCTAAATTAGGACCCGATGTGGAACTGGGAGAGATCAGGATCAAAAGCGTTCAAACCATTGATGCAAAAGAAAACACGCTTGCCAAAGTAAAAAATATCATAGCCATAGCATCCGGTAAAGGAGGCGTTGGGAAATCAACCATCGCATCAAATTTAGCGGTAGCCCTTGCAAAACTGGGCGCAAAAGTGGGCCTAATAGATGCCGACGTATACGGTCCCTCGGTACCCAAAATGTTTAATGCAGAAGATGCCCACCTTGAGGCTCGACACTCAAACGGCCAAGAATTTATTGTCCCCTTACTCTGTTATGGGGTTAAACTGATATCGGTTGGTTTTTTTGTTCGCCCCGAAGACGCCTTGGTATGGCGCGGGCCTATGGCAACCAACGCATTGAAACAACTCATACATCAGGGTGATTGGGGCGAATTGGATTATTTGTTAATAGATTTGCCCCCGGGTACAGGCGATATTCATCTTACCATTGTTCAGGAAATGGCTATAACCGGAGTTGTGATTGTGAGTACACCGCAAGATGTAGCATTGGCTGATGCTATTAAAGGTATCAACATGTTCAGAGGCGAAAAAATTAATGTTCCGGTTCTGGGATTGGTGGAAAATATGGCGTGGTTTACGCCGGAGGAATTGCCAAACAACAAGTACTATCTCTTTGGCAAGGAAGGTTGCAAAAGGCTTGCTGAAGAAATGAATATTCCTTTACTAGGAGAAATACCTATTGTACAAAGTATTTGTGAAAATGGCGATAAGGGAACACCCTCAGCGCTGGAGGAAAATTCAGTTACCGGGGCGGCCTTTAAGAATCTTGCGGAGCGGTTTATGGCAGAAGTTAAAAAACGGAATTCCGTCCTCGATCCCACAAGAAGGGTTCAGATAATCATGGGGAAAGAAAAAGCACACTAAACATGAATCATTCCTCTGGTGTACCGTATAAGAAATGAAGTAACAAACTAATTGAGCTTGAATTATGTCAGATATAAAAAATAAAGATATGTTGGATAAGATCAATAAAATTATCGATCAGCTACGACCCTTTTTGCAGTCCGACGGCGGTGATATGGAAGTTATTGAAATCACCGACGAAAATGTGGTAAAGGTCAAACTTATGGGTGCGTGCAGCGATTGCCCTTTCAGTGCGCAAACGTTGAAAGCTGGCGTTGAACAAGCTTTAAAAAAGGAAATACCGGAAATAAAAGAAGTGATTGCGGTGTAACTACATAAACTGCTTCAACTTCGTTGCGTTTTTCATAAACAACGTGTACAAACCTCCCATTTTGTTCTTCCGCAACGCTTGCCAATCCTCATAAGTTTTCAGCCATATATTTTTAAGGCTTTTATTAGAGGCTCCTCCCACGCGCATGCGCGTGATCACTTCAGGAAGGTATTTGCACACAAGCTTTCCCGTCCCCAGCGTGCGAAGCATTAAATCGTAATCTGCCGCAATACGGTAATGCAGATCGAACAATCCGAATTCATCATAAACCTTTCGCTTCATGAAAAGGGTGGGATGTGGTGGCATCCAGCCATGACGAAAGTTTCTCACATCAAACGGTTTACTTTTCCAGTTACGAATTATTTTGGAAGTGTCCATTTTAGATACATACAGAAGGTCGCCATAGACTGCATCGCAACCCGACTGCTCAAAAATCCGTGCGATCTTCTCAATGGTGGAACTACTGGCAAACATATCATCGGAATGCAGGATGCCCGCAACATTGCCAGTGGCCAGTGAAAGTCCCTTGTTCAGGGCATCGTAAATCCCCTTATCAGGTTCGGTGATAAACCTGGCAATCCGGTCGCCATAAGTGGCAATAACCTCCCGGGTGCCATCCGTTGAGCCACCATCAACAACTATATATTCGATATCCTTGTACGTTTGCGAAAGGACAGAATCAATGGCATTCGAAATTTCATTCCGGTTATTGTAAACGGCTGTAATGATGGAAAATTTCATATGGTTGAAAATACGTTAATCCACCAATGGTGGAATGTTTAAATATAATAATTTTTGAAGGTTATAAAAAAGGGGACACGAAAAAAGAAGGGGGGACCACGAATTATTCGAGAAGAAGGGGTCCCTAAATTATATAAAAAGGGGTCCACGAATTACACGAACCATGTATTTTAAAACTGTTGCTTTAGATTATCATGCTTTAAACCAAACCCCGATAGGGGTGACAGTATGGTAGAAATAAGGGTCTACGAGTTGCACAAGAGAGGCCACAAATTACAGGAACCTGCGGCTCTCGAAGAATGGGCCAATGAATTATACGAAGCTTCGAGTACGATTTCGACCACCAAACCCCGTCGAATGAGGCTGTCTAAAAAGTCCTTTGAGTGACTTGGTGCATCCCTTAGAGCGCCTTTGTGGTAAAATGTATTTT
>CAYZNC010000524.1:0-3834 GCA_964478555.1 uncultured Bacteroidales bacterium | reverse complement strand
ATTTTTACACAGCCTCAAAAATAGGAGGGGATTCTGACTTCTTAAACATTCTTATTGATATGTAACTGCATCAGCCCTTTGAGCAGAGTCCATACATACACACACTCTCTCTTCAGTATAGAGCCTATCCGACTTTGGGGGGTTGGGGTTAGGCATTAATACTAAAATGGGTATCCGATAGCAAGATTAATTAAAGCCTGCTTCCAATTGCCAACTTTTGCGGACTCTCCTGGTAATTTTAAGGGATACCCAACGTCAACGCGTATGATAAAGTATTGGTTAAGATAACGAACGCCAAATCCCCAGCCTTCTGCCAGCTGTTTGTAAAATGAATTAAAGCTAAACTGAGCTCCGGGACGTGCAGGATCGTTGCGAGCAAGCCAAATATTGCCAGCATCAAAAAATAATGCCAGTTCTAAAATCTTTGACATATGTAGGCGGTATTCAATATTACCTTGCAATTGTATATCTCCGGTTTGATCCACAAGGATTTGACTACTGTCTGGTGGCGGTAAATAGTTTCCGGGCCCAACGGTGCGTGGTTGAAACGCTCTGATACTGTTGGCTCCTCCAATAAAATATTGTTTCAAGTTTGGTAATATAGTAGAATTGCCAAAAGGAATGCCGATACCGGCAAGCGCCCTTATTGCAATTTTGTCACTTCGTCCCACACTGAAATAACTACGAAAGTCGAGTGTAAATTTTGTGTACTGTGAAAAAATGGTTCCAAAGACATGGTATGTTGAATCTAATGGATTAGGCTTGATACCAAGGAGTTTCTGAATCGCATACAACGTATTTCCGGCTACATCTATATTTCCGGTAAATGCCGTTTTAATACGACGCGGATCGGTTTGAGGTAAACTATACCGATAGGTGTAGTTGCTTCCGATAATAAATTGATCTTCAAAACTTCTTTTTAGCAGGGAGTTTTTAACAATCATACTATCAAATGTGTGCGTAGTCTGAAACAAGTGTTGAAAGCTGATATCTGCCACATTAAGCTCGTGATATTTGATATTGTTTTCGTTCCAGCGATAGCCAAAGCTTGTGCGAAAAACAGACATATCATAGTATTGGACCTGTTTTTCAAGACGAAATTGAAGTGTGAAATTAGTATAAGGAATAAAGTGCGGGGGGAAAAGAGCCTGGTTGATGAGCAAAAAACGAGGAATGTTTAGTTCATCCGTGTTGTTAATTTCGTAATTGTAATTTCCTAATGTTTTACCTGCATCAGTTGCTTTTAACCAGCCTTCTATGCTTCCTCCTAATTTAAATGTTAATTGTTCTCCACCATGCCAAAGATTGTGATTGGTATGGCTCAGTATAATTGCGGGGCCTATAAAGTTTGTGGATGTACTTACAATGTCCACTTCAGCTTGAAATGTTTTGCTTTTACCTGACAGCAGATTTATATTTACATTCAATTGATTGGGAGTAATGGTGTCCGGCTTAAAGTCAATATCGGCAAATTTGAAGGTTCCCAGCGATGAAATATTTTTGTTGGTAGCGTTGTAATTGTCATACACGATTAAATCTCCTTTTTTAAACAGAATGTATCTTCGTAATAATTTGATACGGAAATCAGTTCTTCCTGTGAAATCAACGCCCTGAATATTCACCGTATCCGAAACCAATGAATCTTCAAGAGATTTTTCCGTTACAAGTACATTGTTAATATACCATGGCTTTAGATATTCAGAATCAAGATCAGAACGAATCTGCATGGAAAGATTAATCTTTTTGCCATCCACCGTAGAGTCGCCGGTGAAAATTATAAAGTCAGGGGAAAAATAAAAATAACCGTAACTTTTAAGGGTATCGTCTATCTGTTTTCGTTCGAGCTTGAGATTGTTCAGACTGTAACGATCGCCGGAATGTAGCAATGTTTTTTCTCGTTCATGCCGGAGAACCTTCATGATATTACTGTCACTTATTTCATTGGTAATTTTTCCTAAATAGTAGGGTGTATTTAAATGGCCGGTATAATTGATTTTTATGCGATTCTTGTTCCACCATAACGGATACGATTCAGCGGTAACTTTAGCATCTAAAAATCCGTTGGCTTTCAGAACATTTTGAAGAGACTCTTTTACATTCTCCACCGGTACATCTGAAATCAATACTGGCGGCTCTCCGTAGGTATATTTGAGATAATATCGTAAGCCTCCCTTTTTGCGGGGTTCTCCTAAAATTTGATAAACCCACATCCGAAGCGGCATACCTAAAGTCTTTCTATTAGTTAAAGGATATAAACCGTCGGCCATTTCTCCTTTTAAAGTCCCTTTCTTTTCAATTGTGGTATCACTTTCAAGTTGTATTGAAGCACCATTATAAAGGTTTTCATTATTTTTTAAAACCCAGGATGTAATGCAGGAATTCAATAGGAATGGAGCAAGAATAATAAATAGTAGCCTTGATTTTTTTACACCCCATAAATTGAACAAAATGAAAATTGAAGCAGACGGCAATTGAGCTATTTTATTTACACTATCGGATGAGCTTGAGGTTACTTCACTTTTCATTTATTTAACGGCGTATTTTATTTTTTTCACTTTTTGTTTTTTTGATTTTTTTTTGAATATGTGGTCGTAATCTTTTTGAAATACTATACCAGCCCCGTTACTTATAACTTTCCCCTCCACCAGTCCTTTATAATCATCCTGACGGAATGTTTTGATACTTAAACTACGCTGCTTATTAAAAGTATATTGCAGATTAAAAGTGGGAGTGACTCTATTTAAACCTTGTTGTGATTGTTCTTTTGGGTCGCCTTGCAAAACTATACCAGCACCTGCTTTAGCATCAAATCGCTCATCGAAGAATTTCCGGGAGGCTTCTGTTTTTAATTCTGTGCGGGCATTCTGAATGTTATTGTCTCCGGAGTTGTCATATGATTCAAGGTCAAAATGAAGATTCACAAATTTTATTTCTTCTGTTGCAAATTGATTCAGCGCATTGGATATAAGTATATTAGTGCCATTTGCACCCTGGATAATGTTCGTAAGGTTTGTCGGATCAAATGTGCCGAATAACAACAAAGACAATGCTTGCACATTGACATCAGACGGATCGGTATTGATTTGCTGAAGACGGGATGCTACCATTCCATCAGCAGCATTTTGATATTCATCCGGTAGTGCAATGCTGAAATTGAACTCCATAGAAGATAATATTCCTTTAAAATTAACATAAACATCAAAAGGTATAGGACTCGAATTTTGGGGAGACTCATTGTTTGATGCGCCTTGCAATTGGTTTAAAATTGGAAGAGGCGAAGCCCGCACCTCATGATAAGCACGTATATTGAATTCAGGGTTTGCGATGTCTCCGCTCCATGTGATACTGTTACCAGAGGCGATCACGAAAGTCTTTTTTAGACCGGTCAGGTTCATGATATATTGTCCACTGGTAATGTCAGTTTTCCCTGTTAGCCTGGGAGATTGAAGTGGTAATTGAGAATACGTAAAGGTTCCTCCGGTTTTTATATTCACACTTTCTCCTTTTGCAGGATTAGTGATAATAGTAATGGGGATATCCTTAGCAAGCGTGATATTGGCTGTAAGGTTAAGATTTTGCATAAAAGAGGAAGGAGGAGGAGCAGTCTGGTTTTGTTTTTTTGTGAACACGATAATACCATTTTCTGAAAAATCGCCCCCTTGTTTTGTCATTTCATAATACAATTTCGATCCTTCTTCTATCTGAATGTTGCCCTTTAAAACCGGAGCCAAAGTATTTCCGGTTAACATCATGTCACTAGTTAAAATTGCTTTTGTTTCTTTACTTCTCAGATGACTGGGTGAATTATAAATCTGGATTTTTTTAGCATTTATT
>CAYZNC010000523.1:0-3846 GCA_964478555.1 uncultured Bacteroidales bacterium | reverse complement strand
AAACCTGGTAGTTGTTTGACTGAAGTTCGTCCATAGTATTATCAGCGTCCTGGTCCGATTTATCGGCAACGGCATCCTGTACATCGGAATTTTGCACCTGGGCAATTTGTTGATTGGCCATGCCATTGTTTGATGGCGAACTATTGTCCTTGTTACAGCCGCTAATAAAAAGACCGAACATAGCAACAACAATTAAAAGATGTTCAAATTTTCTTGTTTTCATAATGTATTTTTTAGTTAAACACTATTAATTAATAAAGATTGAATTGGATCGTTTTTTATGCAAGCTCATATAGAATAGTTGCATTTTATAGAAATACGCACTTAAGAAAATTCACCCTACTAAAAAATTTAAAAAATGTTTGAATGCATAAATTTGAGAAGACTCCGCCAGGTACGTAGAAGGTGAAAGTAACCTTATAAGCATGGATGGCAAAGGGCGGGCAACAGATAATATTTTTATTGAGAGGTTTTGGCGTACAATAAAATGGGATTATGTTTATATTTGCCCACCATCAGATGGCATAGAGTTAAATACATTCATTGACTATTACAACCATAAAAAGCCGGCATATACCGAACGAATGGGGATTATTAAATAATTTCGATGTTGCTGAAATGGCATTGGTTGAACTAATTAATTTATGAAAGGGAGAATGAATATGCTTTATCGAAAATTTGGCAAAACGAATGAAATGGTTTCCATTCTTGGTTTCGGATGCATGCGGCTTCCACTTTTGCCAGGAGGTGATCCATCGAAAATTGATGAGGAATCGTCAACTAAACTTATCCGATATGCCATCGATGAAGGAGTAAACTACATTGACACAGCTTATCCCTATCACGGCAAAGGAATGGGTTCGGGAGGACAAAGTGAACCTTTTGTTGGCAAGGTACTAAAAAATGGTTATCGGGAAAAAGTAAAAATCGCTACTAAACTTCCTAGTTGGTTGATCAAAACCCGGGCAGATATGGATAAATATTTAAACGAACAATTAGAACGTCTGGAAACTAGCACTATCGATTTTTACCTTGTTCATGCTTTAAACAGCACGCTATGGAAAAATGTCAAAGAAGCTGGTATTGCTGAGTTTTTAGACCAGGCAATCCGGGATGGCCGGATTAAGCATGCCGGTTTTTCTTACCACGATACGCAGGAGAATTTTAATGCGATTGTAGATGGATATGATTGGTCATTCTGTCAAATACAATACAATTATTTGGATGAGGAATTTCAGGCGGGAAGAAAAGGCCTGGACTATGCCGCAAATAAGGGACTGGGTTTAACTATTATGGAACCTCTCAGAGGTGGTAAGCTTGCTGCTAATCTTCCGGAGGAAGTTCAAAATGCTTTTAATAATGCAAATCCGAAAAGGACTCCTGCCGAATGGGCTTTGAGGTGGGTATGGGATCATCCGGAAGTATCTTTACTGTTAAGCGGCATGAATAGCATGGAACAGGTGGTTGAAAATATAAAAATAGCTCAGACTGCTATAGAAAACTCTTTTACATGCGAAGAGAGCTATGTCATTGAGGAGGTTAAGAATATTTACAGGCAAAGAATAAAAGTAAATTGTACAGCATGTAGCTATTGTATGCCCTGCCCGTCAGGTGTAAATATCCCGGGTTGTTTTACTTTTTATAACAACTATTATATGTTTGGCAAGGAAGAAATGTATCACCGTATGTTGCAGCCAGAACAACGGGCTTCCGGTTGCATCGAATGTGGCCAGTGCGAAACACATTGTCCCCAGTCCATAGCGATTATCGAGGAGCTAAAAAATGTGAAGGCCATTTTTGAACCTGCCTGACAACAGTTTTTAAATCAATATTCAAAAAATTATCAAATGAACGTATTAGCAAAGTTTTCATCAAATGAATAGCCATTGGTAAAAAAATGCACAATTTCTCAACTTTATTAGCGAGTGTTCAGCCAACAAATGTTTAATGCTTAAAAATTAGAATATATGGAATTAATAAATGCTTTAAAGTGGCGATATGCCACCAAAAAAATGAACGGCCAGGCCGTTTCGCAGGATAATGTAAATGCAATATTAGAAGCAGCCCACTTAGCTCCCTCGTCATCAGGCTTGCAACCATTTGAAATTATTGTGGTAACCAGTTCCGGGCTAAAAGAAAAAATTAAACCAATTGCCAATAATCAGTCGCAAATTACAGACTGTTCGCATTTGCTAATTTTTGCAGCATGGGATAATTTTACAAAAGAACGTATCAATGAAGTTTTTTCAAGAACAGTTTCAGAGCGCGGGGTGCCTGTTGATTCAATGGATGATTACAAAAACAGGTTAACAAGCCGGTTCAGTTCTTCTTCAGCCGAACAAAATTTTACGCATGCAGCATACCAGGCATATATTAGTTTTGGCATAGCAATAGCGGCCGCTTCTGAATTAAAGGTTGATTCAACCCCCATGGGAGGTTTTGACAATGCCGCTTTAGACAAATTGTTAAACCTTAAAGAAAAGGGCGTGCGAAGTGTTATATTGCTTGCGCTTGGCTATAGGGATGCCGAAAACGATTGGTTGGTAAACCTGAAAAAAGTACGAACCCCAAAAGCACGTTTTATAGCGGAATTAAAATAAATAACCAGTTCAAGCTATCATTATAACGGGTCAAATAAAACCCACTCAGGATTGAATAAATCATGTGAGATATAGATTTTTAATAGAAATTATGTTAAAGTTTCGTATTATTATTTTTCTGTCTATTTTTTTAATAATTGATTTAGTTGCGTTTCAGGGGTTTTACGTTTTAACTAAAAATTATTCATTTTCAACCATACATTGGGTAAATTATTCTTATTGGACTGTTTCACTTTTCTGCTATGCTCTGATATTGTTTGCGCAATTTACCAATTGGTCGGGATGGAATAAATATTTCAGCACCTATAGTATTTCAATTCTATTTATAATTATTGCTTCAAAACTTGTTTTGGACATTTTTGTCCTAACCGATGATGTAGTCATTCTTTTCCAATGGGTATTCATGAAAATTTTTCATCTGTTTTCAAAATCCGGGCTTCAAGCTTTAACGCAAAACCCCGAATTTATTATTAAGGTGGGGTTGATTGCTGCTTCATTGCTATTCTTCACCATGATATATGGTATGCTATTTAATACCTATAAATATCGGGTGAGAAGATTGAAACTAATTTTACCCAATTTACCCGGTTCATTTGATGGTTTCAAAATAGTCCAGATTTCTGATTTACACGCCGGAAGTTTTTTAAATTCAAAACCGCTTACCAAAGCTGTAAAACTGATTAATGAACAAAAAGCAGATATTCTTTTTTTTACAGGTGATTTGGTTAATGGCAAATATCAGGAAGTATTACCTTATATGGATATTTTAGGGCGGATTGAAGCCAAATATGGGGTATTCTCTATATTTGGAAATCATGATTATGGTGACCATGCAAGCTGGCAAAATATGGAAGCCAAACAAAATAATATCCAAAAGCTTAAGGAAGTCCAAAAAAAGCTGGGATGGGATTTGCTTTGGGATGAGCATCGCACAATTGATCAAAACGGGGAGCACCTAACTATAATAGGTGTTCAGAATTATCGTTCACACGGTTTAATTAGTTATGGAAGTTTGAAAAAAGCTACTGAAAATATCCATTACAGCAGTGTAAATATTTTGCTTTCGCATGACCCATCGCTTTGGAAAAAAGAAGTAATTAAAAATTACCCAAACATTGACCTTACCTTATCAGGTCATACCCACGGAATGCAGTTTGGAATAGATATAGCAGGCATTAAATGGAGCCCCGTTCAATATTTCTATAAAGAATGGGCGGGTCTATATCAACAAAATAGCCAGTACCTA
>CAYZNC010000522.1:0-3861 GCA_964478555.1 uncultured Bacteroidales bacterium | reverse complement strand
TTCCGAAATATTTCATATAATTGTCCAAAACTTTCTGATTCCCTCTGTTTAAACGATTGAATACATAATGAAAATACCACCTTACATAGAACTTCTGTCTTTTTAACCCTTCCTTATCCGTAAATGCATTGGGTTTATTCATGTCAATCAACGTTTGTATTGAAAAAGGAGTTTCAGGCACCCAGTCGATCATATTAACAACTCGTAAACCCCAACTTCCCCTGTTTAAGTAATCAAAATCATAGGCGTAGAACATATTCCCCGGTTTGGGTGGTGCACTGCAATATGTTTTGAAGCGAATATCTTTAGGAATTATCGAGTCATCGAGGTATCCCAAATATGATCGTAATAAGAATGCAAGGGCACCACCCTGGCTATGTCCCATAATCACGTATTCCTTAACGCCTTTGGCATAATACTCATTTATAATCTTAATAATGGATGGTGACATATACCCAATACCCAAGGTCCATCCCAAATGAACAGCTGCTCGCGGATCAGATGCAAATTTATATTTAAAAGTTGTGGAATCATTTAAACAAATGGATCCTGTAGCAGAAACCATGGGAGAATAAAAATTTTCAAGCCACGACTCAGTTTTAGGCACGGTAGCCCGAAGACTGATAATGCCAACCGAGTCATCACGCAACCAGAAATCCCATCGATTCATAAGTCCAACATTCTGCGAACGAAAAAGCAGATGATACCCTACAGGGGGAGGCGGTATGTTTTTCGCCGTATCCATGTGCTGGTAAGCTATTTTTATCAGATCGATATATTCATCCCTGTCAAAGCCAGCTTTAAGTTTGCCCTGAGCCGTAACCAACGGAATCGATAATACACATAATAAAATCGCAATTAGAAACCTCTTTTGTTTAACGAATTCAATCATAGTTCAACTTTTTAATAATCAAATTGTAAATCCACTTTACTGATTTCCTTAGTGATATTGTTTTTAGAGGTTTGGTTTAGGTAAGCAGAGATTACATTTAATTAAATGCCAACTTAATTCAGCGATAGCTGGAAGGAAAAAATAAATTCCAATTAACAACATGACATTTAACACTATTTAAACAAATAATGTCATGTCGTGTTCATGATAACCTGAAATAGATTCAACTATTTTTCTGAAGAATACACAGCCTTATACTTGTAATTTTTTTTAACAGCCTCGTCTGAAAAAAAATCTGAATGGTAGAGGCCCGATAAGTACAATGACGTTTGATCGCAGAAATGATTACTTGATGAGATTCCGCTGTTCCCTGTAGGCGTGACGCTTAAGGAATTATCCCAATTCGAAATGTCGTAAATATGACGTTGTGAAGCTCCTGAATTTACTTTAAATGGTTGAGTATACTGGTAGCTATAAGGAGCAATGGTGTGAAAAGAACCTCCAACCTCGTATGGTCCCCGGTTAAATCTAAATATCAGATTTAGAATTTTAACACTTCCCAACGGATGTTCCAGCGTAAATGTGTGGATTTTCCCCCACTCCCAATTTTCCATATGATGACCACACCTTTTTTCAAGATACTCCAGCGATTCATCAAATGATTTTACAACCATATCGGCAAAAGTTTCTACTTTATCCTTTGTGTTTACATCATCGCATAATATGGAAGACTTATTGCGCCATATATTTTGAATAGTATTTCGAACTAATATTTTATCAACCAAAAATTCTTTAAATATAGTATCTCCCATTTCATCCTTTAACACATTTTCAACGAAACGGTTATAAAACACCTCAAAAATGGCGGCTTCATGACTTTTTGCAATATATTTGTTATCCCAGTTTTTCAACTCAGTTAATGCTATTTTAGCAGTGGGTGTCAAATTCTTCTGCGTTTTCATGATTTCAACCAACGCAGGAATGTAATATGCTGACAGATCAGAAGTAAAATCGGTTTGAACAGCTGAAATATCATTAACGCTTAACTTTTTATCCGTGCTCAGCATTTCACGGATACGATTATACCGATAGGGTAAATCGAACCAGTAGCTGATATAGTAGGGATAGGATGAATCAATAGTTCTATTATTGGCGGACGCAGCAAATCCTTCTGGTGGATTATATTTATGAGGAAGCTCTTCAAAAAGGACTGTGCCTTGCCAATCATAAGCATCCGTATCGCCGGGCAAAACCGCTATTGGGCTTCCGTGTCTAATTGGTATGCCAGCACAACAGTACATACCAATATTACCTTTTATGTCTGCATAAGCTGCATTCTGACTAACCGCCTTAAAAGTTTTTAATGCATCACAAAAGCCACTCCAGTTAGAGGCCCTGTTCAAAAGATAAATGGATCGCATTTCATTGCTCATTTCATTGCCCATCCAACGCATAGAAATAACTTCACCCTTTACGTTTTTTAAGCTGGAAATAACAGGTCCCCGGTGTGTAAACTTCAAGTTGATATTTATCTTACCACGACCTTTAACTACGAAACTTTCGGGTTTAACAACCATATTTTTCCATTCACCATTAAAACGGTATTTCAGACTATCAGTGGGATTAATTGTTTCGCGATAAAAATCGATATCATCATTCATCACATTGGTGAGCCCCCAAGCAATACTATCATTATGTCCGGAAATTACAAAAGGCTGACCCGGCAAAGCAACACCTGTAACATTGAGCTTTCCCGGTATTATCTCGTGTATTTGGTACCAAATACCAGGAACGGAAAATCTTAAATGCATATCATTGGCAAGTATGGGTTTCCCGGAAACCGTTTTGCTACCTGCTACAACCCAATTATTGGATCCATGAAATACCTGCAAACCCAAATCTTCTATTTTAGACGAAGCGTCCATTAATACTGATCGCCAATCTATATTGGAAAATTTATCCTGAGTATTATATATGGTTGATTTAACGCTATCGTTATTAGGAATTAAATCAGTTAATTGGGCCTTGGTCAATTTCGATACTAACTTATGCAGTACTATTTCCGAATTCCAACACCCGTTTAAATCCCATGCCATATAACTAATGAAATTAATAGAATGCTCAATTTCCCATGGTTCGGGTTTGTAGCCCAAAATAACAAACTCAATAGGAAGCCGGTGCTTACTTTGCGCTATGTATTGATTTACACCGTTGGTATATGCTTCGAGCGCCTTGATTAATTGCGGAGAGCATTGCGCCATAACCATCTTAGACTTTTGTGGAATTTGCAACGATCTCATGAGAATATCCGTTTTCAGGAGGTCGTTCCCAAAAATTTCGGACAGCTTGCCCAGGGTAAGCCTTCTCAATAAGTCCATTTGCCATAAACGATCTTGTGCCATTAAATAACCAACTACCCTATACAGATCCTCTTCATTTTCAGCGTAAACATGGGGAATTGCGTAGGCATCCCGGTAAACCTCCACTTTTCCCTTCAATCCTTTCAGATTAATGTTTTTATTATAATCCGGCAGGGCTATATGATTAAAATGTAATAAAACGTAATAAGCTACAACAAGAAGAACAATAATAACGGTTAAAAAATATCCGAGAAAAATTTTAAGCTTGTGCATAAGACATAAAGAAAAATTAAAACCTAAACTTGAATGAAGCAGAAAAGATACAAATAATTTTTAATAACTTCAATTAATAGAGGATTTGAAAGTAATATTTATGCAGTATAAGAGATATGTTATAGTCTATCAACAGAATATTTTCAATTTGAAATTGTGGTTGTTCACCTGTGAAAGTTTGAAAGGAAATGTTAATTTTACTATGCTAAATGTTGCCATCAAAATTTATTTTTGTATTTATTTTCAAATGGTTATTAATGAACGAAGTTAAGTTGCTACTGATCAGTATATTAATTTTAAAAGCTACCATCATGTCAGGGCAAGACCAAAAAACCG
>CAYZNC010000521.1:0-3871 GCA_964478555.1 uncultured Bacteroidales bacterium | reverse complement strand
AAGTATTAGTAGGAAATTTATAGTACCGGGTGTCGCCAAACAAGTGAATTTTATCAAAAAATATATTGGTATTACAGATAAACCAATACTGATGGTATTCTGAATAATAGCCACTTAACAGGACATTAGAGAATTTATCTTTACTGGTATCTGTGTAAAAGGACGTATTTGTCACCAAAGCGCCCGTAAGCCCCGATTGCAAGGAATAACCTGCAACAGGTATGATTGAAAAAAAAGGTCTGTTACCTTTGAGTTTTGAACTGTCTCTACGTAAATGGATTTTAAAATTGTTGTCCAAAAAATCAACTATATCTTTTTGCCTGATAACTGTACTATCCCCATTAATTAATTTGTCCGTTTCTCCTAATGCAGCATTGCTCGTAAGGAGTGTTATTGCCAAACAGGTAACAATTTTTAAAATGAAAGTATTTATCAAATGAAGCCTAATCATTCCAATTTATTTTTCACTATTTACTTTGTACATAATTATTTAACCTAATAGTTTGGAATTAGAAAGTTAAAATAAATTTTAACGGTAGTCCCTATACAGGAACTAGAGACAATGTCAATGTGCCCCTCATGTAATTTGATAATTTTATCTGCTAATGAAAGACCTATACCAGAACCTTTGAAGGAAAAGGCATTACTTGCCCGGAAAAAGGGTTGGCAAAGATTTTTAGACTCGTTTTCAGGAATACCAATCCCGAGGTCGATTATTTCAATTACACTTACATCATTTGTAGCTATTAAGTTAACCATTACCTTTTGGTTTTGTGAAAACTTACAGGCATTATCAAGAAGGTTCTTGATGGCGATTTGTAACAGATCGTGATTACCTGCAATTGTAAAGGAACCTGAACTATGAATTTCTATTCGGTCTTTAAAATCTGTTTTGTCAAATTCTTCTTTTATTTCGTTAATTAACTGACTCACGTCTATTTTCTGCTGGGCCATCCCTGAAAGATCAAAATCGACCTTGGCAAGGTGCAATAGGTTTTTTGTAAGCATGTTCAAACGGTCCGCTTCGGTTTGGATATTATTGAGCGCTTTTATGTACTCTGGCCCTTTTCTGGATTTGCTTAAAGTAACTTCCGCTTCACCCAAGATGGCCGTTAACGGATTTTTAAGCTCGTGCGATGCATTACTGATAAATCTCTTTTGCATGGTAAACGAGTTGTCCAACCGCTCCAGCATTTGGTTAAACATTCTGGTAAGTTCCGCTAATTCATCGTTCCCCTTTTTCTCCTTTAACCGCAGAGTTAGATTAGTAGCATTTATTTTTCTGACGTTTCTAATAATGTTTACTACAGGGGCTAGTACACGTCTGGCATACAGCTGACCCATAAAAAAAATAAAAATGATGCTCCCTAAAAAAATACCCAGTAAAATTTTGGCAAGGCTTTGCTGTTTGCGTATTCCCTCCTTATCTATCGCCATCACTATAACAATAAAATTACCCTGGTTGTCGGGATAATAAATGCCAATGCCTTGCTTATCATGGATCCGGAATTTTATTTTTTCTCCCTTTTGAATTTTTTGTGCTAAATTTTGGGATGGAAGTATTTTTAACAGTGAGTCTCCTACTAAACGTGGTTTATCCGTATTCAGGATAATTTCCTCGGCTTCAGGCATGCTACGTAAATATTTGTTAATCACTTTTTCGTAAACCTGCTTGCTCATTTCATCCTGTTCAAAATATTTCCATGCTGTAAGGGTGACTTTTTCTTCTAAACGGGTATAAAAATCAATTTCATTAGATTTTGCCGACAAGAAATAAATAAAGGCAAAAGCAAAAAAGATAACAAGCATGGTAAGTGCAGTAAAGATGAGCGCTATTTTACGTCGTATCTTCATTTCATTCGTCTTTAAATACGTAACCCATTCCAATAACGGTATGGATTAACTTTGTACTGAAGTTTTTGTCTATTTTGTCCCTTAAATACTTAACATAAACCTCAACAATATTGGTGCCCAAATCGTGATTGGTATCCCAAACATTCTCAAGGATCGTGGTCCTGGAAAGAACACGCTTTTGATTGGCCATGAAAAATTCAAGTAACCGGAATTCTTTTGCGGTTAATTCAATGGGGTTACCAGCTCTTTTTACCGACATTGTTTCGATGTCCATCTCCACATCAGCAATTTTGTAACATTTCGAGGCATTACCCAATCTCTTGCGACGCAACACAGCATTTATTCTGGCTAACAATTCTTTAAATTTAAATGGCTTTACCAGATAATCATCAGCCCCAATATTCAAGCCATTAACGATATCTTCAGAAGATTCAAGGGCCGTAAGCATAATTATTGGAATGGCATAACCCTCTCTCTCACGGACTTTCCGGCATATTTCCAAACCATTCATAACTGGCAGAATAACGTCTAAAATGATGACATCATGCTCCCCGTTGCATGCGAGCTTTAACCCGGTTTCCCCATCATAAGCAACGTCAACAAAATGGCCATCTTCTTCAAGCCCTTTTTTTATGAAAGAGGAAACATGAACTTCGTCTTCAATTACAAGAATTTTTGGCATACCTTTTTCAAATTTTGTAAAGATTTTGTCTGATCCTTACAAAGATACGGATTTTACAAATCATGCTCTTAACCATTTTCGAATTCTTTATTAGTCGGATAAACCTTTCACTTTGTACCGGTATACTCCTTTGAAAATAATAGGAAAAATGAAGAGCGTAAGAATTGTTGCCGTTACAAGTCCTCCGATGACTACAATAGCCAAAGGACGTTGCGTTTCCGAACCAATGCCGTGCGACATGGCAGCTGGCAATAAACCGATGGCTGCCATTAAAGCTGTCATGATAACAGGCCGGATACGTGTTTGAACACCCTGACGGATGGCAGCGTCAAAGTTCATTTTAGCCTCCAGGTTTTTCTTGAAAACCGAAATTAATATGACACCATTTTGAATGCATATCCCGAAAAGTGCGATAAAACCGACGCCTGCTGAAATTCCAAAGATTGTTCCGGTGATATGTAATGCCAGGATGCCTCCTATCAGGGCAAAAGGAACATTTGTGAGCACCAGCCCCGCATCCCTGGCATTTCCAAAGGTAATAAACAAAAGAACGAATATGGCAACCAAGCAGATGGGTACCACTTGTCCAAGCCGCTTTGACGCCCTAACCTGGCTTTCGAATTCCCCTACCCAACCGACAGAATAACCTTTGGGTAGTTTCAGTGTTTCATCCAATTTAGCCTGTGCTTCTTTAATGGTACTTCCCAAATCGCGTTCCCTCACGGAGAATTTAACCCCGATCAACCTTTTGTTCAAGTCTCTGTAAATAAATGCCGAGCCCGTGGATGTATAAATATCGGCTATTTCCTTCAAAGGAATCTTAGTATCACGCACGGTAGGCACTTTCAGGTTTTCAATATTTTGCTCGTCTTTCCTGAATTCTAGCGGATACCGGATGCGGATATCAAATTTTTTCTCACCTTCATAAAGTTGGGTTACGGCTTTACCCCCAATAGCCATTTCGATAACCGCTTGTGCATCGCCTTTTTGAACGCCGTAAGCGGCCATTTTTTGCTCGTTCAATACGATGCGTAATTCCGGTTGCCCAATATTTCGCAAAACTCCCAGATCCTTCACTCCACGAACGTTGCTGAGCGCTGTTACCACAATGTTGGCCATGGAATCAAGTTTGATCAGGTCATCGCCGAATATTTTTACGGCATTGGAGCAGTTAATACCCGCCACAGATTCTTCCACATTATCCCGGATAGGTTGCGAATAGTTGTAATCTATGCCGGGCAATGCTTTTAAGCGCTTGTCCATTTCATCGATCAGTTCATCCTGCGATATTTTTCGTTTCCATTCTTCTTTTGGATAAAGGTCCACCAGACTTTG
>CAYZNC010000520.1:0-3935 GCA_964478555.1 uncultured Bacteroidales bacterium | reverse complement strand
TTGCGATGTCCGTTCGGCTGCCGGGGGCACCATCGCCGGCAGTGTTAGTGCCACTGGTATTATCCAACATCAAATTACTGTAGGTCCTCCCGGTAACAGTTTGCCCTCCTGTAAGAACTGTATATTCTATGGTAGAAGAAGCCCCAAGTGTTATGGTTGGGGCATTTGTGCTACTTATAGCAGCACCAGCAGCTCCAGAAAAACCTGTTGTATTAGCAGTTTGGAAAATACCATTAATCACAGCTGCCAGAGGTGTTGTTCCAAATTTGATAGAGGTGGTACCTGCATCAAAGGTTGCTCCTAAAGCAACCGTAATACCCCTTGAAGGAGCTAGCACAACTGCATAGTTTCCTGTATTTAACGAACCACTGGTCACATTAATGCTACCGGTAATGTTGGTTGCACTCACCGCTGCATCAAAAGTTGCACCATTTGTATTGGTATTATCGACCTGTATGTTATTGAAATTGTATGTTGAAACAGGGATTGTTTGTGCAGCAGAGCCATTAAAATCGACAGTACCTGTATTTGCATTAAAAGTAGTTGGGGCAAAACTGCCACCTAAATTTATTAACGATGAGTTGGCTGTTAGTGTCCCTGTCGTTAAGTTTCCCGTCACATTAAGGGTTCCGTTACTTGAAAAGACAATAGTGTTCCTTGTAGCATTATTGCCCATTGCAATTGCTCCATTTACTGTTAGTGTTCCGGAAACAATTGTGACTGCACAGATTCTTGTATTAGCTGTAGAATTTACTGATGTCAATCCTGTACAGGTTACACTTCCACTTCCTGCAAGATTTAACGCATTTGTCACTGCTCCAGTAGGTACATTGATTGTAATAGTTCCTGCGGTTAACAGAGCCCCGTTTGCTACATTTAATGTTGAAGCTGTGTTATTGTTGTTTGCATTAATAATTATGTTTCCACTTATCCATGATGCATTAATATTTACTGTTGCTCCTGCATTTATGCTAAAAGCTGCGCCAGATAGCGGCGCACCAGCTGACCAGGTACCTCCTGCCCAAGCACCATTGTATGTTGCAGTACCTGTTGTAAGGGTGGTTTGTCCAAAAGAAACAAATCCTATAACGAACAAGCCAACTATTATTATCATCAACCTCTTCACCAGAATAAGGCATGCCCGTATACGGTATTTTCTGCCTAAGGTAGACAATATCTTTCGTAAAGTGCCCATATCAAAATTCTCCGATATCATGCTGAGTTATAATTTAAAAATTTTCAGCTCAAGGTATTAAGTTTACTTTTAATTATTATGTTAAAATGACAATTCACTCATTAATTATTTGGTTCCCTATAGGCAGGACCAGTTACAGGTACCGGAGTTACTGTTACGGATTGGTCAATTGCACTATTTGCTGAACAGCCATTGCTATCGTTGTAGTTAATGGTAACATGACCAGTGCCTGCGGCGCCCCATTTCACTGTTACCGTATTATCAGATGTGCCTCCACCAGCTGTGATTGATCCACCTATAACCGTCCATGCATAATTACTCATCCCTACCTGAGTGGTGTAAACATTGCCTATGGAATTAGCACAAGCACTTATTGGACCACCCGCAAAAGTAGGTGATGGTAAAGGATTGATTTTTATACCACTTGTTGCACTAACCAGGGCACATCCACCGGAAGCGGCTATGGTATTGGTTACCGTATAAATTCCGGCCGTGCTGGTTGCCAAATTTACCTGTCCGGTTGCCGTACTTACAAAGTTCAGGCCTGCCGTAGAAGAAAATGTACCTGCCGAACCTGTTAATGTTGGTAAAGGATTAGCGGCATTACTGCAATAAGGTGTTCCTGCATAACTGAAAGTTGCAACAGGGAGTGTTGTTATGGTAACCAAAGTTGTGGCTGTTTGAACTGCACAACCTCCTGCAGCTGCCATGGTATAAGTTACCGTATAGGTTCCCGAGCCACTGGTACTTGGCGTGATTGCTCCGGTTGCTGCATTAATCGTTAAACCGGCTGGTAAAGCACTGTAAGTTCCTCCTGCTGTTCCCGTTAAGGTTACAGCCTGCGCTGTGGCAACCGAAGTACAGAAAGGAGTACCTGCATAGGATATCGTTGCCGAAGGTAATGTTGTTATGGTAACTGATGTGGTAGTCGTTACAACGCCACATCCATTTGCCGCAGCGATGGTATAGGTTACCGTATAAGTTCCTGCTGTGCTCGTACTTGGTGTGATAGCTCCGGTTCCTGCATTAATTGATAAACCTGCCGGGGCTGCCGAATAAGCTCCTCCTGCGGTACCTGTCAGGGTTACCCCTTGTGCTCCTACTACAGAACTACAGAAAGGAGTGCCTGCATATGATATGGTTGCTGATGGTAATGTGGTTATGGTTATACCACTTGTTGCACTAACCAGGGCACATCCACCTGCGGCGGCTATGGTATTGGTTACCGTATAAATTCCGGCCGTGCTGGTTGCCAAATTTACCTGTCCGGTTGCCGTACTTACAAAGTTCAGGCCTGCCGTAGAAGAAAATGTACCTGCCGAACCTGTTAATGTTGGTAAAGGATTAGCGGCATTACTGCAATAAGGTGTTCCTGCATAACTGAAAGTTGCAACAGGGAGTGTTGTTATGGTAACCAAAGTTGTGGCTGTTTGAACTGCACAACCTCCTGCAGCTGCCATGGTATAAGTTACCGTATAGGTTCCCGAGCCACTGGTACTTGGCGTGATTGCTCCGGTTGCTGCATTAATCGTTAAACCGGCTGGTAAAGCACTGTAAGTTCCTCCTGCTGTTCCCGTTAAGGTTACAGCCTGCGCTGTGGCAACCGAAGTACAGAAAGGAGTACCTGCATAGGATATCGTTGCCGAAGGTAATGTTGTTATGGTAACTGATGTGGTAGTCGTTACAACGCCACATCCATTTGCCGCAGCGATGGTATAGGTTACCGTATAAGTTCCTGCTGTGCTCGTACTTGGTGTGATAGCTCCGGTTCCTGCATTAATTGATAAACCTGCCGGGGCTGCCGAATAAGCTCCTCCTGCGGTACCTGTCAGGGTTACCCCTTGTGCTCCTACTACAGAACTACAGAAAGGAGTGCCTGCATATGATATGGTTGCTGATGGTAATGTGGTTATGGTTACCGATGTGGTAGCAGTTTGGGCAGCACATCCACCTGCAGCTGCCATGGTATAAGTTACCGTATATGTTCCAGAGCCACTTGTACTTGGCGTAACATCTCCGGTTGCTGCATTAATGGTTAAACCTGCTGGGGCTGCTGAATAGGTTCCACCTGCTGTACCGGTTAAGGTTACCCCTTGAGCAGTTGCTACGGAAGTACAGAAAGGCGTGCCTGCGTAGGAAATAGTAGCAGAAGGTAAAGCAGTTACTGTTACCGAACCGGAAACTGTGATATTGCCACATCCACCTGTTAAGGTCACGGTATAGTTAAAGGAACCTGAGAGAGTTGGCGTACCACTGATGGTTACCAAATTAGCAGCCCATGAACCGGATACACCTGCTGGCAAACCAGCAAATGAAGCACCTGTAGCACCAGTGGTTGTATAGGTAATATTAGTTATAGCTGAGTTGATACATTTGGTTTGTGCATCCGTTCCAGCTGCTGAAGATAAAGCGATTGTATTGTTCGGTGTTACCGTCCAGCTGGCTAAGGTTATCCAAGGTGTTCCTGTACAACCGGAACCTGCAGTGCAACCTGCACGTTGTCCCTGGATGTCGACAATTGTATGCCCAGTTGTGACAATATTGTTGCCAGAAGTATAAGCTAACCATGCACCACCATCTAATCGATATTGATAGGAATCACTGCAACCAACTCCACCTGTACCTGCTGTAACTGTGGCATTTACATTTGTACCATCACACACACTAGCTGTATTAGGAGTTTTAGCTAGGAGGGTGGGACTAGTAGGCTGTGGAAATAAGGTTACTGTCACCTGTGCAA
>CAYZNC010000519.1:0-3967 GCA_964478555.1 uncultured Bacteroidales bacterium | reverse complement strand
CTTTGCGAAGACCGCACAACACTAGATGCATCCGCGCCGCCAGCAGCCTCAACAGGGCAATGGTCTGTTTTTCAGGGCTCAGCTTCCTTCCTCGATGGAAAGATTTATAACACTAAGGTTTCAGGCTTAGTAAACGGACAGAATAAATTGATTTGGTCAATTACAAAAGGTTCATGTACCAATACTGATACAGTGGTACTCACCTGCAATATGCCTACCGTAGCCAATGCCGGAACCGATCAGTTTATTAACGGAAGTTCCACAACCCTTGGAGCAAATGCTCCTGTAATTGGAACTGGAAAATGGACCGTAATCAGTGGCGCAGCTGCTTTTGCAGATGAAACATTATTTAATACTACTGTTTCAAGCCTCAACCCAGGTGTTAATGTTTTACGATGGACCATTACCAACTTGGGTTGTAGTTTATATGATGATGTAACAATCACCAACGGTACCATTGAAAAAGTAGATGCCGGTCAGGATCAGACTATTTGTGAAAATTATACGCAACTTGAAGCTGCACGCCCACAGTATGGCTTTGGCGTATGGACTGTACAAAAAGGCTCTGCTAATTTTGAAGATAATGAAGCCTATAACAGCAAAGTAACCAATCTTGCACCTAACGTAAACATCTTACGTTGGTCAGTAGTTATCAGTGGTATAGAATTTTACGATACGGTTATTATTGTCAATAATCAACCTACCTCTGCTGTAGTTGGACCAAAACAATCGTTGTGCGCAGATTCCTCCATGCTTACTGGTAATCAGCCTATTCAGGGCATTGGTAAATGGACAATAGAAGGGGGATCAGCAAACATCAGTGATATCAATAAGAATAATCCTAAGGTTGCTCAACTCAGCAATGGTGATAACCAGTTCCGGTGGACGATTACCAAAGGAGCTTGTGTGTCATCGGCAGTATTGGTAATTGCAAATGATAAACCAACTATTGCTGATGCCGGCCTTGACCAAACCATATGTGACGATAAGTGTACCTTAATGCCAAATGTCGCTCTCATTGGAACCGGCGAGTGGAGTGTAATGGGAGGTTCAGGTAACTTCAATGGTAATGACGTTACAGGCCTTGCTCCTGGCATTAATGTGCTCCGGTGGACTATCCGAAAGAATAATTGCAGCTCCCGTGACGATGTTCAAATAATCAGTCATAAACCAACACCGGCAAGTGCAGGATATAATACTGTCGTTTGTATAGATTCTCTTTATTTATCAGCCAATAAAGTCAATAGTGGCCTCGGAGAATTCGGAAGATGGACGGTAATGAACGGTTCTGGAAATTTTGCCGATACTACCCTGAATACTTCTTTGATACGGAAACTTGCCCAAGGCAAAAATGTGTTAAGATGGACTATCAATAACAATGGATGTTTGTCATACAGCGAAATTGAAGTGAATTATGCATTTATAAAATCTGCAGCCGGTTCGAATATTACTACCTGCGATGATCATGTTCTTCTAAATGCTAACAATGCCAGCATTGGAATAGGTGAATGGTCAGTTATAGGAGGTTCGGGGTCAGCTATATTTGCGGATCCAACAAGTCCAAACAGCGAAGTAAAGAATTTGGATAAAGGCAATAACATTCTTCGCTGGACAATCCGAAACTATTCATGCGTTTCAACATCGGAAATGACCATTGCCAATAATTCCCCCAGTGATGCATTTGCCGGAGGCGATCAAAACCTTTGTACCAATACTACAGCGCTGATAGCCAAACCTATTTTAATTGGTAAAGGTATTTGGACAGTTCTCAGTGGTGCCGGTAAATTCAGCGATTCAACAGCTTATGACGCTACCGTTTCAAGCATCGGAGTGGGTGCAAATACCTATCGGTGGACCATCACCAATGTTAATTGCGTTTTATCCGATGAAGTGGTTATCAGTAACAATAGACCCATTAATACCAATGCGGGTATCGATCAGACGATTTGCAGCGATTCAACTGTACTGGCAGCAAACCAACCCCTTGTAGGTAAAGGTGTATGGAGTATTGTGAAGGGAGCCGGTTTAATTAAGGATGCTTATAACCCTTTTACTACCATTCGAAAATTATATCAGGATACAAATGTTCTTCGATGGACGGTGACCAATAAGCAATGCGTTGAATATAAGGAAGTAAAATTAATAAATAATTTGCCAAGTACAGCTCTGGCTGGTGCCGATATGATTATATGTTCCGACAGAACTTTATTAGATGCGAATGTACCACAGTTTGGTACAGGTGAATGGAGTGTAATAAGCGGAGGCGGTACATTCAGCAATAAAAACTATTTTGGCAGCGACGTTCAAAATCTTGTAAAAGGACTTAACATCTTACGCTGGAAGATTACCAAACAAAACTGTATCTCCTACGATGATGTAACCATAAACAATGATTCTCCTTCTAACCCTGTCGCTGGAACAACCATTTCAGTCTGCGATAACACGGCTAACTTAAATGGTAACAAACCCATTATCGGAACCCCTTATTGGTCTGTTGTTAGTGGAACAGCTATATTTATTGATAGCACACAATACAACACACGTGTGGTAGGACTCGGACAAGGAAGCAACATTCTTCGCTGGACGATCACCCATAACAAGTGCTCGGCTTATGATATGGTAGAGGTTAAAAATAACCAGACAAATGTACTGGCCGGCCCTGATCAGGTGGTATTCGAAAATACAAGTATGCTTGTAGGCAATGAACCATCCCGGGGTGTAGGCTCATGGACACTCGATGCAGGATCCGGAATAATTTCCCTGCCCTATAATACCGAAACATATGTAACAGATTTGGGTGAAGGTGCAAATACTTTCTCATGGTCTGTTAACATAGATGGTTGTGTTTCTTCGGATCAGGTTCAGATTACCTATTACAAATTGCCCACTGCTTCGTTCGCCGTAAGCCAAAGTGAAGGATGCCCTCCGCTCACTGTAAACTTCACTAAAACAAATGCAGATGATTATCCTATCAGCTGGCAATTTGGTATCAAAGATTCCGTATCAACAGCAAAAAATCCGGTATTTACTTACACCACACCAGGCAATTATGTAGTAAAAATGATCGTAACAGGGCCTGCCGGGAAATTAGTAACCAAAGAAAAGACCATTACGGTTCATAACGTTCCGAAAGCAAAATTTGAGGTTGTTCCCGCTGTAATTTATATCCCTGAGCAACAACTTCGATGCTATAACTATTCGGCAAATGGAAATTCTTATCTGTGGAACTTCGGAGATGGTAATACTTCCACCGAGTTCAATGCGTCTCATACTTACAGCGATTCCGGTATTTATAGTGTAACCCTGATCGTTTTAACTGATTATAAATGCGCCGACACAATGATCATAACAGATGCTGTTCATGTCATTGAGAAAAGCAGGATAAAATTTCCGACTGCATTTACGCCTAATCCCAATGGATCATCCAACGGAAGGTATAACGCCCATGACTTTAGCAATGATGTATTCTATCCTATTGTTATTAACGGTGGATTGCACGATTATCACATGGAAATATATAACCGATGGGGTGTTTTGCTTTTCGAAAGTAATGATATCGACGTAGGTTGGGATGGGTACTATAAAAATCAGCTCATGATGGAGGATGTTTATATATATCGTGTATCAGGAGTTTATAACGACGGAAAACGGTTTAGTAAAACCGGAGATATATTACTTATGAAAAAATAACAAGATGAACAAGATACTTACGCTTATATTTCTATTAATGACTGCATTACCAGGATTTGCTCAAGATCCGCAGTTTTCGCAGTTTTATGCGGCTCCTCTGTATCTTGGACCATCTATGGCGGGTACAGCAAATAACCCACGGCTTGGGCTCAATTTTCGCGATCAGTGGCCTAAAATAACGGGGAGGTTTATAACCTATTCCCTATCCTTCGACACTTACGTCAGCCAGTATAACAGTGGAGTAGGATTATTGTTTCTACGCGATAATGCTGGCGGA
>CAYZNC010000518.1:0-3975 GCA_964478555.1 uncultured Bacteroidales bacterium | reverse complement strand
GAAGGTATGGAATCGCCCCATCCAATGGATCATTTGATTTGTGGCGATGTAGGCTTTGGAAAAACCGAAATTGCAGTACGAGCAGCTTTTAAGGCAGTTGCCGATAGCAAGCAGGTAGCAATTCTGGTGCCAACCACCATACTCGCGCTTCAGCATTACAATACTTTTAAGGAACGTCTGGAGAAATTTCCCTGTACTGTCGATTATATCAGTCGCTTAAAATCGGCTAAAGACCAAAAAGAAACACTTAAAAAACTTGAAAATGGCCAAATTGATATTATTATAGGCACCCATCGACTGGTAAGTAAGGATATAAAATTTAAAGACCTGGGATTACTGGTAATCGACGAAGAACAAAAATTTGGCGTTGCCGTTAAAGAAAAGCTAAAAAGCCTACGGGTTAACATTGATACACTTACAATGACAGCCACCCCTATTCCCCGAACTTTACAATTTTCGCTAATGGGAGCGCGTGACCTGTCTATTATCAACACTCCACCGCCAAACAGACATCCCATTCAAACAGAATTACACACTTTTGATAATAAAGTAATCAAAGATGCCATTGAGTACGAAGTTGACAGAGGTGGACAGGTCTTCTTTATCCACAACCGGGTAGACAATCTGCCTGCTATGGAAATACTCATTAACAAGCTATGCCCGCATGTTAAAACAGTGATTGCCCACGGTCAAATGGATGGTGAGAAACTGGAAAGAATCATGCTTGATTATATACGGGGAGATTATGATGTACTAATTTCAACCATCATTATCGAATCAGGTTTGGATATCGCCAATGCAAACACCATTATTATTAACCAGGCTCAAAACTTCGGATTAAGCGATTTGCACCAACTACGAGGACGTGTGGGACGATCCAATAAAAAGGCTTTCTGCTATCTGCTGGCAGCCCCTTATAATGTTTTAACTCCGGAAGCCAAGCGAAGACTTAAAGCCATTGAGGAATTCACTGAACTTGGTAGTGGCTTTAACATTGCTATGCAAGACCTCGATATAAGGGGAGCCGGAAATTTGCTTGGAGCAGAACAAAGCGGCTTTATTGCCGAAATCGGACTCGAAACTTACCAGCGTATTCTCAATGAGGCTATGCTTGAACTCCGGGAAGAGGAATTCAGTGATTTGTTTAAGGAAGAGACCAATCCTGAAAATGAATCTGCCCCTCATCAATATACTATTGACTGCCAGATAGATACAGATCTTGAATTATTATTCCCCGATGATTATGTAAGCAACGTAAGCGAACGCATAAGACTATACCGTGAACTCGATGATATTGGAAATGAAGAAAAACTCAAGGAATTTGAGCAACAGCTTACCGATCGTTTTGGTGCAATACCTGAGCCTACCCGTGAGCTCATGAATGTGGTGCGATTGCGTTGGATGGCCGGACAATTGGGCTTCGAAAAAATTATTCTTAAAAACGGCAAGATGCTCATTTGGTTTGTCTCCAATCAGATGTCGCCATACTATCATTCGCCTGTATTCGAAAAGATTATTCGTTTTGTACAAAAAAATCCGTTTTTATTTCAGATGAAAGAAGCCAAGGACAAGCTTACCATGATTTCAGAATCAGTCTATAGCATTAGTGAAGCTATGAAAACGTTAAAAAAAATCCAGAGCTTTGTTGTGTCGTAGATTTTAACCCTTTTTTAAAACAAGGTCACTGAGGTACAATTTTCCTGCTTTATCAACTCTTCTCCCCGATATCTCCTGAATAGTTGTGCAATGGCCAGCACATCTTTTTCGCAATACATCACAATCCTTTGCAGGTTCTTTTCTTTCCAATAAACATCAGCTACCATACTGCCATCGATATCGTCTTTTGGAGAAGCGATTCCGAATACTTTAGTAAGCAGATCAAGGGATGTATAGTTTTTGTAATCGCCAAACTTCCAAAGTTCAAGCGTGTCAATAAAATTTACCTCCCAGGGTTTACGGCCGGCCACATCTAAAACAATAGGCAAACTTATACCATTGATCAACATTCGCCGCGCAATATATGGGAAATCAAATTCTTTTCCGTTGTGGGCACACAGATATATGCTCTTCTTTGCTACAAAAACATTGATCATCTGAGCAAATTCATTCAATAGCGCCTTTTCATCATCACCATAAAATGATTTTACCCTGAAGTGAAACTCACCATCATGAAAATACAGATATCCGGTAGAGATACAGATGATCTTACCAAATTCGGCATAAATACCGGCCCTATTATAAACATCTGCAGCACGCTCTTCAGGTTGACGAAAAAAGGATGACTTTTTTTCCCATAAACGTTGAAAACCTTCATCCAAGCTGTCAAACGAAGATTGTTGCGGAGCGGTCTCTATGTCCAGAAACAGGACTTCATCGGGAACAATAGTTTCGAGCATAACAAAACTTATTAAATGTTATTATGTTGAAGTTGATAAAGAACAAAAATCTTCGATCAAAAATCATACTTTTGCAAATTAATAAAAGTTTTTACATCATGGATTCTTTTTAAAGGCATCCTTTGGAATATCAAGTTAATAACTTAATTAATACACGAATGAGTCAGCTTTATCCTTTAAAATTCAAGCCATTACTTAAAGAACGGATTTGGGGCGGAAATAAACTCAAAACCATATTTGCAAAACAGGGAAAGTGTTCTTCTTGTGGTGAAAGTTGGGAATTATCTGCGGTAGAAGACAACATATCGGTTATTGCCAATGGTTTTTTGAAAAACAACAACCTGGAGGAACTGATTGAAATTTACATGGGAGATTTGGTAGGCGACAAAATTTTTGATAAGTATGGCATTGAATTTCCGCTGCTTATCAAGTTTATTGATGCAAATGATGATTTGTCCATTCAGGTTCATCCTAATGATAAGATGGCACAAGAACGTCATCACTCGTATGGAAAAACGGAAATGTGGTATATAATGGATGCCGATCCGGGAGCGACCTTAATCTCAGGCTTTAACAAAAAGACAAGTCAGGAAGAATATATAACGCATCTGAATGGAAAAACATTAAAACAAATTCTTAACAATGAGAACATAAAGCCTGGGGAGGTATTCTTTATCCCTGCAGGAAGAGTTCATGCTATCGGATCGGGGATTTTACTTGCCGAAATTCAACAGACGTCTGATATTACTTACAGAATTTACGACTGGGACCGCACAGATGCTAATGGAAATCCACGGGAATTACACACCGAACTTGCACTAGACGCTATCGATTATAATTACTACAGCGAAGTAAAAACGGTTTACGAAAACAAGGTAAATTCCGTTGTTAACCTTGCTCGCTGTGAATACTTCACCACCAATAAGATAGTATTTAACAAGCCCATGGAAAGGGATTTTATTGAAATCGATTCATTTGTAATATACATATGTTGCGGTGGCAGCTTTGATCTGGTCTATGCCGATACCGAAAGAATAACGGTATCAAAAGGAGAAACTATTTTAGTACCGGCTGTTTGCAAAAATATATCATTAAACCCAACCGCGGAAGCCGAGGTTTTGGAAGTATATGTTGAATAAAGAAATGTTTGCCTCGAGGGCAAGACCTCAAAGGTTTTGAAACCTTTGAGGTCTCAATCATAAAATATTATACACATGGGATTTATTATTAAAGAGGCAAAATTTGTCATCAGTAGCCCTGACTTGAAAGGTTGTCCTTCGCCTACTTTACCGGAATTCGCATTCATAGGTCGCTCCAATGTGGGCAAATCCTCATTGATTAACATGCTTACCGAAAGGAAAAATCTTGCAAAAACTTCCACCACACCCGGGAAAACAAGACTTATCAATCATTTTTTAGTGAACGATAGCTGGTTTCTGGTCGATTTACCAGGTTCTGAACCGGCTTGACCTCGAGGACTGACCGGTCAAGGTCGCTTTTTCAGGAACCGCGCCACCGGCCGCCCGTTGTTACTCCCAGGTAAAGAGGAGTAATCCCATGCGTAAGTTCCTTATCGTTC
>CAYZNC010000517.1:0-4006 GCA_964478555.1 uncultured Bacteroidales bacterium | reverse complement strand
CGTGGGTGCAACATCGCAACTAACCGCAACTATTGCACCTGCAAATGCGACTCTTCAATCTGTTACCTGGACATCGAGCAATACATCAATTGCAACCGTTAGTTCAACCGGTTTGGTGACAGGTGTTGCAGCAGGTACAGCTACAATTACAGTGACTACTCAGGATGGAGCTAAAACAGCTACTTGTGCTGTCACTGTTAGCAACATTGCGGTAACAGGTGTTACAATGTCTTCAACAACTGCTTCAGTTAATCCTGGGGCAACCGTGCAACTTAGTGCTACAATTGCACCTGCAAATGCGACTATTAAAACAGTAACCTGGACTTCAAGCAGCATATCCATAGCAACCGTTAGTTCAATCGGTTTGGTAACAGGCGTGGCAAATGGTACCGCTACGATTACAGTTACTACTCAGGATGGAGCTAAAACGGCTACCTGTGTTGTTTCAGTTAGTACCAGTACCGCATGTACTTTCGGTACGCCCACGGCTGCAGCTTTACCAACTCTAAATAAAACTTATACAAAGGTATATGTTTTGGGTACGGGTGGTCCAAACCTAAGCAATGTAACCAACTTCACAATAAATTGGGATTTAGCGAATAAAGGATTGTGGCAGATGTCGACCAATACCAACAATGGTGTTCCCAGTTGGTATAATGATTTAAAAGTTGGCGCTACACAAACTTTTGCTTCTGCTCAGCCGGCAATTACATTGTCTGGTACGGGAGTCACTGGATTTGATGGTAGTTACAATGTTACCATTTACAATATTACTGATTTTGTAATGGTCTCAAAAACAGGCGGATTTGCCATATATTTTAGTAATTCAAGCACAGCTCCTGTTTGCGTAAAGAGTGCACCTGAACTGTCAAATATTGAATCAGGAAATATCCTCTTATATCCAAACCCTGTTGATAGAAACAGTACACTGACGATGAGTCTGAATAGTGTTGTTTCAAATGGAGCACAATACAGTATCATCGATCTTAACGGAATGAGTATAATCTCCGGAACAATTACGGCTGGAGATAATCTAATTCATCTCAATGGGAAAATTAGCAGTGGAATGTACATTATCAGAGTAATGAATGGTAATGAACAATTTTTCCAAAAGCTGATCGTACGATAACTCTCTTTTAACAACTAAAACCGGCTGAGGCACAATGCTGAAGCCGGTTTTTATAGCTAAAAAACATGGATAGCAACAAAAGTTAATTAATGCCAGCAAAGTAATCAACATTTATGAGTTGATGCTGCATTATGGAATAGACTCGATTAAACCATTAATCTGCAGTTGATGGGAAAAAGGAAAATAAACGAAAATTTATATCCTCAAATAAACAACACCAATTTTTTAATTAAACAACTAACTAAATTTTTAACTGATTGAAGTATGAAATTATCACAAATTCTTCTGGCCATATATAAGGCCTTCTTGTGAAGCTTTGCATTTTGACAAAGCTTAAATGATCCGGTGAAACCGGAGAATGTTTCTTCCTAAAGGTACACGCGAATAATAGTAATTATTTTGAGGTACTAAGATCTGTATAGTCAATAAGCAATTATTGAATTACAATTAATTAACTAAATCAAATAATACTCGAATATGAAAAAATTCAATTTAACTGGTTTATTAATACTGTTATTAGGTATATTCTCAGTGCAGTTATCATTTTCACAAACAACAACTAACACTTACATCGATCGTTTTTTACAAATCAGAGCAAGAATCCATGATGCGAATAGTGGATACTTCAGCAAGGACGGAGCTCCTTATCATTCTGTAGAAACTTTAATGTGCGAAGCTCCTGATCAGGGTCACGAAAGTACGAGTGAAGCTTATTCATTTTACATTTGGTTAGAAGCAATGTATGGTCGTGTTCAGGGCGATTGGGCTCCATTGAACACTGCATGGTCGACTTTAGAAAGACAAACCATTCCAACGCATGCAATGCAACCAGATAATATTAACAATGTACTTAAAGGTGGAAAAGCAACTATTGCTGTTGAGCATCCTAATGTAACGGATTATCCTTCAGTAATGGAACCAAATCTGCCAGTAGGTACCGAACCAGTTTCAAAAGAACTTGCAACTGCTTACGGAACCTATGATGTATATGGTATGCATTGGCTTTTTGATAGCGATAACTTCTATGGATTTGGAAACATGAGCGATGGAGTTAGTACTCCTTCTTACATTAATACATTCCAGAGAGGCCCGCAGGAATCAACATGGGAAACAGTTCCACAACCATGCGTAGAAACATTCAAATGGGGTGGTCCTGCAGGATTTCTTGATTTATCAGTTAAGGATAACGTAAATGCTCCTTCAAAACAATGGAAGTATACCAATGCTCCTGATGCTGACGCACGTGCAGTACAAGCTATGTATTGGGCTTCAGAATGGGCAAAAGCACAGGGTAAAGACCCTGCTACAACCATTCCTTTGGCTAAGGCTAGTAAAATGGGCGATTATCTTCGTCTTGCTATGTTCGATAAGTATTACAAAACCATTGGTGTACAAGATAAAGCTGGCGCTGCTGCTTCCGGTTATGGATCAGCTCACTACCTGTTATCATGGTATTATGCTTGGGGTGGTCCTTTAGACACAACTCAAAGTTGGGCTTGGAAAATAGGTTGCAGCCATTCACATTTTGGTTATCAAAACCCTGTAGCTGCATATGCTTTAAGTAACTACACAGGATTAATACCTAAATCTCCAAACGCAAAAGCCGACTGGCAAACAAGTTTAGGACGTCAATTGGAAATGTACCGTTGGTTACAATCTGCCGAAGGTGCTATTGCCGGTGGATGTACTAACAGCTGGAATGGTGATTATGAAAAATATCCTGCCGGACAATCAACTTTCTATAACATGGCTTATGTTGAAAATCCCGTTTATCTTGATCCGGGTAGTAACACTTGGTTTGGTTTCCAAGCTTGGTCAGTAGAACGCGTTGCAGAATATTATTATCTGACTAACAATGCGTCGGCTAAAGCAATCTGCGACAAGTGGGTTGGTTGGGTGAAGACCGTTGTTTCATTACCTGCTGACGGAACATTTTCAATTCCATCGGAAATTGGATGGAGTGGACAACCTGACACATGGGTTCCTTCAAGTCCTGGTGCTAATGCTGGGTTACACGTTATTGTTAAATCAAACGGAACTGACATTGGAATCGCTGCTTGTTTAGCAAAAGCGCTTACTTATTATGCAGCTGCTACCAAAAAATATGGTACTTTGGATGACAATGCACGTTCAATTGCACAACAATTATTGGACAGAATTTGGACTAAATATTGGGAAGGTACAACTGGAAAAGGATTTGGAGTAGTTGAAGAAAGAAAAGACTTCAGAAGATTCGATTCAGTTGTTTATGTACCTCAGGGTTGGACTGGCAAAATGCCAAACGGCGACGTTATTCAACCAGGAGTTACATTTCTTGGTCTTCGCTCGAAATATAAAAGCGATCCTGCATATCCTGCATTGCGCGCTGCTTTAACAGCTGGAACAAATTATTCAACTACATTCCACAGATTTTGGGCACAAACAGATATCGCTCTTGCTAATGCAGAATATGGCTTTTTCTTTCCGCCAGCAACAACTAATTTTACTATAACCGCAACTGCCGGAACTGGTGGAACTATTACTCCTGCTGGAGCTGTTAGTGTTGCTCAGGGTGCTAATCAGATATTTACAATTACTGCTTCTGCTGGTTATAAAATTAGTGCTGTAACTGTTGATGGAGTTTCTGCAGGTGCTGTAGCTACTTATACTTTTAGTGCTGTTGCAGCTAATCATACCATTGCTGCTACATTTGTAGTTGTTCCTACATTTACTATCACTGCTTCGGCAGGTACTGGTGGAACTATCACTCCAACCGGTGCTGTTGCTGTTAGCCAAGGTGCAAACCAAACCTTTGCAATTGCGCCTTTAACAGGTTATGTAATTACTGCTGTAACTGTTGATGGTGTATCCGCAGGTGCTGTTGCTACCTATACTTTT
>CAYZNC010000516.1:0-4028 GCA_964478555.1 uncultured Bacteroidales bacterium | reverse complement strand
CGATACTAAAAATGGGCGACAGAGCTGTTATCCAGATCCCTTCAATACCTTCCGGTTCCATAGCGCTAGATGTTGCATTAGGCATAGGCGGTTATCCCCGGGGCAGGGTAATCGAAATATTCGGACCCGAATCTTCAGGTAAAACCACATTAGCGATTCATGCTATAGCAGAAGCTCAGAAAGCAGGTGGTATTGCAGCCTATATCGATGCAGAACACGCCTTTGACAGATCATATGCTGAAAAACTGGGTATCGACGTTGAAAATCTATACATTTCACAGCCCGATAATGGAGAACAAGCATTGGAAATTACCGATGCGCTGATTCGTTCAGGAGCCATTGACATTATTGTAATAGACTCAGTTGCAGCGCTTACGCCTAAAGCTGAAATTGAAGGTGAAATGGGTGACTCAAAAATGGGTTTACAAGCCAGACTGATGTCGCAAGCCTTACGTAAGCTTACCGCAAACATCAGTAAAACGAATACATGCTGTATATTTATTAACCAATTGCGCGATAAGATAGGCGTGATGTTTGGTAATCCCGAAACTACCACTGGTGGTAATGCGCTTAAATTCTATTCCACAGTTCGTGTCGATATCCGAAGACTCAGTCAGATAAAGGAAGGCGAAGAAGTAATGGGTAACCGTACCAAGGTGAAGATTGTAAAAAACAAACTTGCACCACCTTTCAGAATAGCAGAATTCGATATTATCTATGGTGCAGGTATCTCTCGCATTGGTGAGCTCATTGATATTGCAGTAGAAAATGATATTATCAAGAAAAGCGGATCATGGTTTAGTTACGGAGAAACCAAACTTGGCCAGGGACGCGATTCTGTTAAGCAGTTGCTGTGCGATAACCCCGAACTAATGGCCGAACTGGAAGTTAAAGTACGAAATGTGTTGCAAAACCCGGTCGTTAAATAGCTTAAAGAAATATGGATTGACCTCAAAGGTTTTTTTACACCTTTGAGGTCTTTTTCGTTTTTATACGTTTAGAGGAAGTTCCAAACTCCTTTCGACTCCGCTCAAGGAACGGAGAGTTGTGGAAAATTCATAGGTGAGTATAGACGGTGGTTGAGCGGAGTCGAAACCACATTTAGATAAAAACATTAGCTGAAAATATGAACTACTTAAAATCCAAACTCCTTTCGACTCCGCTCAAGGAACGGTGAGTTGTGGACGGCTAATAGTCTGATATTGAACCAAATCATGTGATTGAGTATAGACGGTGGTTGAGCGGAGTCGAAACCACATTTGCTTCGTGGTTCATGATCATTTTCTTCACCATCTCTTTTTTGTCACCGATATTCCATTTTCTTAGATAATTCTATCTAAATAATTTAATTTTAGGTATTAAAAAAATACATCTTATCATGAAAAAAATAAGCTACTACTTTATATTCCTGATCCTCTTAACAAGCGGATGTAAGCAGAAAACGACCATCAGAGAAGAAGGCGACTTTAGTAACCAACTTACACCACTGGAAATTTCGGCAGGCAAATTGACCCCTGAAATTCTTTGGAAATTTGGTCGCATTTCAGAGACACAACTTTCGCCCGACGGCAAAACGGTTATTTATAATGTAACGCGGTACGATGCAAAAACCAATAAGAAGCACACCTGGATTTATTCCATACCTGCTGATGGTGGAGAAGCCAAAAACCTGACAACAGATATGCCCTCATGCATGAGTCCCAGGTGGGTAACAACCGGTAAAATTGCCTTTATCTGTTCCCAAAGTGGCTCTTCTCAAATATGGACCATGAACCCCGACGGTACAGATAAAAAACAAGTTTCCTTCGAAAAAAACGAACTCAATGACTTTGGATTTGCTCCCGATGGAAAGCGGCTTTTCTACCTGCAGGACGTAAAAGTGGATTCTACAACCCAGGATAAATACCCTGATTTGCCACTTGCACAGGGGCGAATAATCAATGACCTGATGTACCGTCACTGGGACCAATGGAGCGACTATGCCTATAGCCATATTTTTGTAGCTGATTTCAACGATGAAAAAATAGCTGCAGGAACTGATTTACTTAAAGGCCAACCCTTTGATTCACCGCTACCACCTTTCTTTGATATCATGGAAATTAGTTGGAGCCCCGATGGAAAAATGCTGGCTTATTCCTGCAAGAAATTAAAAGGGAAAGAATTTGCTTTGAGCACTAATGCCGACGTTTATCTTTATAATGTTGAAAAGGGAGCAACCATCAATATTTCGGAAGGTATGATGGGATACGACCGCTATCCGGAGTTTTCACCCGATGGGAAGAAAATTGCTTTCCAAAGTATGGAAACCCCAGGCTATGAATCGGATAAAGAACGGCTTTTTGTTTATAACATCGACACCAAAAGACTTACCAATCATTCGGCAAAAATTGATCAAGGTTTTTCTAATTATCAATGGGCTGCGGATTCGAAAACAATTTTTATGATTAGTGGGGTTCAGGCCACTTATCAGGTATATTCAATCAATACTGAAACAGATGAGATAAAGGCTATAACCAAGGGTGAGCACGATTATACCGATCTGGCCTATAAAAACGGCGTGATGATCGGAACTAAAATGTCGATACGGATGGCCAAAGAGATTTTCAGGATCGATCCTGTTTCCGGCGCTGAAAAACAATTGACTTTTACCAATAAAAATATTTATGATGCAATCAAATTCGGCAAAGTAAAAGAACGTTGGGTAAAAACCACGGATAGTAAAGAGATGAAGGAATGGATCATTTATCCACCTGATTTTGATTCAACGAAAACCTATCCTACCTTGTTGTATTGTGAAGGAGGTCCGCAGAGTGCAGTTTCGCAGTTCTTTTCTTATCGATGGAATTTCCAGATTATGGCTGCCAATGGATATATTATTGTTGCGCCCAATAGGAGAGGAGTTCCTACCTTTGGGGAAGCCTGGAAAAACCAAATAGCCGGCGATTATGGAGGACAAAATATAAAGGATTATCTAAGCGCAATAGATGAATTTAAAAAAGAGCCTTATGCCGATGCTAACCGGTTAGGTGCTGTTGGGGCCAGTTACGGAGGATATTCGGTATATTATCTGGCAGGTTGTCATCAGAAACGCTTTAAAGCATTTATTGCCCATTGTGGTATGTTTAATCTCGAAAGCGAAGCCGCATCAACGGAAGAATTTTTCTTTACCAAGCATGATTTGGGTGGATTCTCATGGGACATTCCTAAATCTAAGAGCTATACTACCTTTTCGCCGCATTTGTATGTCGACAAATGGGATGCACCAATTATGATCATTACCGGGGCAAACGATTTTCGCATACCCTACACCGAAGGTCTCCAGGCTTTTAACGCAGCCCAGTTAAGGGGTATCCCCAGCAAGTTGTTGTTCTTTCCTGATGAAAGCCACTGGGTTCTGAAACCCCAGAATAGCATTTTATGGCAACGCGAGTTTTTTGCATGGCTGGATAAGTGGTTGAAATAAAACAAGACATAAGATATAAGACACAAGATAAAAAACAGCATTTGCATCAATTCAATTTAACCCAGGAGGGAGATTATCCTTTCCAGTTTTTCCTCTATGGGCTGGTAACCATCGAACCAATGGATTTTCATGCCTTGATTTTCCATTCGGCGAAACCAGGTCATTTGTCTTTTAGCAAATTGATGAATAGCGGTATTTAAACCATTAAACATTTCATCATACGAAAGTTTTCCGGTTATGTATTGGGTCAGAAACTTATATTCCAGTCCATAATATATCAATTGGTCGGGGGTAATTCCGTCTTTTAATAAATTCTCAACTTCTTCGACCATGCCATTTTTAAGCCTGAAATTTAAGCGTTCGGTGATGCGGCGGCGTTGTGATGCACGGTCGAATTTTACGCCTAACAGCAACGCATTAATTTTTGGGTAACTGAAGTCGATTTCGGGATGGGAAGCATAATAGGTTTCAATTTCTATAGCGCGTACAGCCCGTTTTGTGTTGTCAATATCGCTGGTATTGTGTAAATCTTTAAAATGCGATAAAATGATACGCATCTCATCAA
>CAYZNC010000515.1:0-4072 GCA_964478555.1 uncultured Bacteroidales bacterium | reverse complement strand
GTATTTATAGAGGTACCAGATACCCACAGGCTGGCCGACTTCCAGCCACGACCCTTTTGTTTTAAGATTTACGCTTAACTGTCCCTGGTATGCAGGAGCTGTTCCGCCTAAATCGAGCACTTTGTTGCGATTTGCCGACCAGTTAATATCTGACGTCCAGTTGAATGCACCGATATCAAAATTGGTGGATAACCCAAGCTCAATACCTTTATTTTCGAGGGTTCCAATATTCATAAATTTAGTATTAAAACCATTGGAGGCCGGAATGGAGAGGTTCCAAAGCAAGTCTTTGGTTTTCTTGTAATAATAATCTGCCGTAAGGTTAACGTGGTTTTTTATTAATCCGAGATCAAAACCAACGTCTGTAACCGCAGTAGTTTCCCATTTCAGATCTTTATTAGGCATGGTAAGGGAGGCTACGCCATTAACCAGGCTACCGCCAAAATCGTAATTCTGCGACCGCATTATTTCCTGCGACGAGTATTCGGGAATATTCTGATTACCGGTTAATCCGTAGCTTCCGCGAAGTTTCAGGTTACTGATGGTCGTTAGGCTTTTCATAAAGCTTTCTTCTGTAACACGCCATCCCAAGGCAACTGACGGGAAGAATGCCCATCTATTGTTGGCGCCGAATTTTGAACTACCGTCGGCCCGGCCAGCGAGGGATAATAGGTACCGGTCATTAAATCCGTAATTAACACGGCCAAGCCAGGATGCCAATTGATTTTTCCGCTTTGCCGAAGTAGGTGGAAGAAAATTAGTGCCTGCATCAAGTTTGTCGGCGTGGAACAAATCACTTGGAAAATTGGATACAGAAGTGGAGCCTTCCTCACTAATATACCATTGGTACGAATATCCTCCGACAATATTCAGCGAATGCTTTTTGAAGGTTTTGTCAAAGGTGAGAATATTTTCATTTTGGTACGATGTTGATATATTTTTACTCTGTGTTGCTTTACCATTGGCAATACTACCAATCAATGTCTGGGTAGGGTAATAAGTGTTCCGGTTTGCATTTGACATATCCGTTCCAAAGGTTGTTCTAAATGAGAGGTTTTTGGTCAGTGCAATGGTTGCATAAGCGTTTCCCAAAAGGCGAAGCAGGGCCTGTTTATCTGTAACCAAATGTGCTGTAGCTACGGGGTTACCAATGGTTGCGCCTCCAGGCACATTGTTTGAAAGGGTAAAGGTACCATCATTTTTATAAATAGGTACAGTAGGTGGCATAGTAATAGCACCGTTTACCGTACCCGACGAGTTGCCACCATCACCTTCAGATTGGCCCACATTGCTAACAGCCTGACTTGCCGTAAGGCTTGTACCCACCGTTAACCATTTATTAAGCTTGGTATCTATATTTGTCCGAAAGGATGGACGTTTAAAATCGGAACCTATGACAATACCGGTTTGGTCAAAATAACCGGCGCTCACCATAAATTTGGTTATTTCGGTACCACCGGAAATGGTAAGTTGATGGCTTTGCATGGGTGCAACGCGAAAAATGGCATCCTGGTAATCGTAACCTTTACCAATGGTACCTGGTGCAGGAAGGCCAGGATATTTTCCGAATAAACTAAGGGTATCACCACTGTTAATATAAGCTTCGTTTGCCAGGGTGATGAATTCTTCACCGTTAATCATGTCGAGCTTTTTGGCAATTTTTTGCCATCCATAATAAACATCGTAATTTATGGTTGTCTTTCCCGCTTTTCCACGTTTTGTTGTTATAAGAACTACGCCATTTGCCCCACGAGCTCCATAAATTGCTGTTGAGGAGGCATCCTTAAGGATTTCCATGGATTCAATATCGTTCGGATTTAACGATGTTAAAGGGCTTTGACCGATTATTCCGTTACTGGAGCTTGCAGATGCTCCCCCGGTAATTGCATACCCATCGATAACATATAGAGGCTCATTGCTGCTTGACAACGAATTACCTCCGCGAATCCGGATATTAACGGCACCTCCCGGAGCTGAAGAAGCCTGGGTCACCTGCACGCCGGCTGCGCGGCCCTGAATGCTCTGATCGAGCGATGTAATTGCAACTCCTTTAATATCATCTGCTTTAATAGAAGAAACGGAGCCTGTGAGGTCGCTTTTTTTTATGGAACCATAACCAACAACCACGATTTCTTCAAGAGCCTTTACATCTTCTGCAAGTATAACATCTACAGAGCTGCGCCCATTTAATGCCATCTCCTGTGACACATAGCCAATGAAAGAAAATACCAGCGTTGAATTCCCCTCCGGAACATCAATTGAGTACTTACCGTCGGCGTCTGTAGTAGTTCCAATGGTTGTGCCTTTCACAATAATATTAACACCCGGCATGGTTTCTCCATTGGTAGCGGAAGTAACTTTCCCCGACACTTTAACTTGCTGCCTTTCAGCCGATGATGGAGTAAGTACAATTAAATTATTATCCAGTAACTGGTAAGTTAAATCCTTATGAGCTAATATTTTACTCAGCACCTCTTCAATAGTTGCATCTTTAAATTTAACATCAATTTTTTCGTTAAGATTGATGAGTTCGTTGTTATAGAAGAACCTACACTTACTTTGAGATTCTATTTCTTTAAATACTTCTTTATAAGAAACATTGGAAGCTGTCAGATTCAGCTTGGCGGTTTGCGAAAATACATTCGCTGTCACCTGGAGTACATTTATAAAAACTAGTAGAATAATTAGTTTCATAGTTAGTAGAAGTTTTAATTGACTAGGTTCAATTCCTTTATTGGGATTTAAAGTTTTTTCCATAATTTTAGGGTGGTTTTTATTAAACTAAAATTTTATTACAGTTTTTTGTGCTCATGCACAATTTGGACCGGCAAATGCTCGAACATTTACCGGTCCTTCAATTAAAATATGTAGTTATGATTTCCTTTTATTCATAGGCATTTTAGGGATTAGTTAGGTTAATGGAGTTAGTAACGTTTGTTTAATCATTAAGCTGTTTTATTTTTTATGCTTATAAAGACCCACATCTTTGTGCTTAATACTATAATCGATGCCGGAGGTAATCTTTATTGCATTCAATACCTGTTCAAGTGACTCGTCTAGAATGGTGCCGTTATATTTAATTAATTTCAGATCCTCGTCATAAATGGTAATCTTAACATCATATCGTCGTTCGAGCTTAGTAACCAGGCCTTCAAGGGGCTCACCTTCCAGAATAAGGCGACCATCTTTCCACGATACTTCAACCTCCGGGTTGGCATCCTGTTTAACCTCTATTTGCGGTATTTGCTTTGGTTCATTTTTTACTGGATTTTTCATCATTTCCATGTCATCACTCCCTAAGGTGTAAATAGCCTTATTATTAGTATTCAGTAAAGTTTCCTTAACAGTTGCCGCGGCTTTTTGGGTGGGAATAAGTCTGACTAAACCCCTAACTACAGTTGTTTGTACCGTTTTTTCACCGGGATAAGCTTTTACGTTAAATTCAGTTCCTAAAACTTTAATATCAAGCCCATTAGTTTTTACAATGAACGGTTTTTTTGAATTATGAGCTACCTTAAAATAACCTTCGCCAACCAGGGAAACCTGCCTGTCGGTTTTATTAAAAGTAGTCGAATATTTAAGGGAGCTGCCCGAATTTAGCCAAACCTCGGAGCCATCACTAAGTTTTACCTTGGAACGGGATCCCAAGGGGGCAGTGACTTCCTGGTACATAATTACAGCTGTAGTATTAATATCTGCGCGATGCTTTATGCTAAAAAAAAGCCACGTAATTCCTAAAGTAAGAATGATCGTAGCTGCATATTTCAACACTGGAATAATGTAAAGCTTTCTCCTTCTTCTATTAATTTCTAACACATGAGTTCCTTTATTTGGGCTTTCATCAATAATTCGCTCAATAGTATCCCATGCAGATTCTGCCTCCGATGCAGTAGCTTCCTCTGCCAGGCCCGATGCATACCATATAGTCTGAAGCCTTTCAAACTCTCTTCTGTTCATGGGTGAAGATAATATCCAATCCTCAACCGTCTTTTTCTCCTCAAACCCAGCATTACCTGAGATATACTTTGTTATAAGTTCGGAATTGATTTCCATAATTTTTGTTTAACTGAAG
>CAYZNC010000514.1:0-4077 GCA_964478555.1 uncultured Bacteroidales bacterium | reverse complement strand
CACTTCCGGTACTCCAGCCTTTACCGCAAGTAAAATTATTACAATTGGTCCATGTTGCACTGTAATTGCCACCAGTTCCCAGAGTCATGGATACGGTCCCTCCACCAGCGTTCCAAAATGAATAGTAGAAGCCATTATTGGTACCGGTTTGATTTGTGGTGATCGTCTGGGCATCAATCTTTACCATTGATACTAGAAGAACTAAGGAAGCGATTAATAAAGAAAATCGCCATAATTTAAATTGTTGTTTTTTCATAATGATAAGTTATTTGTTAATAGTTAATTGTTAATTATAAATTAGAAACTTGTGTTACAAAGGTTTGCCTTCTCAAATTCCCAAAGGAATAGCCGTGATCAGGTATTAAAACTTAACGACTATTCCCTTCAGGGATTAGAGTGTGTAGAAAATTAAATCTGTTATTGCTTAATAATCTTATAGGAATTCGTATTGTGCTGAGAAACCACTTTTACCATGTACATCCCGGGTAACAGTCCATTTCCAATTTGATTAGTTTCGGAAATTTGTGCTTTGGTTAATTTTTCTACTACTTTTCCTGTCTGATCAATAACATCTATTTCACTGATCAATTCAGGATTTGCAATTCGAAGACTAATGGATGTTGCAAATGGGTTCGGAAATAACTCAATTGTGTTTTCTTCCTGCGCTACTTTGGCGCTCTTAGTTGCAGAAGCTTCAAAATGCGCCCAGGCAACGGAGCTTTTGTAGTGGATATACCAGGAACCATTGATGGCTGCCGGCATACTATTTGACCATTTGTTGGTATAATTTACTCCGTTGATTTCAACCAAATCCATGTTCCATGAGTTTACATAAGCTATAACCTGCGTGGTTGACCAGCAGTATTCTCCAATTCCATCAGACTTGAACGGTATGGTTATCGCTACAGGATTCGAACATGGTGTTGTACTAATCGGAGTAACTGTAATTGACGATGTAGCTGTTTTGGCTTGATCAACGGTGGTTACCGTGATTATTGCACTACCTGTTGCTACGCCTGTTACAAGTCCTGTTGTGCCAACGGTTGCTACGGCGGTATTACTTGAATTCCAGCTAACTGATTGATTAGTTGCATTTGCAGGAACTATTGTTACAATAAGCTGTGTGGTTGCACCAATATTAACTGATGCTATGGCTGGAGCTAAAGTTACCCCCGTTACAGTAGTGACAGTGTTACTAACGGTAACTGAGCAGGTGGCCGTTTTTAAACCGTCGGTGGTAGTAACGGTAACGGTTGCTGTACCTGCTGCTACACCTGTTACAAGTCCTGTTGTGCCAACGGTTGCTACGGTAGTATTGCTTGAATTCCAGCTAACTGATTGATTAGTTGCATTTGTTGGGACTATCGCTGCTGTTAATTGCGACGTTATACCTGTACCGATGGATACGGTTGCTTGACTTAATGAAACGCCTGTTACCGGTATAGTAGAAACATTACCGTCTGTCACGCTGATACCGTTGACCTTCGGGTTATCCGTTATGGTGCTGAACTGGATTACCACCTGGCCACTGCTGTTGGCTGTGGTGTTAAACGTTTTGGCTATAGCTTTATTCTGACCCCCAGCGGATACATAAATGTCGAAGTTACTCAGTACCGAAGTTCCGTTGATTGATACATTGAATAGGCGTTGTCCAGACGCAGTTTGATATGTCTCAGCGAAGTAGAGCGTTACTGTCTGCGCGCTTCCTGCTGTGCGGTTTGGTATCGTGTAGGTCATTGCTCCGTAGCGTTCCGAATTAAAGATTGCGGCCGGTGGAGCGTTGGTGGTTATCTGCGACATATCGATGGTCGCCGTATTAGTGTAGACAGTGCCACCCGTGAAGTATTGGTCGGCAGAGAAAATTCCGGTTGCCGAACCGCCAACGTTGATGTTGACTGCGCTGCCGTCTCCGGTTCCATTTTGAGTAACAGTAACTGTTTGAGATGTAGCTCCCGTTGCAGAAACAGTGACGGTTGATGAACGTGCTGAAATGCCGGTATTTTGCTGGGCAGTAACAGTTACAGTGCCATTGTTTGAACCTGAAGCAGGGCTTACTGTGAGCCATGTCTGGTTACTGGTAACAGTCCAAGCGGTGCTGGCTGAAATGCTAAATGTCCCTGTGCTGTTTGCTGCTGTGGCTACACTTATGGCTGAGGTAGAAACAGATAGTGCTCCCGTTGTAGTTAATGAAAGGATTTTCGTGGCATATCGAGTCCCAAATGTCCTGTAACTAGCTGAAGTGAAATGCAGATTGTCCGACTGACCTGCTAAACCACTGGAAGAAATGACGTAAGCAGTGGAAATAGTATTTGGAAGTGCATCAATCATTGTATTGGCGCCAGCACTGGCACCACCCTGCAAAACTTCACCTGCGAGCAGAGGCACATTGGCTGCACTAAGTGAGAGATCTGTCAAAAGATCGGTGTAAATTTTCTTTACTTTTGAAGCCCATGCGTTATCTCCCACATTTGACTCTCCCTGATGTAAAAGAATACCTTTGATGACGCCTTTTTGCTGAGCCAATTTTGCCACTTGAACAAGACGCCCATAGGGGTTGCCACCATAGAGGTTGATAATGGTTGTCATATACGATGGAAGCCCTGAATTAACATAAGACGTATACCCGGTTTTATCGAACAGTTCAATTTTGCAGCCTGCTACAGCAACATTGATTACACAAACTTTGATATTCGATGGAAGGTTTGCAACCATCGTTCTGCCAAAATAATCGACAGGGCTGAGTTTGGTATCGCACCGACACGTGGGTGGAACAGCGGTGTATAAGGACCCCATTGTTCTTGATCCACAAGTAAGGGCCGACATGATCTGGAAGCGACTATCAACTGTCTGGTCCTGAGCTTCAATTGGCCCCTGACCCTCCATGTTTGACTGTCCAAAGGCGAGATAAACGTATAAATTCGGATCCTGTGAAAAAACGTTCGTGGTTAACAGGAATAATCCGAAAAGTAAAAGTCTGATTTTTGTTTTCATTTTTTTAGGTTAATTAAGTTAATTGCGAGGTTGTCAGATTATTTTTTCGCTGACAGCAACATTACTATGAAGGAAAGATTAAAAAATGTGCTTCAAAGGTCTACGATCTCAAATTCCCAAAGGGATAGCCGTGATCAGGTATTAAACCTTAACGACTATTCCCTTCAAGATTAGAGTGTGTTAGAAAATTAAATCTGTTATTGCTTAATTATCTTATAAGAATTGGTATTGTTTTGAGAAACCACTTTTACCATGTACATCCCGGGTAACAGTCCATTTCCAATTTGATTAGTTTCGGAAATTTGTGCTTTGGTTAATTTTTCTACTACTTTTCCTGTCTGATCAATAACATCTATTTCACTGATCAATTCAGGATTTGCAATTCGAAGACTAATGGATGTTGCAAATGGGTTCGGAAATAACTCAATTGTGTTTTCTTCCTGCGCTACTTTGGCGCTCTTAGTTGCAGAAGCTTCAAAATGCGCCCAGGCAACGGAGCTTTTGTAGTGGATATACCAGGAACCATTGATGGCTGCCGGCATACTATTTGACCATTTGTTGGTATAATTTACTCCGTTGATTTCAACCAAATCCATGTTCCATGAGTTTACATAAGCTATAACCTGCGTGGTTGACCAGCAGTATTCTCCAATTCCATCAGACTTGAACGGTATGGTTATCGCTACAGGATTCGAACATGGTGTTGTACTAATCGGAGTAACTGTAATTGACGATGTAGCTGTTTTGGCTTGATCAACGGTGGTTACCGTGATTATTGCACTACCTGTTGCTACGCCTGTTACAAGTCCTGTTGTGCCAACGGTTGCTACGGCGGTATTACTTGATGTCCAGCTAACCGTTTTGTTGGTTGCGTTTGCAGGGGCTACTGTTGCTGTTAATTGCGTGGTTGCACCAATATTAACTGATGCTGTGGCTGGAGCCAAAGTTACTCCAGTTACAGTAGTGATAGTATTACCAACGGTAACTAAACAGGTTGCTGTTTTTAAACCATCGGTTGTGGAAACGGTAATGGTTGCTGTACCTATGGCTACGCCTGTCACAACACCCGTTGAACTAACGGTTGCA
>CAYZNC010000513.1:0-4080 GCA_964478555.1 uncultured Bacteroidales bacterium | reverse complement strand
TACACCGTAAATAATTATGTTCTCAAAGATTACACAAGCTATCCACAACTATAATGGAGGATTATTTTTTCTCCTGGCTAATATGATAGTAATTCTCTGTGTTGTAATCATTTTTCTGGCCGTATTGATCGACTTTATGGAATATCATCAAAAACATAAAGTAAAAACAAAAGTTAAAAGCTGGGTTGAAACGGGAAGTATGTTCGCTTATTTTCTGTTGTATTATGGTTTAATGAAAACCGGAATCGGACATATATCCCTGAGCAGTTGTTATCAGCATATGATGATTATAATTGGATTGGTTATTATAGTAACGGGGTGTTATGTAAATGTGGCAGGTCGGTTAAAGTTAAAACATAACTGGGCTAACCAGGTTACTATTTATACCAATCAGACCCTCGTTAGGGAAGGAGTTTACTGTATTGTTCGCCACCCTTTATATGCTTCAATTATTTGGATGTTGATTAGCGGCAGCCTTATATATACTAATTATGTTGCATTTTTAAGTATTATCTTTATTTTTTTGCCTATGATGTACTACAGAGCCCGGCAGGAAGAGCAGGTTCTTTGTACAGAATTTCCGGATTATTGCGAGTACAAACAAAAAACCGGTATGTTTTTTCCTAAATTGATAAAGTTATGATGCATTATAAACCTGTTTCAATCGCTAATAATTCCTTTGCATTTTGCCGTTATGGTGTTGCCATATTGGTTTGGCTGTCATTTATCTTTCACTCGGTTGTAATCCTGGAGATAACGGCTTTCATTTTTTTGTTATCGGCACTTTTAAAGGTTCAGAGGGCTCCCTTTATTGTCCTGGGCAATCTTACTTTAAACAAGGTGAAGAAATCGCCGGAAATTTTAGTCAATGAAAACGCTATCTTTTTTGCACATTGTGTTGGCTTCCTATTTTCAGGTTTTTGTATCGTCATAGTATATACGGTTCATAGTACTGGAGCCTGGATTGCGGTATTGGCGTTCGCTGTTTTAAAGTCAATTTCCGCATTTGGCTTTTGTCCGGCTTCCCGACTTTATGATTGTGCGCTGAATGGAAATTGTTGTGTACGAAAAAAATAAGCATGAATCATCAGCATCCGGCTATCGATAATTGGGGAATCATGCCAGTGCTCTTTAAATGGGGCACCATTTCGGTTTCGTCTTATTCTTTTTTTGTTGCCTTGGGCATAGTGGTAGGTGCGGTGGTTTATTATTTCGAAGCCAGAAAAGAAAGGCAGCTGAATGAGCATTCATTTCTGATTGCCATAGGAGCCTTAACCGGAGCTGCTGTGGGAGCTAAACTACTTGAAATCATAATTAATATTGATCATATCGAATCGTTTAATGAGCTTGCAAACTTTCTGTATTCCGGCAGAACTATCATTGGCGGATTGATCGGTGGAACGCTGGGTTCTATGGTTACCAAAAGAATTATGCATATTCAAACAAAAAAAGGAAATTTGTTTGCCCCTGCCATTGCCCTGGGTTTAGCGGTGGGACGTTTGGGCTGTTTCTTTAATGGATGTTGCTACGGAAAGCCGTCCAATTTACCATGGGCTGTCAATTTTGGGGATGGCGTACTTCGTCATCCTACCCAATTATATGAATCGCTATTTATGTTATTGATGTTCATCGCGCTAAGGACATATTTCAAAAAGGATGCGGTGAAACCGGGGCATCTGTTTAAGGTCTTGATGATTTCCTATTTCCTATTTCGTTTTCTTGTTGAGTTTATCCGCGTTGAACGAACTGCTTTCTGGTATTTATCCTATTTTCAAGTAATTGCAATTTTTGTTTTATTATATTTGTGTTGGACTGAACTGAAGCTTTTAACCATAAAACTAACCGAACATGGAAGAAAATTTAGATGAAAACATAGAAGGAAATAAAGAGCCATCTTATTATGATACCAAAGGCAAAAAAGTAAGCGATACCTTTATTGGATTTTTTGGCGGGCTATTCGCATATTTGGTTATAGGAGGAATATTTTCAACAATTCGTTACTCGGGAATCAGCATAGCTGTTATTTTGTTATCCGTTGTTGCTTATATTGTTGCTGTCATTGGTTTTATAACTAGAGGAAGGAAATTTATTGCAATAGGTTTGATCCTGCTTGTTGTAATTCCGCTGATTGTTTTTGGTGGATGCTTACTGGTAATGGGTAGATAAGTATTTTGCGGTAGCATTCCGACCAGCGGGAGGAATCTCCTCTTTTTAACTCACAGGTAAACTGTTGGCCTGATCGCTATAACTCTCAGGATTTTAATATTTTTAAAGAATATGTTCGATATGACTGGGTTGAAGATTATGATGGTGTACCTGGTGTCATGTACTATACAGGGTATACATGGTTCACGGCTCCTTCGACAACACCAAAAGAAGTCATTAAGAAAATTACATTTTAGTGGACTATAAAAATGATAAAAAATATGTTTTATATGAGTATTTTATTATTAATGATAAAATGTACATCTAATAATACTGATAACAACCCACGAGCTAAATATAGACTCAATGACTTAATGACGATGGTCTACACAGAGCGAGAATTCTATTGTAAAAACAATATTCAAACAAATTTCAAGTTAGATAGTGTTTTCAAAGAACAAGACTTATACCGTAATGCGTTCATGCAAAAGATGAAATCCGAAAAAATAAGCACAGACTTTAATAGGGGGTTTCTAATAGAGGATTTTATGCTTAGAAAAAATGAAATTGGAGAAACAAATGCTGAATATAATTATGGGGCCTTAGCTTATTTTGAAGATTCTATCAATAGGTCATTTGTTTATTTAGAAATATCTCAAGATAAAGGAAAAACAAAGTTTTTAAAAATAGAACTAGATTCAACCAAATGTAAATTAATTAATGCTTGGATAAATTCAAAAACTACCTTTGATAGGATTAACAGTATTAATAGTTATAATAAAACAAGAGAACAATATCTGTTTATAAACAAATTATCTAGCAAAGAATCTTTCTGTCGATTAGTTATTAATCCTTTATGGTTTACCTTGCTATATCCTGCCAATAAAGGCAAGTCAGAAGATTTGTTTAGGGCTTTATCTGAAATCTCGAAATTATATGATATAACAGGAGAAGGTTCTCCTTTTTAACAGGAAATCCGAGGCAGTCCAATTTTTTCACTAGAAATAGGTATAGTACCGCGCTAGCCAGTGTGTTCGGTCTTGGCGGCTGGCGCGCGGTGTGTCCTGAAGTAAAGGACAAATTCAGTAATAAAGAAAGTTCTTTCACAAGCTGTGTAAAAGTAAAAGATGAAGGGATTGCAGAAATCTTGTACGCTAAGAATTACTTAAAAAAAGGCCTTATGCTTATCACTAAGAACAAGGCCTTACAATCACTACAAACATACTAATTAGCTACAACCTACTAAAAGTTGAACTATTTACTTTTATAGATTCTAGGAATAAGACATTAGAATCAAGACTTTAAAACGCACTATATTAAGTACTTAATATAGATACAAGTGAGTTTATTATAATTTTATATAATTCAAATAAAAAAGATGAGGCCTTATTAGTTAAAAAGGCCTCATCTTATATTTTTTAGTATCCCGGATTTTGTGGGAATGGAGGACCGGAAGTTACAAGGTCAATCTGAGCTGCTCGGGGGATTGGTCTCAAAGCATACTCAGGTTTGATGTACGGCGTAGCCACTGTGTTCCATTGTTGAACACGTCTAACCAACGACTGGGTACGTACAAGATCCCACCATCTTAAGCTTTCTCCATAGAATTCACGAGTACGCTCATCCAGAATAAAATCGAGTGTGACCTGAGCTGGAGTAATAGTCATAGCCGTCACGGCGGCAGCATTGTCAGTTGCATTTCTGTATCTGCTGTATGCAGCTCTGGCCCTAATAGTGTTAATCATATTTGCAGCACTGGTATTATCACCCATTTGAAGATATGCTTCAGCAGCAATTAAGTAAACCTCCGCAAAGCGAAATAATATCAAAGGTCTGGTTGATGGATCATTCATATTTGATCTTGTAGTATCATCATACTTCCTCATTGCAGGGAAGAATGTACCTGTGTATGCATTACCACCATTAGCTCCTGAA
>CAYZNC010000512.1:0-4106 GCA_964478555.1 uncultured Bacteroidales bacterium | reverse complement strand
CCGCAAGCAATTGACAATACCAATGAAATTGTAGATAAAGTTGAGATTCTCGACTTAAAAAGAGATATTTTACTTCCAAATTTTCCTATTCCTGCGGAATTTCTGACTCAGGATCATTACCTGCGCCATCTTTCGTTTGAGGGTGCAAAAAAGAAATACGTCGATATCACACCTGAAATAGAAGAACGTCTTAAATTTGAGCTTCAAACTATTGAAACAATGGGATTTGCTGGTTATTTTCTCATTGTGATGGACTTTATCAAGGCAGGGAGGGAGCTCGGTGTTTTTATAGGTCCGGGTCGTGGGTCTGCCGCCGGTTCGGTGGTGGCTTTTTGTATCGGCATTACAAATATCGATCCTATCAAGTATAATCTTCTATTTGAGCGGTTCCTCAATCCCGACCGGAAAAGTATGCCTGATATAGATACGGACTTTGATGATGAAGGCCGCCAACGTGTTATTGATTATGTTGTACAAAAATATGGTAAAAACCAGGTAGCTCAGATTATCACTTATGGTACCATGGCTGCCAAAATGAGCATCAAAGATGTTGCCCGTGTACTCGATCTTCCACTTAACGAATCCAATGAACTGACCAAGCTGGTTCCGGAAAAACCCGGGATTGAATTAAACCGTTTGTTCACAGCTCCAATTGAAGGATCGGATGATAGTTTGCGCGAAAAAGAAGGTTTAAATTCCGATGAAATCATAAATGTTAAACGTCTTCGGGAAATTATCAAAGGAGACGATCTTCAAGGCCAGGTTCTTAAAGAAGCTCGTTTACTGGAAGGTTCTGTTCGCAACACTGGCGTGCATGCTGCAGGTATTATTATTGCCCCAAGAGATTTGACCGACTTAATTCCTGTAAGTACGGCGAAAGATTCAGACCTACTGGTTACCCAATATGAAGGTAAGGTAATTGAGGATTCCGGCGTTATAAAAATGGACTTTTTAGGTCTTAAAACGCTGTCAATCATAAAGGGTACACTCAATCTTATCAAGCAAAACTACAATTTAGAAATCGATATTGATACCATCCCGCTTGACGATAGCAAAACTTTTACGCTCTATCAGCGGGGGGAAACCAACGCAACGTTTCAGTTTGAATCACCCGGAATGCAAAAATACCTTCGGGAATTACGTCCGGATAAATTTGATGACCTGATTGCGATGAATGCCCTTTACCGGCCGGGCCCAATTGAATATATACCCAACTTCATTGCGCGTAAACTTGGGAAAGAAGCCGTTGCGTATGATCTTGCCGAGATGGAAGAATACCTGGACGACACCTATGGTATTACGGTTTATCAGGAACAGGTAATGTTACTTTCACAAAAGCTGGCAGGCTTTACCAAAGGTGATGCGGATACATTGCGAAAGGCGATGGGGAAAAAGCAAAAATCCGTGCTCGACAAAATGAAATCCAAATTTATGGAGGGTTGCCAGACAAAAGGATTTGAGCCCAAAATATGTGAAAAAATATGGACGGATTGGGAGGCATTTGCCCAGTATGCTTTTAACAAATCGCATTCAACCTGTTATGCATTTGTCGCTTTTCAAACCGCTTATTTGAAGGCACATTATCCGGCTGAATATATGGCCTCAGTGCTGAATAATGCAGCCAGCATAGAAAAAGTTACTTTTTTCATGGACGAATGTAAGCGAATGGGAAGACTGGTTCTTTGTCCTGATGTTAATGAAAGTAATTTATCATTTACTGTTAATAAGCAAGGTAATATCCGGTTTGGTTTGGGTACCATCAAAGGTGTTGGAGAAGCAGCTGTAAACTTTATCGTGGAGGAGCGAAATGCAAATGGTCCTTTCAAAGGTATTTTTGACTTTGTGGAACGTGTGAACTTATCGGCAGTAAATAGAAAAAATATTGAAGCACTGGCTTTGTCAGGAGCTTTCGATTGTTTTTCGGAAATCAGGCGTAGTCAGTTTTTTGCTAACGACAGCAAGGGATTACCTTTTATTGACAACCTGATTCGTTATGGTGGCAAATTGCAGGCCGACAAAAGTACAATTCAAATCTCCCTTTTTGGTGAAGGAAATTCTGTTGGCGTTACTCGTCCGGAAATACCTAAAGTGGAAGATTGGTCCTCACTTGTTCAATTAAATCGCGAAAAAGAACTGGTAGGTATTTATCTCTCGGCCCATCCACTTGATACCTATAAGGTTGAAATTAAGCATTTTTGCAATAGTACGTTATCTGAATTTAAACGTCTGGCTGAGATCAATGGGAAGGATGTAACTTTTGCGGGCATCATTACCGAAGTTCGTGCGGGGACCACCAAAACCGGTAAACCTTATGGTTCCATAATTCTCGAGGATTTCTCCGATTCCCACAAAATGTTGTTTTTTTCAAATGACTGGATTGAATTCAATAAGTATTTTGTGGTGGGATACTCTTTATTGATGAAAGGTAAAATACAACCCAAACCTTTTGGTGATAATGAACTTGAAATACGGGTAAAAACGATAAGTATGCTGGCTAACGTTCGGGAAGAAATGGTAAAAAGTATTTCTATCATAGTACCAGTGCAATATATTACCGACGAGCTTATTATGGAATTAAAAGAATGTACAAATCATAAAGGAAAAGTGGAACTTCATTTTAAAGTGTTTGACAAGACGGAAAATATTACCGTTGATTTATTTTCAAGGACACAGCGCATAACGCTTTCGGATGAATTAATGAACTATTTGGAAAACTGCGAAGACGTTGATTTTAGATTAAATTAACCATCATTCATACTTCATGAATCGATATTATAGGATTCTGGAATTAAACGAAGGAAGTACTGTTGAAGAAATTAAACATGCTTACCGGCGGCTTGTTAAAGTATATCATCCGGACGTTAACAAATCGCCGAATGCTCATCAAAAATTTATTGAACTTAGCGAAGCCTATGAAATTTTAATGCATGAGGCTACCTTCGCAAACGCGCAACCTGAAAATAATCAAGATTTTAACTACGAAGAGTTTCTCCGCGAAGTTCGGGAAGCTGCCAACCGGCAAGCTAGGATGCGTTATGAAAAATTTCAACGTGAGCATGAAGCCTTTCGTGAGAGTGGCTTGTATGATTTGGCCTTATTATTTAAATACATGGGGCGGGTGTTTGTTCCTTTTATCGCATTTGGCTTAATGTCTATTCCTGTATTTGAAGCCTCACGTACAAAGACTTATTCACCATTGTTTAACTTATGCTTTTTTTGGATTATCGGTTTGGTATTATTATTCGATGCCTTTCAAAGGAGGAAAAATTATTTTCGCCTAGGGAAGTTTTATTACACGTTTAAAAAAATATTGAAGATTTACACAGGAACTAATAAAAGTCCAGGCGAAGAATGTTTTTATTGCGATGGCATAAAAGCAAATTCGAAGCCTTATAAATTAACACTGATCAGGGTAAAGGGAGTGCAACTTGACAATCGTGGGCCGTTACAGCATTATGCACATTACGATAGAAAAGAGTATACTATCGACCTGCCTCGTTCGCAAAAAGCTTTTATAGTTCATTCGCTAGTGTCTATCATTAGGATCACAACTATTTTAATGTCTTTATTTTTTTTTCCGGTACACAGCCTCTTATGGCGGTTCATTTTCGGTACAGTACTTTGCTGGCTGTTTTCATCACTACTTCTTTGGTTTACACATACACGTTCAAAAACGGGTTATTTTCTGAGCTATGCCGTGTTGGTTAAAATGCTTTTGTGGATGGTTGCCATTATTTTAACATCTTCTTTCGATTTTGTTAGTTTTAATGTAATAACTTCAAAATATATTGTTTCAGTGGTTCTTTTTATGTTTTTATTGGATTCTATCATAGAGCAATTACTTAATGTTTCAAAAAAAACAATTTTGTTTAAGCCTTTATCAAACCACTACCGGTCGTTATCCATTTACTTTGAAAAAAATTGCAGATTTTACCTGGAGATACCAGTATGGACAGTAGTTTATCCCTTTATCCGATGGATACTCTGATAATTTAATTGTGACAAGCCAGTTGCATGTAATGTAAATTCATATTACTCATTTTCAATCCACCTGCGACCCAGGGATCAACTTAGTTGATTAAATGGAACATCAAAAAATGCAAAAC
>CAYZNC010000511.1:0-4130 GCA_964478555.1 uncultured Bacteroidales bacterium | reverse complement strand
CATTTTGTTTAGAATGATCTCAAATACCTTTAAATCTGAAAACGGACAACTTTTTAGGAACTGCTGATGTCGTTTTCGCGCAGCGGTGTCCGCATTTTTCCACATCAACCCATAGTCAGATACCGACCCAACCGAACATTGACTTATTTTGGAAAGAAAGTCCACCGGATCATAGGTAATTATGTCTGTAAGCGATTGGTAGGTGTCGACAGGCTCTCCTGATTTTGAGAAATGCCAGTGCGAAGTTATGTGGCAATTTCGTAAAAAGGCTTTAATTTTCTTTGAAACTACTTGTCCTCCAATGGTAACCAACAAATCGGGTGAATAAGCTTTTTCATTATCAAGTGAGGTTAAAACGTTGTCGATATTGCCAATCAGGTTATCCCCTTTCAGATTCGATATCGTTTCGGTGAGAATAGTTACCGAAGGATCAGTAACAAGCTTATTCAACAAATCGTTCAGCACTTTTGCCGGAAACATTTGCCCGGTCAAAATCATTTTTTTTCGACTTTGGTTCCATACGTTAACAAATTGCCTTATACTTTCAGAATCATCTACCATAACCCCTTCACTTGAAATACTGAAGATCTTTGCTTGAGGAAGTGGCGCATCTTCCAATCCGTAGATTGGTTCGGCAAATGGAATATTAATATGAACGGGCCCGGGTTCGGGAAATGTGAGGTTATTGACTGCTTGATTTATAATCCGTGCCAGGTACCATTCTTCGTCGGGTCTAACCGGATTCTCTATCAGCGAATAACTGTTTTTAATATAATTCCTATAGGCGTTTTGCTGGCGTATTGTCTGACCGTCGCTTTGATCGATCCACTCTGCCGGACGATCGGCCGTAAGTATTAACAAAGGTACTTTCTGGTAGTAGGCTTCAGCTATAGCCGGAGCGTAATTCAGCATAGCAGAACCTGAAGTACAAGTCAGGGCAACAGGTTTTTTTAGCTCTATGGCCATTCCCAGGGCAAAAAATCCTGCACTTCTTTCATCCACAATATTAAGGCATCTAAAGGAATTTATTCCCGTGAAAGTATTGATTAATGGGGCATTCCTAGATCCCGGCGAAATAATGATATCCGTAATGCCCTTATCAAGCAAAACAGAAGCAAGGATCTGTGCATTTTTTTTTGAGGATATCATGTTTTATGCATAAGGGAGAAAGGTTTATCTCCTGTTGGAAATGATCGACAAGAGCGTCTTTGCCTTATCATTTGTTTCTTCCCATTCTTTTTCCGGAACTGAATTGGCCGTTATACCACCTCCAACAAATAAAACTGCCTTACGACCTATGATTTTAAGACACCGGATATTTACAAATAGTTGTAACTTTTGTTCCAAATTCCAGGCTCCCAGAAACCCTGTGTAGTACTCACGCCGATGCGTCTCGTTCTGAATTATGAATGCTTTCGCCTCATCTTTAGGATTACCACAAACGGCTGGACTCAAATGAATTGCATCTACAAAAGAAGAAAACTGCCCGTTTAATTTATCAATGGAAAATTCAAAAGTAGTTTTTAAATGAGCCACCCACGAAGCTGGCTCAGTGAATGGTCCTTTCCGAATAAAATCATGGATCTTGAAATTAATCAGCTGCGATTCTATAAATTTAGTAACAATTTCCTGTTCACGCTTGCTTTTAACTGACCATTTATAACTCCTGGCCTTTTTCAGAGGTACAGTGCCTGCTAGCGAGACCGTTTGGTAGTTTTTATTTTTCTTAGAAAGAAGAATTTCCGGACTGGCGCCCATCCAAATCCCTGTTTCAGGCGTGGATATCAGGTACACAAAAGCATTATCCGCGTTTGCCTTGAGCTCAAGTAACATTTGGGCGATGTCAAAACTTTCGGGTATTTCTGTGGTTATGGTTCTTGATATCACTACTTTGTCGAATATGTTTGCCTTAATCTGCGCTATGGTTTTTTTAAGCAGCACCAGGTAATCATCTTTGCCGATGTCATCCGCTAAACTTTTCGTATCAGAAGCAAGCGAATTAGCAGTTGTTTTAAGCTCTAATGCTGCAATTGCCGTTGCTCCTTTCACATAAATATCCGGGCGTATCATTATCAGAGGAGATTTATCCGATATTGCAAAAGGAGCAATAACAAACCCCTGAGCGTCCTTTAAATCGGGTATTGATCTGTATTTCTGAGTTTCGCCGGTTTGTTGAATCACAACTTCAGGTTCAGCTTCACCGGGATAAAAGTAGAAAGCAAAAGAAAGCGAACTTTTAAGGATTGAATTAATAGAATCAACTAAATTTTTATTTGTCATTTTTTAGTAATCATGTTTGTAACCCTGCATGTGGAGATGATTTTACCACTGGCATCCGAAATGTTTACATTCCATACATGAGTCATAGAACCTTGGTGAAAAATTTCTGCCAGGCCATACACGAATCCTTCCTTCGCAGTGCCTATATGATTGGCCGATACCTGGATACCTTTTATGTTATACAAGGCCAAATCTACGAGTAAAGAAGACCCCAAGCCTGCAAGTGTTTCAGCAAAAGCTAAACTTGCACCACCATGCAATATGCCACTTGGCTGATGTGTACGTGCATCCACCGGCATACGACCTGTAACCTTACTTTCTGCCACCGAAAGATATTCAATACCCAACTGACCCATCAGGGTATTTTTATTTATACTATTTATCTCTTCAATAGGCGTGTCAATGGATATTCTTTGTAGAGAATGCGAATCTGTCATCTTCAATAAAATTAATCATATTTCTGTGTTCTTTCTGGGAAATCTGTTACAAAAATGTTTTCATATACTCAACACCAAACATTTAAATGAATGCATTTTATGGTCTTGAATCTTATATCTTACTTCTTGAATCTATTTGTAATAACAAATGGTTAAAAATCATGTTCACTTTGTAACCTTGTTAATTTGAAGTGATATTCTAGGAAACATAATTCAACCAGAAACTATTTTCTTCATATTCCTCTACCACATTAATTTGCTGTGTACACGAGTAGGTACTGACTAAAGTGGTTATTTCCTGTTTAAGCATCTGCAAAGCGCCGTCTATTAAAGCAGGCTGAAAACCTTTGTCCCCCACTCCTATCACATAATTCATAGCTACAACACGACTGATTACCATGCCTAATTCCACAAGCTTGCGTTGCGGCAATTGTTTTTCAATGGTAAAGTCCAATAAGTCGTTAAGATAGTCCGCTGCCCGCATGGAAAGATAAAATCCACTGAGAAACTGTTTAAAGTTATTCTCTTTGGCTGCATTCATTAATTTGAGAACTGTTTCAGATATTTGAATGTATAAAATATCGTTGGAGCCTTCAAAAATTTGAAAAGGGCGACTATCTACCACACCTCGGCCTGCAATATGATTTAACCGGAAGCCCTTAGCCCCGACTAATTGCAGAAGTGACTGCGATGCTTCCTGCATCATATCTGTAGTAATACTTTTGATAATATTTGCTTCCAGACCAAGTGGAGCCAAATCGTTGCTCAGGTTAGCTAATCCACTTCCAACAATACAAAGCGTAGAACATACCGTATAATTAGCCTGTAGCCGTGCCAAACGCTGCTGCACCTGGTCGTACGATGTAAGTATCTTGTTCCCCACCAACCGGTTTTGCGTATGTTTTATGGCTTCGTCAAGCATTCGTTTTATGAAACCCAATCCCATGCCCGGAAATTGCAAACGGCTTCGATGCAAAATATCGAGCGTCATCTGAACACCGCTGGTTTTGGGTATCAGACGCTGCAACTCGGGTACTCGGACATCAATATGATTTCGTCCATAAGGGATCTGGTACAGACCTAAATTCTCAAAGTATTCTTCAACAATAATTTCCTGACCTGCGGCGCTTACATCGCATATAAAAAAGTCAATATCGCGTTTAAGACCATTATCTACGCGTTGGCGGGCAGTTAAAAGCCAATAGTTGGCCATACCCGTGAGCCCTGCCCAATGCTTTGTTCCCTGCAAATGATAAAATCCATTCAATTCCGTATGTGATGTTTGCATATTTAGTGCGTCACTTCCATGCCCGGGTTCCGTAATCATTAAACCACCCATATTCTGCTTGTGCAAAAACCGGTTAAAAATGGGTGCTTTTACATTTTCTTGTGCATATTTGGTTACCGGCTGAA
>CAYZNC010000510.1:0-4141 GCA_964478555.1 uncultured Bacteroidales bacterium | reverse complement strand
ATAAGTTAACCTACTTATTGTAAATAGCATCCACTCCTCCTGAGTACTGAGGAAGCACTACAATCTTGCCAATAATGGGGTTGACAACCGAACGGTGGATACCATACAAGGTCATTTTAAAAAGAGAGCCGGTATCCTTCTGGTGTTTCCAGGTTCCCGCAACCTCAACCTGATTACCGTCTTGTCCGGCTGCATTGCTGATGCTTGAAGGATTTGCTGCTTTAATATTTTGATTGAATTCTGCTTTGGTAAGTGATCCCGGGTTCAATGCATTAACTTGAACATACCCCGCATGCATTTGTAAGAAATCGGCTTTCGATAAGTTTGAGACCAGCTTAATGATACCCCTGTTAAAATTTGCAGAGGCATGATCGCGAAATCCATGGTAGTGAAAATGGGTAATAACTCCGGATACCCTCGTTTTTCCTACGATACCACCCACTGAGCCATTCCATCTGGCTAATCCATTGGAACCTATGGTTGATGAAATATACGAATTAAACGGATCAGTACCAGGCATATTTGTATGAAGCAACAAAACCCCACCCGAAGCATTTCCATAAAGCGATGAACCCGGACCTTTTAAAAGCTCTACATAGGATAAATCCTGAAGGTCTATCATTTCAAGGTTGCTCTGTCCATCCGCAAAAGTAACCGGCATATCGTCAACCACAATTCGCACGCCACGAACACCAAACTGGGTTCGTGCTCCAAATCCCCGGTTGGTAATTCTGTCGCCAACGGCAAAATTGTAACGCGCATTGACTTCGATTCCCGGGAGGCCGGCAACATCTTCAGCAAGACTTAACCCACGGGTATTCCTCCTGATTAACATAGTTGCCACGCTAAAGGGAACGGAGCTTTCTTTATAAGGTGAGCGCAGCGCCGAAATCACCGCTTCCGAAATTTGGATCTGGGGTAACGTGTCGGTCTTTTGTTCCTGTGCCAGGGTATTCTGAGAAATTGCAACAAATGAAAATAGGGTAAATACATTCCATAAATTGCCTTTTAATGTTTTCATACAACCGGTTACGATTTATATATAAAAACAGGCAGGGGTTGAATTTGTTTTTATTCAGTTTGTCGCAAATGCTTAATTCTTTGTTTCCTCAATCAGCCCATAATGCCGAACTACTCCTCCCAAATTAATTAAAATGTTGTCAAGAATCACGCCAGGGTCGATTGCGTAAATCTTAAGGGTATGGTATCCGGGTGTCAGCGCTTGAAATTGAATTGTTTTTTTTGCGGAATTGCTCAGCACATTTTGTTTCCATTCTTCGCTTCGACTAAAAGTGGTAAAATCAACGACGCTAAGCGGGGAATTATCGATGGCAACAGCAAGACGTAATTTGGTGTCGCCGTTAACCGGTAGCGTAGGAATGCAGCTGATGGTAACCGGACATGCCGCGTTGGTAAAAGTATAAAAATCGTATTCCAACACGGAGCATTTACCACTATCAGGCACCGAAACCGCACTTTCGTTGTAAGGTTTAACAACAAGGGAACTGCCGGAATGGCCAAGACCATCTATTTTTTCCCAATGCAATGAACCAGCAGGTTTTATCCTGGAATAATTTTCAGCAAAAATTGAAATTTCGCTATTGGATTCCACAAACCGGCAATTCTTCATAGCTTCACTGCGAATGGCCGTTATACCTATTGTTTTAGTTACACCTGCAGCTTTAATGATAATCTCTCCTTTTAATTTAGATTGTTTTGAAGCTTTGTACCAATCAATGCTGATCAGGATGCGTTCTTCCTTTTTGCCAAAAGCAGGGGTGAGTTCTCCTTTGGGTTTTGATACTTTTATCCAACTGTCTGAAGTCAATGCTTCCCAGCCAATTGTAGCTTCCGAAGTGAGAAAAATATCAATAAATTGCTGCTGTCTACCGGACCTTGTAAATGCTGGTAGTTCTAACTGGCCCCGAGTAACTTTTAACAAACATGAATCCTCAGTTACATATCCCTCGGGTATACAATTCCAAATTCCTCCCGTTTTCATTGGTATAACAGGTATTTCAGGCTTTTGGTAAACACTCAGTTTTCGGGGTGCATTGCTCATCATGTACATCCATTTGCCGTTATTCCTGTAATTATAACGCTTGGTTTCTTCCACAATGCTGTCATATGCCTGGTTTGAAGCCACTGTATAATCCGTGGCACTTAACCGGTTTTGCAATTTTCCGTAATAGAAGGCTTTATCGGCGTATAAAAACTTTTTGTTCATATACGATGCACACACTATAGGATAATACACTAGCTGAAAAAAGGCATCGCTCCAGTTGGCCTGAATATTAGGTCCTATGTGTTTTACTTCTGTTTCAATTTTTGAATAGTCATCAATTCTTGTTTGAGCTTCATCGCCATAGAAGAAATGGTTATAAGCAGTCCGTTTTGTTGGTGTATTGGGTTCAGTTTGACTCCAACCCATAAACTCAGGGCGGCGTTCAAATGCAAGGTTATAATATTCCCATAATGCAGGCGTAATCTTATCGGACAAGCTTTCGAAAAGTTTTTCATTCCAACCGGAGAAATGCTTTTTAACCTGCCCTGCCGATACGAATTCATTCATGTTGTAAGCCATATCCAGAAAGAGCTGGATATCATATTCGGCCGGTTTGATATCCCCCACATTAACGATCCATATTTTCCGTGCGTTGGTTTGCCATGCTTTGGTTAATTCTTCCCAGATGAGCATGGGATGGGTAGTACACAACCACAAATAATCGTGAGGCCTGCCCCAATAGGAAAGATGATAATATATGCCGCTCCCTCCTACCCTTTCGGCTTCTTTTTTCGAATTAAGTCTGCGCAGATATCCGTAATTATCGTCAGTCCAAATCATGCTGATATCATCATCCAACCTCAACCCACGATCGTAAATATCCAACACTTCTTTATAGGCCACAAATGCCTGAGGTACCGATGTAATATCGCTATTAATATGTTTTTTAAGGATCTGTCGCTGATCGGCAATGATTTGTTCCAGCGCTGTCTTTTGAGAATCCGGATCATTGTAACCTTCCATTTCACTATCATGAATACCCCGCATACCCATAGAATAGATTGCATCGATGCCTTTGCTTTGAATGGCCCTCTCCTCCCAATACTTGTAAACCCTTTCCTTATTTGTTTTGTAATTGAAATCGCCCATTGAATCAACAACCCATTCGTCTACATTATTCCGGAGCATAGGCTCAGCATGAGAACTGCCAATGACAATATTGTATTTCCGGGCCATTTCCGGATTCCCCGGATAGTGAAAAAAGGCCCTGGTGCAATTATGCATAGCAGGCCAAATAGTATTGGCTTTCAATCGAAGAAGCAGTTCAAATATTTTTGCGTATGTTTTTGGCCCAATATCACCTACTTCTTTTTCAAAAGTTTTAGCTGCCCAGGGTTGGAGACCCCAGTCTTCGTCGTTCAAAAAAATGCCACGATATTTTACGGAAGGTTCTGCAGATGTGAAATTCTCACATGGTATGGTCAGCCTTTCTTTGTGATCGGGGACTACATCCGCCCACCAGTACCATGGCGATACACCAATGATTTCGGAAAGATGGAATACTCCGTAGGCTGTGCCTCTATCGTCCGAACCATAAATAACCAACGCTTGTTTGCCTTTGGCTGGAAATTGAATAAATGCATGTGAAAATACCTCCCATTTACCCTGAACCTTGGAAAAGTCCAATAATTGCTGGCGTTTTAGTTGCTGTATTATTCCACTATTAATGGTTCCAACAATCAGTAGGGGAGAAAAATGCTCATCAGGTTTTGTTATCACCGGCGGTCTATAGCCTGTAACCCGTTCAATATCCGCGGCTAACAAATCGGCGGATATTTTAATAATGTCATGCTCTCCGTTATCTATTAGTATTGCCGGTTTATAGCCAGGGCCAACCATTACAAATTCTGTGCTTTGAGAAAAAAGTGAAATCCCAAAAAAAAATTGGATGCTGAGAACGAACAGGATTTGTCTAGTACTCCTACAACACAACATAACTGGTTAGATTAAATTAAAACTATAATGAATTCAAAATACAAATAATTGTTTGTCATACAGGATCTGTATTCAAATATATATTTTACATTTCTTTCATCTGAGAGTGGTTTCGACTTCACTCAATCACCGTCTCAACTC
>CAYZNC010000509.1:0-4151 GCA_964478555.1 uncultured Bacteroidales bacterium | reverse complement strand
GGTAAGGTGGCAGTGGTATTTGATGAAGAAATTAAATGATAATGGATGAGGCTGTAAAAAAGTTCTGAATTGACCCAAGGTAGGGCTTTTAAGTTCTGATTTTGTGCAACCTCTACTAGGTTGATTACTAAAAACGCTGTATCATTTCTACAATAATGTAACCTCTACGAGGTAATTTGAACTTCGTAGAAGTTCCATAATTGTAGTAAAAATCTCAAAATCATTTTTTAAAACCTCGTAGAGGTTTCACCCCATGTATGGATTTTTCTAGAACTTAACAGCCTGCCCCTAAAAGGGACTCAAGCAAATGATTTATAGAAACCTATTGAGACCGTCTCATAAACTAAGTTTATTATTCCTGTTTTCCTTTAAATAATTTTTTAAAGAATGATTTTATACCCTTTTCTTCATTCTCTTCTTTGCCAGGTTTATTAGTGCTTGTATCATTTTCGACTTTTTCTTTTCCGTTGAACAATCTGTTGAAAAATCCTTGCACACCTACCTGGTGATAAGGGTCGCATTGTAAGAAGGAGTATACATCACCGGAAAATACAAATGGCGTAAGGTACTTGCTCCGTAATCCGCTATTATTCTCGATGTTTTTTAGAATATATGCCGATATAGGCATCGCCAGAGAAGACCCTGTGCCATTGCCGCTGTAAAAATGAATATCGGGCGTACTTGCTCCTACCCAGGTGCCAATCACCATGTTGGGAGTATACGCTATAAACCAGGCATCGGTATATTTTTGAGCAGTTCCTGTTTTGCCCGCAAGTTGAGATTTAATACCATACCTGCTACGAATTCCTGCACCCGTTCCTTGACTGAGAACTTGCTGTAAAATTGCTGTAAGGGTGTCGGTGGTTTTTATATCGAAGACTTGTACGGATTCAGCAGGTTTAGACGTATACAAAACTTTTCCCTGGGCATCGGTTATTTTCTTGATCATAACCATATCGTACATTAGGCCTTGATTCGCAAAAGCACTATAAGCCCTCACAATCTCAGACAGCGATAAGTCTAAAGTCCCTAAGGCTATCGATGGGGCGTCGGTAAAACTCGGAAACTTCAATTTTTCACAGGTGTTCGACAGGTTTTCGTTTCCTACCTTAAAATACAAATCGACGGAAGGCAGATTCATAGAGTGTGTGAGCGCATACCATAAAGCAACGGTACTATCGGTTGTCGATTCGCGGGTGTAATTTTCGGGTTCCCAATTCTCGTAACCTTCATATTTGGTTTTTGTATTTTGAAGATACATGCAAGGATCCATGCCTTTTTCCAGGGCTGTGGCATATAAAATGGGTTTAAAGGCAGAGGCGATCTGGCGGTGCGATAAAACCATATCGAATGGGAGGGTTTGGAAATTATTGCCACCTATCCATGTAATTACTGCACCGCTTTTAGGATCGGTGATCAGCACCGCTGCATGTAACATTTTATAATAATGCCACAAACTGTCTATTTTGCTTATATTTTGTGTTTGTGTGCCTTCCCAGTCAAACAACTTTATGTTCCTTTTCTCACTATCTTTTTCATAATCGGGAGATAACGATTTTTGTTTTGCAAACCAGTGTTTTTTAACCCGCATGTTTTCAAGCTCTTTGTCCAACAGTTTTTGCATCTGCGCAAGATGATTGCTCGTAGCTTTCGCGGCAAATTCCTGAATTTTTGCATTCAGGGTGGTGTACACTCTCAGTCCGTCTTTTTCCAGATCATAATTATTGCCGGTTGCAATGTTTATGGAGTCGATTAGTACTTCAGTTTGCTTTTTTACCTGTTGTACAAAATACCCGGTATTTGATGAATTAGATTTCTCGTAATTCAATTTCAGCGGTAGTTTTTTTAATTTGTCCGCTTCTTCAGCAGTCAAATATTTTTCCTTTTTCATTAAGCTTAAGACCACGTTCCGGCGTGCAAGGGAATGATCGGGATTAAGCATGGGATTATAGTAGGTATTGGCCTTAAGCATTCCAATTAAAACCGCCCCTTCTTCAATTTTTAATTTACGAGCGGGTTTGCTGAAAAATCTGTAGGAAGCCGATTCCACGCCATATACCTCTTCTCCGAATGGAACGGAGTTTAGATATAATAGCAAAAGTTCTTCTTTACTGTAAACAGCGCCAAGTCGTGAAGCAATAATAATTTCTTTAAATTTATTCACCGGAAGCGTCAGGAAACTGTAGTTTTTACGGCCATAAAGATTTTTAACCAGCTGTTGTTCCAGAGTACTTCCCCCTCCGCTATTGTCCTGAAAAAGTAGAATGCTTTTAAAGAAAACGCGGAAATAGCTTATGGCATCGTAACCTTTATGCGTAAAAAAGCGCTTGTCCTCCGTAGCCACAAGCGCATTTTTGAGATGTTCAGGAATGTCTTTCCACTTGATATTGGTGCGGTTCTGGGCAAAATATTTTCCAATGATAACGTTATCAGAAGAGATAACCAGCGAAGCCTCTTCATTTCGAATAGACATAAACTCCTTTTTATCGGGCAACGAGCCAAAAAGACCCATGTACACGGTTAGAAAAAGCATTCCGAAAAAGAGGATTACCGTCACCAGCAATACAACAATATATTTGAGGATTTTTTTTACTGATATTCCGTTTATTTTCTTCATTCAATACCTGAATATATTTGCTAAAATAAAATGCTTTTGGCATTATTAACGCCAGGCCGGCCGAATTTATTGCCGGCAGTTAACAGACAAATGGAAACAGCGCAAAGTTATCAAAATAATTGGGTGAAGCATCCCAACAAAAAGTGTTCAATCATTAGGAAATGAATTAAAACAACTTTACTTTTAATTTGGTTATTGCGATGGATGAAATTGAAAAGACGCTGAAAGCAATCTCTTAACGGCCATGATACAAAACGTTGCGTGAAACTGAAGTGGTGCGCACACGAGAAATGTAGTGTTACAAATATTATAAAAAACCGTCACATGAAAATAAGGATTTTAATATTATTATTTTTTACAGGGTTATCATCTTATGGTCAAAATAACAGCCTGCAAACACAATCCATCATTAACGATTATAAAAGGAAGTTGATAGAATATATGCAGGAAGATACGGTAGCAAGTATTTCATATGCAATTTTGATAGATGGCAAGGTTGTTTTATCAGAAGCCTTGGGGTATGCCGATTATCATGATAAAATTAAAGCGGACACGAATACAATTTACAGAATTGGATCGATAACGAAGCCTATTACCGCATTTCTTATGATGCAGATGGTTGAAAAGGGATATTTTAAATTGGACGATAAAATTGAAGACTATTTGCCGGAAGTTAAAAATTTAATTGGCTATTCGGATTCCACTAAGATTACTTTTAAACAACTTGCCCGGCATCGTTCCGGATTACCCTTTAACCCCGCATTAGAAGGAGCAGCAAGTGGTACTATTGAGCAATGGGAAGATAAAGTAATTGCATCACTGCCAAAGACATCATTTCTTTTTAAGCCCGATGAAAAATTTAGTTATTCAAATTTTGGATTTGGAATTTTGGGATTGGCGATTCAAAGAGCTGTTGGAAAGCCATTCATGGAGCTTGTGCAAGAAAATATATTTTCGCCATTAAAGATGAAAAGTACCTTTTTCATATTGCCCGATGATAAAAGGAATCGTCTTGCAGTTGGAACAATGAAAAAGGGGTATGAGCAGTATAAAGACGTTCCCATCATCGAGCAGAAGGGGAGAGGTTATAAAATTCCTGTTGGTGGAATATATTCAACGCCAAATGATTATGCGAAATTTATGCAGGCATTAATGGGATATTCGGAAGTTAAAATATTAAATGACGAGAACTGTAAGCTAATTAAGACAATTGGAATAGGCGTGAGAGTGGCTGACTTTCAAAATGACTTCGTTTTAATAGGCGTTGAAGGTAGTAATGTTGGCTACACAACAGCTTTTGCCTTTGACAGAAAGAAGAATAACGGAGTAATTTTGATGAGAAATTATTTTCCTGAATATGGATATCAGGAATTCACAAAGGATTTTTTAGAACTGTTGAGTATGGTAACAGAAAAAAAATAGGCAAACAATACGCTACTTATTGAGAGTGATAAATATATTGTCTCAAAAGTCAAATTACTTGTTTCACGCAAAGTGCGCCAAGAATACGCCAAGATCGCAAAGCGTTAAAATA
>CAYZNC010000508.1:0-4172 GCA_964478555.1 uncultured Bacteroidales bacterium | reverse complement strand
ACCCTGAGGGTTTGGCACAACAACCCCCACGATTTTTCGGTTTGTTGATATTTGCGCTATTGGGCACCAGTTAAATCTTAAGCATATCTGGTTTCCACTGTTTCAGGATCGTCACTCAAATAAACCGCTTCCTCATCAGTAGAACTAATCACAAGCACTCTGCCATAAGAATCAGGTAATTTCACCTCGTTTGCATTTTTCCATTCACCTCTACCCACCACAGCCATTAATTCTCCTTGCTCCAGAACACCTTCTTTATAACGAAGTGTTTTATTAAATCCCAAAAAGCCTTCGCTTTCTTGTCCGTGATCGCGAAGATATTTCTCGAGAACTTCTGTAGCATCCTCCATAAACCCGGAAGAATATTCCCTATCCTCAACGAGATAGCTTGTAACATTATTACAGTTTATGTGAGCACAATATCTTCCGTCTCTAATTACAAACGTTCCGGCAACTTCTTCCTCGATTAATGTTTCCCAATTTTTACCAGAGCTTTTTTGGATCAGCACATAATAATAAGCACACGGTCTACCGGATAAAGGCGCTATGAGAGGTTTACCCACAAATTCCACTTTTCCTACAACTTTAGCAATCTCTCCGCTCACACAATCCGTAATTTTCTTACCGACTGCTTTTTTAAGTTTTCGTTTGACGGTTGTTTTTTTACTAAAATAATAATTACTAAGCGCAACACCTCCAACTATTAAGGCTATTATTAGAAAAAAAAGTATCTGGAAATCCATTTTAATTCAGTTAGTGTTATTAAATTTAATTTTTCTACTTTCATTGGGATACCCAACATACAAAAAATATGGGAAGACATAACTTATGAATGCCTTCCCATATTTTGTCAAAATAAAATTATCAAATATTATTTTTGAGCAGCCCAGGCTTTCATAGCGCCAACAATGGCTCCAGCCCAGTAATTACGAAAACCAACGCCTGCCGCTTTACCTACCATTCTCTGTGAATCTACGATTTCTTTAGTTGCCAGATCGAAAAAAACAATATAAAAACTACCAATGGAGGTCGATTTATTCATGTTCTCAGCAACAAAAACAAGCCCCATTCCGGTCTTACCAGCAGTTTTGTATGACTTAACCAGCTTTTTTACATCGTCCTGGGTTATGGAACTGGAATTAGTGATAGCCAGCTGTACCGGATCAATTTTCTGATTATTTGCATTTACATTATCCAACTCGATGGTTACATTGAATTTATTAAAATATTTTCTGATATTATACTTATCCTGCTCCTGAACAATAACAGCATTAATGGAAGGAAGATAATTGCTAACGATGAGCTGTGTACTCTCGGTAATCAACGTAAATTTGACCAAGGAATAATCAACGCCATACCATGTTACGGAACTTTCAGCAAAAGCCTTACTTCTATTTTGAGCAAATGAGTTACCTGCTGTGACTCCGAGAATCAGAAATAATACAAAAAGCTTTAATGCGTTCATATCTTTAATTTTTATTGGTTAATGTTTATTTAATTTAAAGTTACAATTTTTTATCTATTCTGTTTTACGGCGATCGATAAATTTGATCGCCTTTCGACTTAGCGATGGAAATTGAATATTGTTGATATAAGCCACCGATTCAAATGATACCTTGGGTGCAACCCTTAATTTGGCCCTAAAATGATCCTTGATAATTTTCTCAAAACTGTCAGATGGGTTTTCACAGCCTATGCGGATTAGAATTTCATCGGTACCGATTTGATTGGTGAATACTTCAACCACATAATTAAGTACCCCGTCGATATTGTTTAATATGTCATACAAAGCAGGCGGATATAAGGTAGTTCCTTTATATTTGATCATTTGTTTTTTTCTGCCTAATACAGGACCTAATCGCATAGTTTTTCGACCGCACTCGCATGGCTCAAGGTGATGGTAACACACATCGCCGGTCTTAAACCTCAGCAATGGCATACCTTCTACACCCAGCGTCGTTATGGTGACTTCACCGGCTTCACCCTCTGCCACTGGCAAATCATTTTCGTCGAGAAATTCAACGATCAGCAATTCCGGCTGATGGTGCCCTCCCTTTCCATACTGGCACTCCGTAAACGAAGTAGCCATTTCCGTGGATGCATACGTTGACAACAATTGGAGGTTGTGCCACTTTTCTGTAATTTTGGTCCCCAGAGTATTGTAGGAGAAATCATCATGTCTCAGCGTTTCTCCAATGCATATTGCTTTTCTGATACTCGTGCTGTTGTAATCTATGCCATTTTTTTCGGCATATTCAATAATATTGAGCAAAAAAGAAGGTACCGTAATAAAAGCCGTTGGTGAAATTCGTTTAATGGTATCCCACTGCAACTCCGGTATGCCATTTCCTACCCTTACCATAGCTGCTCCAAGTCTCCGCGAACCAAGGAAATAAGCCAGTCCCGCCATAAAACGGCGATCCATGGTAGTCATTAATTGAAACACTTCCTGTTCAGAACATCCTGCACAACAAAACCCGAGGTATTCATTATAGGCAAGACGATCCAAATCCTTATCCGTCAACACAAAAGTAACAGGTTCTCCTAACGTGCCGGAAGTAGTCATATAATCGATAATTTTATCGCGGCTCACGCAAATAAAATCATTGCCCCTGGTTTGAAGTTGTTCCTTTGTGGTTACCGGAATATGTGTTAAATCGTGTATCGATTTTATTTTGGCGATATCAATATGATGCCGCTGAAATAATTCGGAATAAAATTTCGAATTCAGTTTAAGGTAAGTCAATAGCTTCTGTAATTCTTGCGCCTGAAATTGTTGAACTTCCTGCGGGCTTTTTGTTTCGAGTTCAGAAATAGCCATTATTTTTTCAATTTTTGTAGTTTTTTCTCAATTTTCTGTTTTTCGGAAAGCTTGGGTATTACATTAACTAAGGCTTGCTGATAGTAATAGATAGCGGAATCTTTCCGTGTCATTTTTTCGAAATACTCTCCTAATTGAGCATAAGTTTGATAGTATTTAGGATTCGCTGAAACATAATCATGAATGAAATTGGAAGGCAATGTTTCTTTATTATTTTTATATTTTTTAAGATCTTGATTTAATTTTTTATAGCGAAGAAAGTTTTGATAATCGGCAGAATATAAAAAAGAATCCGCAGGAATGGTAAGCTCTTTCTCATATATTTCTCCTTTGTCTGTTATATTTTTTTTATCGAGATGGAAAATCTTATTTAAATCGTATGCAACAAATTTACCTAACTGGTAGGGAGGTGTGGAGACCCAGACCAGCATTTTAGCGGGCTCAAAGATTACCGCGTGATGAGCAATTAATTGATTAATGGTTTCATTTCCCATACCGGCATCAACGCCGCCTATCCCCAATCTATTACGAAGTATGGCAGCAGCTTTGTTCACATCCATTTCAGGATGTTGGGCCAACAATTCAGAAGCCCGCAAAAAACGATAATTACTATCCGATTCACGAATATTCTTGAGATTGGTTTCGTCCTTCACAAAAACAGGCCCTTGAAAATGATTGGCACAAACAATATAAGAGGTATCGGAATAATAAATATCCATTTTTTTTGGTGATTTTTCGATGATAGCGGTTTTATTATCGATTAATGAACCGATCATGAGCGATTCCGAAACAAATAATTTACGTTTTTGGGCAATAGCATAGGCCTCGTCAATAGTTGAGGCGTACTGTAAAATTTCCCGTGTGAGCAGCGTTACGGGCGTCGATGCGCTTGTTGGAATAGCCGATTTGCCTGCATTAATAGTAATCGTAAGTCCCTTTTCATTCATTCCGGAAACTACCCCTGTCATGCAAGGCCAACTAACCATCATAAACTTATAACCAGCGGAAGGATTATAAAAACATATAATTTTATTTTCAGCAAATTTATCATTTACATAAAAATCAAAATTACGCCCCACAACCAGATTTTTATCTGCACTTTTCCGGCCCCAGAAGGAAAAGGAAGTACACCCCACCATATTAAGTCCCTGCAAAGCATGGCCAATATCGTGTGCTGCATGATAATTTAATTGCCGCTGATATCCGGAACCAATAAAATCGAAGGCAGGACTGGCTGATAAGGATACCCCGTAAATCTCTTCTTTATATTCGTCTACGATATGTTTGTCGAGGTTACGGTTAAACCAGGCTACAAAATATTTGAGAAAATTAAGATATGACTTTGAAGGCA
>CAYZNC010000507.1:0-4196 GCA_964478555.1 uncultured Bacteroidales bacterium | reverse complement strand
TGCCCAGGTGGTGAAATTGGTAGACATACTACTTTGAGGGGGTAGCGCCGTCAAAAGCATACGAGTTCGAGTCTCGTCCTGGGCACCAAAATGAAATCCTTGTAAACCGGTTGTTTGCAGGGATTTTTTTTGATTATATCTCAATTCAACCCGATTCAACCAGAAGGAATGAAATTAAGCTTAGTAATAAGTTTATATCGCAATTTTATCAAATGCTTAACTTATACTATAAACATCTTATAATAAATAACTTGTATTTTTATTCTTTTTTTTGGGAACGTTTTTAAAAAAATGCGTCTATACAATAGTGAAACGAGAATACTTCGTTTATTTTGAAAAACTATAATATGTTTAAATCCTTATGAGTACATTTATAACTTCGTTCTTAAAAAAATACTATGTCCAGATCCTTTTTTAATATCGGTAACGCGTTAACATCACATCTTAATGCGGTCTATAGTGGTAGTTCTGAAAATTCATTACAAGCAGGGTTACGGACAGAAATGAACATTTTTAGCCAAAAACTTACTTCTCTGCTGGTAATGGACCGACTAACCCAGTCTCATTTTGTTCCCAGCTTCACACAGTGTTCAGTAAGTAATCTTCCAAATACAATCGCAGGACCTTCTGGTAAATACACGGTAGGAAATGGGGATACGCTGAAAAGTATATGTGACGAACAAACAGAAAACCAAATTACTGCAAATCACCTCAAGTTGTGGAACGGACTTACAAATGATGTTATCAAACCCGGACAGGAATTATTATTGTCCAATCCAACTACCCAAAATGTTAATATCCATCTTCATTATAATGATTTTCTTGAGAATATTCTGCATCCCGATTTTTTTAACACCCCGGTAAACAACACCGTTTCTGCAACAACTATCCCGGAACAACCAAAACAAAATGTAATTTATGACAAGGATCACCCGCTGAATTTACCAGGCAAGTTACCCGGTACGGTAACTCAAGAGCCGTTGACCAATGATTGCTTCTTTGCCAACTTATCCTGGTGCGATCAATACTTTGGTGGCAAAAAAAGCCTGGAGGATTTCAGAAATATCTTCAAAAACCTATATCCAACAACTACACAAAGTGGTCCCAGCCCACAGCAATTATACCCATTAGCTGCCTCAACTTTTGATTATGCAGGAATTTTCTGCGATGCCAACATTATCGATGCTATAGCCCAGGGACACCCTGTTCTTACAAATGGTTACTATATTACCGACGAAAATAACGTTAAACGAGCTCATTCTCTTATTATTGTGGGTTTAACGTTTGATAAAAACAATAATATTTCATTTTATAAAATTATCGATCCTAATCAGGAAATATTTTGGCTTAGTGCAAAAGATATGAAATCGAACGCGATCGTTAATATAATAATTACCGGATTAAAAAAAGCAAATTGATTTTATTATGATAAAACACTGTCTCATTGCAATATTTGCTATGTTATGCCTTAATGTAGCCAGCCAGGATGTTGATAAAACATTCTTTTTGTTAGGGATGTTGAGTAATAGTAATTTAAAACCAAATGCCAACCCTGTTGATATCGACAAATTTGCAGTTGGCCCTGCAGCTCAAAAATTTTATAAAGTTTTGCGGGAATTAAGAGATGAAAAATTTAAAAATCAGGTAATTACTATCGATACCGTAGCTTCACGAACAGTTATTTTCAAAAATGAAGTAATGAACAAATATTTTCGTTCCTTTTACAAACCAAACGAATGTTATAATTTTATGGGCGAAAAATATACAGGAGATTATATGGAATTCAGTCAATTTGATAGCAATAAAAAAATATATTCCTATATAGCTGGCAATTATAGTATACGCGGTACAAAGGATTCGGCAGTTTATTTTATAACATTTGTTAATATCTATAAAAGTATTGAACTCCTCAATTTTTTGTTAGGTAGATTTAGCGGTGGCAATGTGATTTATACACGATATTGCAATACGATCCCCTCCTCTGAAATAACTAAATTTACTTTGTATTGCGACGATATGAAGAATGAAAAAGCCGATTGGGTAGATAAAAAGCTTATACAGGAAACGCTTTTATTAAAGCAATATTTGGAATTTGGAAAGAAACCGTAAGCACTAATTTTTTCAGAAATAAATTTATACAGGTACCCCGCTAAAATTGAATTCTTCAAGCATCTTGTTTTTGATGTAACGATTGTAGAATAACGAGACATTGTGTGCACGTTGTGATTGCCAACTGGAAAACGTGGAAATAAAAATCATTTAAAGTTTCAATTAATTACTTAAAAGCGTTTCGTAAAAGAAACGTTTTGTGTATATTTGAATTATTATGACAACAGATGAAGCCTTGCGTAATTTATTTAGTCAAAGAGCCTGGCATAAGGATTCTGGGTTAAAGGAATCTACCGCCAGGGTTTTTAAAAAACGTTTTTTTGAGGGCAAACTGGAGTTAGAAACGCAGATGAAAATACTAAAGACTTGTGGGTTCGAGGTAGTACAAGAAATGCAGTGGGATGCCATCACGAATAATGATCAGATATATAGAAGTTTACGTAGAAAACTAATCAAGGAAGGAGCTTTTTGGTCTTATGATGTAGGTTTAATAAAGAAGATTCCGGACGATGTTTTAATTGAAAAAGTATTGATTCATCTGGATATTGATGATGTATTATCCCTTTTTAAACTTTACCCGAAACATAAGATCCAAAGTGTTTGGAAAGATAGGATTCTATCTCAGGAACCAATGTATCATGGATTAAACAGACTGTATGCTTTTATGCTGTTTGATATTAAAAACCCCGACAGGTATATCCGCGACTTTAAAAATAAACTTTATAAATCCAAATTATGCAAGGTTTAGATGAAAAGACGGAAAAGCTATTTGAAAAAATTTCAAACCTGGCATCGTTGAAAGGATATACTTTAATCGGCGGCACGGCCCTTTCCTTACAAATCAACAAACGACTGAGTGAAGATCTGGATTTTTGTAAATGGTCTACCAACCTTAAAAAGGATAAACCAACCGTTGATTAGCCAACGATTGAAAAGGAACTAGCCACTGTGGGTACCATCGATTCCCGCGATATACTGGGGTTCGACCAGGTGAATTTTGTGGTTAGCGGGGTGAAGATTTCAGTTATTACAAAACAAGATAATTTAAGCCCGGTGAAACATCCGGTAAAAATCTTACATAATATCATAGCAGACGATATTGATGCTTTGGGAGTGATGAAGGTAGAAGTCATTTTACGTCGAAGCGAATTCAGGGATTATTATGACATTTATTCTATATTAATGGAAAGGCGGTCACTGAAAGATCTTGTTACCGGTGCATCCAACTATTCCAATCACCGTTTAAAATCCAGGGATGCGCTTAATTTCCTGTCTGATGGACGGAGATTTAGAATGAATAATACTTTTCATTTGTTAAAACCATTTTATAAAATCGATCATCTGGGTATTGAGGACTATATAAAAGCGGAGATAAAGAGGGAATACCTGGTTTAAATAATTGCGTGAATATTCAGCTTAAAAATAAAAACGACAAAGGAATGTAAGTGTGATGTCAGAATGCACAATATATTAGATGCAGCAGTTTTTGGGTTGCCCGTACTTTTTGGTCCCAATCTCCATGAAATTCCAGGAAGCGATTGACCTTATTCAGGAAGGTGCAGCTTTTTCCATCAGTAAATATGACGATTTGAGGTTGAAATTGGACGAACTTTTCGGAAATGCTGAAACGCTCAGTTTGACAGGCGAAAGGCAGCCTCCTGTGTTAAACGGGATATCAGAGTTACAGAAAAATAATGAAACAAATCTGGTCTTAAAACTTTCTCATATTTTCCTTAGTTATAATAGGTTGTCAAAGAATTGATAGTTTCTTTTTAATTACTGAATCTATTTTTAAGTGGCAGTAACCATGTGTCATATTGCATATTAACATTAATTTAATGGTTACTTAAGAATGGAGGTTAATAACTAAATTTATTTGTTAAGAAAACTAATATTTTAGCCTTGTAACAGATATGCGATATCATTAATTTTACAACATTATAAAACCAACCTGAAAGATGGTGTTTTTCTTCCAAGGTTGGCTTTTGATAGAAAGGTTTAAATCAATCTTCGAAATTAATTTAAACTTATACTTTGAAAATGTATACAGATTCAAAGTTAAGAAAAGCTATCGATTGCCAAACATG
>CAYZNC010000506.1:0-4254 GCA_964478555.1 uncultured Bacteroidales bacterium | reverse complement strand
GCTTTATCTACGGAACTATCCTTATAAGATTCTTTCTTTTCCATTTCACCATCCCTGGTTATAGCTAAAGCTGATTTAGCTTTGGAGCGCATTACACCAGCCTTCATATTGCCGTATCCCATTGGCGCAGACATTGCTTCCTCAGCGTAGATTAAGCCATTACGATTGCCGTAATAATACCTGTACAAGTTAATACCAAACCAATTCAGTGCATCGTAAGAGGGCGTAGAGTAATTTTTTGCATCATAGTTATTCCATTCATTGTCGTGATTTTTACAGTGCTCCTCCATAAAGCCATTGATACTTGCCCATTGTAATCTGGAGTATAAAGCCCCATAGAAATCGGCATACCAATAGTTAGGTCTGAACACGTCCAAAGAAGCATCGTATAAAGAAGCCACCATTTCCGCCATCACCTTATCGGCTTTTTTCCCGGATATTCTCAATTTCCACTGTTCCTGCTGTCCGGGAGCCAACTTGTCACGAAACGTTTCGAATTTGATATCCAATTGTTTGTTGGTATAAGGAACCGTAATATTCAAGGAGGTGTTGTAAAGTCTTGAATCCTTCACAAACACATAGTGTACGGCTATATTGCCACGGTATTCCTCTTTGATGGGGATATTGATGATTTGTTTTTCATTATTCAGCAGTATCCGTCTTTGCTCGATGATTTTGCCGTCCCTTTCCACCTCGAACAATGCATTGATTTTTTCGGAAGTTCCTATCAGTATTTGCGCATTTTCGCCCGGCTCACAGGAAGTTTTTAAGGGTGTTAATTCGTCAATTGCCGGATAGGTCAGGGTCTTGCTTTGAGTGTTGTGAATATCAAAATAAGCCACTTCTTTAACATCTTGCCCGTACTTGTCCTGGCTGGTAATTTCAAGTTCGTACTTTCCTAAATCCCATGTTTTAAGATGTTTGATTTCAAAATCTTTTCCGGTTGAGGAATCGAAATTAGTTGAGAATACCTCCTTTTCCTTTTCCCATTTGTAAAAATTATTCTCGTCCGCATAAAGGTCGTGCGGAAAATCCTTATGGAACTCGTCCTTGCTCATTACGAACTTATCTGGGCGTTGCCACATGCGATCGCGATAAACTCTGCCAGGACTTTTCAGTTTCCATATTTTAATGGTTCCCTTTGCGGGCTCAAATTCCCCCGCAAGGTTATTGGTTTTGATAGGGAATTTTTGTGTTAAACTTTCTTCGTCACTTTTATCCAGATCAGTAATGTTAACTCCAATTACCAGCGATTTGTAACCTACATTTACGGTTGAGTTCCCGCTGTGGGTTTCTCCATTGATATCTGTAATATCTGCATAAATAGTGTAACTGAAAATAGGATCTGATTTTTTATTTACACCCTCGTCCGGTAATGCTTTGAAGTCGATGGCAAATTTACCGTCTGCATCAGTATTAGTTGTGCCATTGGTAATTTCAACCTGCGGAGATGACGGGTAATAGCCGTACCACCACCACCACCAATAAGGGAAGCGTGCTACGCGCACCACCCTGTATTTAACGGCTGCACCATCAATGTTTGCCCCTGAATAAGCAAGTGCTTTACCGGTAGCTTTAATATTTTCGCCCAGTTTGAAGCTGCCATTTACAGGATTAAAGGTTACCTCGAATTTTGGTCGCTTATATTCTTCTACTGAGAAATAAACTGTACTGCCACTGTAATCGTCGATGCCCAGATGCATTTGTCCCATTAATCCTGCTGTTGGCGTGGTAAAAGTGCCGCTAAAGGTACCGTATTCATTGGTGGTAACTTGCTTTTGAGCCACCACTTGCTGATTTACGTCGTAAAATGTGAGGGTTTGTGTTTGATTGGGCAGTATTTTAGGATTCTGCTGGTCGGCCGAAAATAAAAGACCTTTGAAATATAGGGTTTGTCCTGGTCTGTAAATCCCCCTGTCAAGGAAGAATATGGTTCTGTTGTAACGTTCGGGTTTACCGTAGGGATATGGTGAAATTTGGCCATTATAGTCATATTCATAACCATCAATATCCTGGGTGCTGATTTTGTCAGTTTGCCAGGAAATGTCTGCCACAAAAGCGTTGTTATATTGGTTTGCCATCCTTTGCGGGTAAGGTATCTTTACCGACCCGCCGGTATTGGTTGAATAAGTATTGCCTTTTACAATTTCGTACCGGTTGACCCGTGAATTGTAGATTTGAAATGCGATTTGTATTTTGGCATCGGCAACGGGATCGCCGGTGGTACGGTTCAGAATGCTTATTTCCGTACTCCCGTCATCTAAATTGCGATTTATATAGCTGAGATTTGAAATGGTAGTGAACGCGTACGTAAGGTTATTATTGGAAACCCGGAAGGACGAATCATAACTAATAAGCACCATGTAATCGCTTACCGGTACTCCGTCTAATTTAATTTCAACGCTGTGTTGCTGAAAATCTTTATCATCAGGAACGACCACTTTCCCTGATTTGACTGGTGTTTTAGGAATAAAATGCTGTAGAAATTTTTCTTCTGCCGAACTGCTATTTTGCCATTTTTTACGCTCAGCCCGCACCTCGTCCCTGGTAATTTTTAAAATTCGCCAATAAAAGCCATTGATATTTTGATAATTTACCAAGGCTCTGAATGGCTCATTGGGTACATTCACTTTTTCGATAATGGCCGAAATGGATTTGTTTTTTAGTTGTTGTTGCAAATTGTAAGCCATGGCAGCCCCATCTGAGTCAGGGAAACGTTTGATAGCCGATTCGCATATTTCAAATGCCTTCTTTACGTCCCATTTATGCTCTTCAGATGCAAGTGGTTTATACTCCGTTCCTTTTTGCACCCATACAGTGGCTATGTGGTATGTAACTATTGTTGAAACAGGAGATTTGATGGTTTTTTGTTCTAGTTTTTCAAGCGCTTCCAGGTATAAATCCTGTTTGTTTGATAAGGTAAGATTCTGGTTTACATATTGTAGTCGTTTCAGATCTACGTCAACCAAAGCTTCCGGATTTTTATCGTTAAGGTGTAATCTGATGAGCTTCTGTAATATTTTAAGTCCGTAATATTTGTAAGCCATGGTATCTTTGGAAGTAATATCGAGGGTTACAAATTTTTCAGCATCGCTCAGGTAGTCTGCCGAATTAATGGTAAACATATAGGCAGGTTTTGTAATGTCTGGCTCTTCACTCATATAAAAGTCGATTGCACGATTTGCCAGGAAGTCATATAACGTAGGACGGTATGCGCGACCCATGGAGTTGCCCTCATTTAAAACGTCGTCCATTACATCAATTTTCGTGGCTTTAGATTTGTCTTCATCTTCCAAAGAGAGCTGATAATGTTTGATCGTTTCCTCTACAATTTTTTCAAGGCTCCACGTCGCAACGTCATCATTATTGAAGTCTTTGGTTTGTGTGCGTTGGGCGAATACATAACGATTGGTCTGGTAATACCTCCAGTAGGCCTCAGCTATCATAGAATGAAGCAAAGGCTTGGCTGGAAATACAGCAGTTTCTGTTTCTTTATCGAGTCTTTTCAATATCTTAATAAAGGATTCTTCTTCTTTATATTCCGTTAATTTTAGAATGTACATCACCGATTTAACAAGTTGGGAGGCATTGTTTTCGGTTTTTGCACTGTTGTAAATCTCGTTTACTAATTTTAAGGCAGATTCTGGCAGGCCTTGATTTTCAAAGTCCTGCACCTTTTGCCAGGAAGCCGCATAATCATATTTCTTCATGGGTGGTTGATATTTAGTCGTTTTGGTTGATTGTGATCCAAATAATATGGTTGCTATTGCTAAAAAAATTATACAAATGAGTCGCATATGTTCCGTTGTTTAGTTTATAATAGCTCAGTATTTAAGTCTACTGATGCCGGAAAGTTCTGAAAAGAAGTCAGTAATTAACCGGTTTTATATTATGATGCATAAGTTACACAATTTCCATAAAGATGTTTAAATAAATGTTGAAAATATTTGTATTTGGTTTAGGGTAAAGGTGATAAGGTTGGTTGTTCGGCGTAAACCTGTGTAACAAGTTTACTTGTGCTTTTCCTATTAAACGCTGTCAGGTCTTGAAGATGCTGACAGTTTTCTCTTTTGTAGGCAAACTCATCGCCCTTTATTTTGTGCAAGAGGAAATTTTGTTCTCGGAGAAAAACAGTAGTTGATTTTAACCATTTGGATATTAATGAAATTGTATCTAATTTTAGTAGACATACAAGTTAAAGAAGCAAAGCAGTGTTATAATCAGCCATAGTCGGATAACAGGTTGTGTTTTTCT
>CAYZNC010000505.1:0-4261 GCA_964478555.1 uncultured Bacteroidales bacterium | reverse complement strand
TATAAAATGTTCTTTCCCCTTCCATGAAGGGGGTGACAATTTCAGGATACTACGACCTTTACTAAAATAACTATTTTTTGAATTTAATATTTAAAAGGAAAAAACTCATTAATCTTTAAATTTATAAAACAGAGACCCTTCGGAGAAGGTTCGGAGTAACTCCAAGGATGCTTCGAGACACAGAAAACTTACAATTTGAAATTAAAAGAGCTTGTTAGATTTAAATTTTCAAATCAGGATTGTTCGTTTTGACTGACCGTTGAATAAACAAAGATAAATATAATAATGATAGCTTCAATTTTCAGAAAAAAAGTTTGATGTTAAAACCACCCTCTCCACTGGTGGTTAGACTGGATCTCCTTATTAACCACCCTGCCCTCCTTGAAAAAAGGAGGGTATTCAGTTTCGTTTATATTATTATTAATGTATAGTAAATTTATAACTTTTGGGGTCTAACCTTCTCCAAATACCTCAACGTAACCATGTTATTCACTCTTTCTTCCTTAAATTCCTTATATCCCAGTTTTTGGTATAAATACAGATTCTTTTCACTTTTGAATCCCGTAAATAGTTCAAACCTTAACGCATTATTAAAGACTTCTTCAATAGCCACCATTAATTGCTTGCCAAAACCCATATTTTGATAATGTTTATCGACAATTACCTTACCGACGTAGCAGGTGCCTCCTGATAGATATCCGCGAACAGAGCCAACAATCCGGTTTTTATATTCAAGCTTAAGGATGATTTGATGCTCAAAATCTCTTTTTATATCCTCAAGGTTTTGGGTTAGCGGGGAAATTGAGTAATCGTTGTAAATTTCTGCTTCTGATAAATAACAACATTTTTGTAGATATAAGATAGCTTCCAGGTCCGTAGATTCAGCTTTTGTAATTTTAAAATCGGCGATTGCGGTCAGTTCAATTTTGTTTCCTTCCGGATCGAGCACCACACTTTCATAATATCCATCGCCCGTTACACGTGGAAAGCTTTCGATTTGAAAGCCATCTTTCTCAAGCGTTTTGGTTAAGCTATCCACTTTATCTTTGATCCCCACATTCATCGAAATGTGACTGAATCCCAGGTGATCTTTATTTGCGCTATCTCTGATTTCATCTTTATGCATCAATTCAATTCTTGCCCCAATGGGAAATGTCAGAAAATAGGAAGCAAAATGTTTTTTTGGATTTTCATATTTATGATTTGCCTTGCCATCAAAATATTTTACATAAAAATCTTTTTCTTTCTCCAAATCTTGAGTCCAAATAGCGATATGATCGAGGTGCATGGCCGTTTTTTTATTCCTTATATTTTACTTTTTATTTATAGTTTCTTATGTCTTAGCGGTTGGCTTTTGGCGGTTTGCGGTTAGCCGTTCATTGTTCATCGTTCATTGTTCATTGTTCATTGTTCATTGCAATTGCTTTTCCATTTTTATCAATCGAAAGTTACCATTAAAATCTGCTTCGGAATCTGAAAGAACCTTTAAGCTTGTATTATTTGCGATAAATTCAAAACTTCTGGTGATATCCGTAAAAAAGAAATTGGCCGCTACATTTGCAATTTTCCTAAGGTTGGAGACTTTATGATTTTTTCGCACAAACTTATCGAATACTGCTATTTGTCCTCCTGGCTTTAAAACTCGTTCGGCTTCTTTTATACAAGCAACAGGATTTGGAATTACGGCAAGAATCAGGTGCAGAATTATTTTGTCGAAAGAATTATCTGCAAATGCCAATGCTTGTCCGTCCATTACCATTGCCTGCGCGTTTCGGTTCAATGTATTATTACGTTTTACAATTCTGTCAACCATAGCAGGTGTAATATCGGTAGCGGTAACTTCGCAATCTGCCCGCAGGAATTCCAAATCCAAGCCAGTCCCCGCTCCTACTATCAATACTTTCTCACCTGATTTTACGGCTAATGAATCGATGGATTTCTTTCTGGAGTTATGGAATAATTTAGCTACCGAATCATAACCGGGAGCATAAAGTGTATAGCGGATTTTATTCCAGGCATTGGTGTTAATTTTCATTAGTTTAGATTCAAGATTTAAGACATGAGATATAAGACAGTAAATAATAAATTTAGATCATAAAATTAAAAGTAATTCAAAACAAAATATTAATCTCGATGGTTTTAATCAAAATATTAAAAAATGACAACTCAAGAAGTAGCGGAAAGATTGGTCTTTTTGTGTCGAAATGGTGAATTCGTGCAGGCTGAAGAGGAGTTATACAGCCAAAACGTTATACACATCGAAACTGATGGACAGGAATATAAAGGAATTGACAATCTATTACTGAAAGAGAAACAATTTCTTGAAAAACTTGAAAATAAACCTGTCATCAAAGTTTCAGATCCCATCGTTGCGGGTAACTTTTTCTTCGTAAATATGCACTTGGAAATTATCCTTAAAGAGTTGGGAAATAAAATATTGGATGAGATTATTATTTACGAAGTGAATAATGGCAAAATAGTTTTTTTGAGATGCTATTCCTAAAATAGATACAAAGCCTGCCCGCCCACTGGCGGGAACCAAGATATGAGAACCAAGACTGAACTGTAAAAACAAAATACCGCTGTTAAAATCAAGACATACTTTTTATAGGAATTATGTACAGTCAGGAGACTTTCATTTAAAATGGCGAACAGTCTATAATAAAAGCTAATGTATTTAACAATTTTTGTTTCCCTCCTGTGTGCCGACTAGTCTTGTGTCTTGCCTCTTATATCTTATATCTAAAATCTATTCCTACCCCACTTTAACTAAAAAATAATTCTTTTTCCCTTTTTGCACCAGTAAATATTTGTCGTTTAATAAGTGGGTAATATCCACGTTCAAATCTGTAGCACTTACTTTCTCTTTATTAATACTGACGCCACCACCCTGTAATGTCTTGCGGGCTTCTCCTTTACTGGGGAAAATTTTAGTGTCGGCAAGGAATGTGACAATGTCCACACCATTGCGTAGATTTTCTTTAGCATATTCGAAGGTAGGAACACCTTCTAATACCTGGAGTAATTGATTTTCATTCAAACTTTTCAAGGCTTCAGTGGTGGCATTGCCAAATAAAATATCTGAAGCCTTTACTGCAAATTCAAAGTCATGCTCACTATGGATAAAGCAGGTTAACTCCTTCGCCAAACGTTTCTGCAAATTACGCAAATGCGGAGCACTGTCATGTTCGGCAATCAGAGCTTCAGTCTCAGGTTGGGATAACAAAGTAAACAGTTTAATCCAGCTTTTGGCATCCTCATCTGAAGCATTAAGCCAGAATTGGTAAAATTGGTAAGGCGATGTCTTTGCGGGGTCGAGCCAAATATTTCCTTTTTCCGTTTTCCCGAATTTTGCGCCATCTGCTTTTTTAACCAATGGACACGTCAATGCAAAGGCTTCGCCACTTGCCTTACGACGGATGAGTTCGGTACCGGTAACGATATTTCCCCACTGATCGCTACCTCCCATCTGGAGTTTGCAATTCTTATTCTTGTAAAGCCAGTAAAAATCATAACCCTGTATGAGCTGGTAGGTAAATTCGGTAAAACTTATGCCGTTTTCACTTTCAATACGCTTCTTAACACTGTCCTTGGCCATCATATAATTTACCGTAAGGTGCTTGCCAACGTCGCGTATAAAATGTAGAAAGTTCATTTCGCGAAACCAATCGTAGTTATTAACCATTTCCGCAGCATTGGGTTTGGATGGATCAAAATCGAGAAATTTCTCCAATTGCTGTTTTACACCTTTAAGATTGTGTTGAAGAACTTCCTCAGTTAACAGGTTTCGTTCCTCGCTCTTACCTGAGGGATCGCCAACCATTCCTGTAGCACCACCGACTAAGGAGATAGGTTTGTGTCCTGCCCGTTGAAAGTGAACCAACAAAAGAATGGGTACTAAGCTACCGATATGCAAACTATCCGAAGTTGGGTCAAAACCAATATATGCGGTAGTCATTTCCTTAGCTAACTGTTCCTCTGTTCCCGGCATCGTATCATGGATCATGCCCCGCCACTTCAGCTCTTCAATAAAATTCATTGCGTATAATGAGTTATAAAATTTTGGACAAAGATAATAGCAATTATCAATGTGCCAATTTGAAAATGTATATTCTCGCCTCACCCCCGGCCCCTCTAATGAAAGAGAGGGGAGTAGCCTCAGCTTTATGTCATCGTTGTTGGTTAGTTGAAATCTCACCCCTCGCCTTTAGAGGCTGTGTAAAAATTAAATATTTTAAGTTCTTTGACATTTTTGGTTTTA
>CAYZNC010000504.1:0-4272 GCA_964478555.1 uncultured Bacteroidales bacterium | reverse complement strand
CCAATCCTTTTGCTACTTCCATTCCTAATTGACGATCTGCACGAAAGAAATGACATAGCTGCCGGTTAATAATTTCATCTTTCTTCTCACTGATAATGCCTTTCATAGTACTTACGATGTTGTTTACCGTGTTTTTTCTGTCCTGTTCGTCCATTACCTTGCTATATAGTAAGCCCGGTTGAGTATAATGGTCGTCATCATTTTCGTTACGGTCGAACCAATTTGCAATGTTTGAGTCTAATGGCATTGAAGGTTCTTTATAGCTCTCATCAACAACAATATCGTCAAAACTATTGGGGCGGTAGTTCGGATTTGAGCCTCCATTATCTCCTGTTTGCATTAAACCGTCGCGTTGATAATTGGCAACCCCATAAGGACATTGGTTAACTGGTATTTGCTCATAATTTGTTCCTAAACGATAACGGTGTGCATCCGGATAGGAAAGCAATCGGCCTTGCAGCATTTTGTCAGGCGAATAACCTATACCATCAATCACGTGTGCCGGATTAAATGCAGACTGCTCCACATCTCTAAAATAATTTTCAGGAATTATATTCAGTTCCATTATTCCAACATCAATCAATGGAAAATCTTTGTGAAACCATACTTTCGTAAGATCAAATGGGTTCCATTTAAATGTTTTAGCCTGTTCATCGGTCATTAACTGTATTTTTAAAGCCCACTTTGGAAAATCTTTTTTCTCAATAGCTTCCACTAAATCCAGTTGTGCCTGGTCCGGGTCAATACCCCTCATTTCATCAGCTTCTTTGCCAGTAAAATTCTTTATTCCCTGCAATGTTTTGAAATGAAATTTCACCCAAACCCGTTCATTGTTTTTATTGAAGAATGAAAAAGTGTGACTTCCATAACCATTCATATAACGGTAGGAAAACGGAGTTCCGCGGTCACTCATCAGTATTAATACCTGGTGTAAACTTTCGGGGTTCAAACTCCAGAAATCCCATTTCATCGTCCAACTTTTACAATTTGTTTTTGGATCGCGCTTTTGGGTATGAATGAAATGCGAAAACTTCTTAGGGTCTTTAATAAAGAACACTGGTGTATTGTTGCCAACCAAATCCCAGTTACCGTCTTCCGTATAATACTTCATAGCAAAACCACGCGGATCCCTTTCACTATCAGCACTTCCTTTTTCACCGGCAACTTGCGAGAATCGGGCAAACATTTTTGTTTGCTTACCAATGTCTGAAAACATCTTTGCTTTGGTGTATTGGGTAATGTCATGCGTTACTGTAAAGGTGCCGAATGCACCAGCTCCTTTTGCATGAACAACCCTTTCTGGAATGCGCTCTCGATTGAAGTGAGCCATGTCTTCATGCAGAAAATAATCCTGCAACAGAATGGGACCCCGGTTACCAACCGTCATTGAATTTTCAAATTCGGTATAAGGTCTGCCGCTTGCTGTAGTTAACTTTTTCTTAGCCATGTATTATTGATTTTAACAATAAATATTCTCTAATTTTCTTGGTCTATTTAAAATTTTTTGCTCACGAAGAATCTTACAGCAAATACGTTGCATGCGTCTTATTAAATAACCTATTTGAAGCATCGGTTAACGGATAACAGGCTCGTGTACCAATTCGTTGGTCATGGATGGAAGATTGGGAAATATCCATGTCCCTGATGCCGTTTAGCCAATCTGACAAACCGATTCATGCTCCAAAAGATTATTTCATTTAATATAGATCAATAAAGCCAATATGTTTTTTAAATATCGGCTTTATTATGCTAGTTGTTGAGCTATATAATCAATTTCTATTTCAAATGCAGTGCACATATATGAAAAGATTATGTACCTGATTTGGCTATTTCATTTTTTCACATTTCGTTTGGCAGGTCGTGGCGTGTTCGAGATGCTTTCTTAACTCAGGCAATGTGGATGCTGCAAATTCTTTGATATCTGCATCACCGGATTCTTTCGATACCTTTTCGAACTCAGCAATGGCACCTTTGTGCCCTTTTACCATCATATCGCAATACTTTTTGTCAAAAGAGGTTCCGGACAAATCGCTTAACTTTTTGTAAGCATCTTTCCCATTATCAGTTAATGATGTTGGTATGGTTATTGATTTTTTCTTGGCGAGTTTTTTTAGCTCATTCATGCATTTTTGATGCGAGGTTTCCATCATTTTCCCCAATTCTTTGACATCAGCCATCGAGCTTTTTTGCTGAGCTAATTGTCCTAACTCAATTTCTTCTAAATTGATTTCGGCAACATCAACGAGAAACTTTGCGTCTTTTTCCTTATTGGTGTTTCCAAATTTTGTTTCGTTTTGTTCTTTAGCATTAGATTTCGTGTCATTGGTTTTCTGACCGTAGCTAATTGATGATATACCAAATAAAGTGGCTGTAATTAAAGATGCCTGGAGTATTGTTATTTTAAAATGTCTTAGGTTTTTCATTTTTTTCATTTTTAAATTGTGGGTGAAATAAAATAAGAGGATAAAGGTAAGTAAGCCACTTTCCGTAACCATTACACAACTTTTGAAAAAAATTACATTATTCACACATTGCAAGGATGTGAATTTTTCGATTTGATGTCAATTATAATTTTAAGAGAAACATAGTATTTCAAAATCAATACAATGTTTCTAGTTGTTTTCATAAGTAGCTAAAAATCCAATTTAGTGAACCTAAGGGGTCAATATGCCGGAATGACAGTATTATTTTTTACATTGAGGGGTCAATATGCCAGAATAGCGGCAGAAACCTAAATTGTAATAAGTTTATTTAGATGTGGGTTATTTGAGATTTTTATACTCCTCAAAAAATGGTTTTAGAGCTTCGATGGTTTCTTCTTAAGCTGCATGTTGCATTTTAGCCCTTAATACTGAAATATTGTATTCAACCTGTAAGCGCATCCAAAATTCAGCGCTTATTCCTAAAACGTTTTCTATTTTGAGAGCAATGTCTTCGCTCATGTTTCTTTTTCCTTTTAGTATATCGCTCATGTGGGAAGGATACATTTTGATATCCATAGCAAACTTCGATTTAGTTAACCCTCTTGCTATCAATTCCATTTCGAGGACCTCTCCAGGATGCAATAATACATCCGTTCTCAACTCCTGGCCATTGGCCCCTATTACCTTATTGGTACCCATATCTTACTTTTTATAATGGTTCGACAATTCTTCTATAATTGCAATCTCGGTTAATTCTAAAATTTCATTTTCAAGTTTAAATTCTAGCCTATACCCGTCATCGACCCTAATTGAATACAGACCCTTTTTATCGCCTTTTAAGGCTTCAAAATTCAATCCCCGAAACTTAGCCAGTTCAATTGAACTTTCAACATTCTTAAGGATTAAAACGCATTTTTTAAATTTTGAAACCACAACAACACTAAACTTAGGTTTACCTTTTACTGGTTCCCCAGTAAATAGTTTTTCTAAATAGGCATTTTCAAATTTTACAAGCATGAAATGAAATAAGTTATGATAACCAATCTAATTTACGATCATATCACAAAGATAGTAAATTAATTTATATTACATATTTTGTGTAATATTATTTTTTATCATATATTCCTGCAAAATTGGAATAATCTTGCTTCCTAGCAATTGCGTTTCGTGAGACAGTTTCCAAATTTAATTGTTTGTGCTGTTTTGTTTTCTACTTTATCACTGCGGGCAAAATATAATCAGTTACCATTTTAGTCACCTGACTGTGTGCATAGGGCTGTCCATACGCTGTTGCAGTTATCACAATTACCAACGGCTGATTTTTGAATACCAAAATATAATTACCACCATTTCCGGCACAGTAAAATGCTTCATAGAATTTATGGTTTACCAGAAAGTTTTTATTCCAAAACAAATAGCCATAATATTCATTTCCCCTATCCATGATCTGCTTTTGTTTTGTGAATGTTTTATCGATCCATTTTTTATCAATTATTTGTTTCTTATTCCATAAACCATGGTTTTTATAAAGCTGTCCGTATTTGGCAAAATCCAGCGCATTCATTCGTATACCACCAGCTGTGTTGGGCACATGCTGAGGAGTGTATTCCCATTTATAATTGGTGATACCTAACGGCTTAAATAATTTTTCATTTGCATAGCTTTCCAGTCCACCTTTGACCGTTTTATTTAAAATATCGCCTAACAGGATTACCCCCGCCGTAAAATAATGCCACTTACCCTCCAAATTGTGTTGAAAAGGTAAATCCAACGTAAAATTAACCCAGTTTGGTGTAAGATACATATTCTCTTCGTTACCCGGAGAGGACTTCCCTCCCTAAACTAGTGG
>CAYZNC010000503.1:0-4276 GCA_964478555.1 uncultured Bacteroidales bacterium | reverse complement strand
AACTATATAATACTGGTAAAGATCTACAGAGGTCTATAGTCTTGTGTCTTATATCTTGTGTCTTGTGTTTTATATCTTGTGTCTTATATCTTATATCTTGTGTCTTGTGTCTTGTCTTGTGTCTTATATCTTGCATCTTATATCTATTTTTTATATAAGTCAACAGAAATTCCTATATTTAAAATTCCGGAATTCAGAATAAAGTAAGGTAACCAATGAAGTTACCTGCTTATTGTTAACGAACAGAAAGTATACATATGATCATATTTGAATTAAGCAGTGGCTCTGAATCAACTAAATTTTGTTCTACCTTCCTGGAAGAAAACGATCCATGGAGAAATGAAAATTTTCATTTAGATACTATACGGAATATTCATGAATTACCCATCAAATACCAGGCTGAAAACAAATACAGACCTGATGATTACCCTATCTGTGAGAATGCCCCATTAGTATCGTATAAATTTTTGGAGGTAATAAAAAAGTTAACCCAAAATTTACAGTTTTTCCCATCAGAAATATATTTAAAGAAGGTGAAATTATTTGACGGTTATCATACGCTTCTTTTTACGAAACACTACCCAGCCATTGATTGGGATAATTCCATTTGCGTAAAAAGCCAATCAGGCAAAGCCAGAAGTATTGATAAATTAGTACTATCGAAGAGCAAACTAAACGAAATTCCGGAATACGAAAAGATATTTTTAATGGAAGAAGAACCTGGCACCATCTTAGTAACAGAAGAAGGAAAGAATGCCATAGAAGAAGCCAAAATAAAAGGTGTAATGTTTAATGAATTAGAAGTGGTTTGATATGATGGTTCGAAAAAACCTCTCAGGGTTAGACCGTAACGACAGCAAGACCTCAAAGGTTTTGAAAACCTTTGAGGTCTGATATATTCGAAGCGAAACCTCAGGGTTTTTAACGCCATCAGTTTTTCACGCTGCGATACCCTTTAACTCTTTCGTACGTCTCTCTTGAAACTTCAAAAGTTGTCCCATGGCGGATCCCCAATGGTACCGTTAATTTATCGGAAACATCCTCCCAGTTTATCATATCTTTTGAGCGAATAGCTCCGTATTTGTGATCGCGATATTTATCGAAATAAACATATGCCCAATCTCCAATTAGAAGTGATGCAGGCCCTTCAGCCCAATAGCTACCGGTTATTGGCTTCGATACTTCAATTGCGTAGGGACCCATTGCATTATCCGACGATGTCAAACGAATATTCTTCTCGGGTGGATTTTCATTTTCGTTTTTCACAAACATGTAGTACGTTTTCCCTTTTTTCATAATGGTAGCATCGATGGCACTGAAAGTTGGATTAAAAAACATTTTAGTTTCGCTGTATTTTTCAAAATCTTTGGTAGTAATGCAATATATGCGATGGTTAAGCTTGCGACCCTTTGCTCCGAATGCAACCGGCGAATGCCGGTTAGGAATGGAAGTTGCCCAGAAAATAAAGTATTCGTTAGTTTTATCGCTGTACGAAACTTCCGGTGCCCAACTGTTCATGGCGGAATCTTCATGCATCATCACTGGTATAGCCTTTTGCTCCGACCAGTTAATAAGATCCGGAGACGAAGCATAACCGATAATCTTGTCCCACCAACCGGAGGTCCATACCATCCTGAAGATACCATCCGAACCATGATAAATACAAGGATCGCGCATTAATTTGTCATTCCCAACCGTTGGCGTTAAGTACGATTTACCATCATTAAAGGCTTCCCACTTCAATCCATCGGTACTTCCGGCAAAATGTAAGCCATCCTGCCCATTGTTTACAAAATAACTGAACAGGTAATAGTGGCTTTGAGCAGTAAGCGTTATGCGAAAGAAAATAAACAATATAAAAAGTAATCGTTTCATGAAAGTAAGATTAAGTAATTTAATTGTTGCAAAGCCTTGTTGGGACTAAAAGGGTGTCTAAAAAGAGAAAAAAGCATCATTTATTTTTCTTTGTGTTCATTGTGATTTTCTTTGTGTTCATTGTGGTTCAATAAAATACATTTTACCACAAAGACGCTCTAAGGGATGTACCAAGTCACTCAAAGGACTTTTAGACACCCTCTCTCTTGAAACCTACTATCTCATTAGCACATTAATTGCTACATCAACACTTTCACCACTACTTTTTTGATAGGTGTGTTCCCATCCACAGCAACGCCCGGTTGATGAGCATCTTGCGGAAAAAAGATAGCGAATGTGCCAGAGGTAACCGTTACATAATCTCCTGTCCCTTTTAAAATAGTAATGTCCTTGTCAGGATTATAACTTTCAATTACTTCCATATCCTTTAACGGAGCGTGGCCCATTTTTTCAATCCCGCTTAAAACAAACTGTATGTCGGCATACTTCTTATGGGATTCCCACTTGGCATTTTCAATATTTTTTGAAGTGTACTCACTCACAATGGCAAAGATTTCCCTATCTTCAATTTCATAGGTACCGATTGCAAATTTCGACATATCGTTCGATTGCAAATACCTTAAAGCAACGGCTAAGCGGTTGCTAATATGGACGTAAGTATTAGCGTTTTCAAGTTGATCAATAATCATTTGGTTGGTTTTTTAAAATTAATAAAAGTAAATGAGCCGTTAAAATATCCTCTTAATCACCTAATTACTTAACGACTTACACAAATTTTATGCGTTAAAGATAGAAAAAATAGCATGAGATTGACCATTAGATTTTATACTTTGTTATTTTTAGTTGACCTTCTGTATATTTTTTATTTCCTTTAATCATTATTGAAAAATAATAGACCGTACCTTACTCAATTATTAATAAAACCAACGGGCCTCTTTATGGAAATTATAAAAAAAATAATCTTCAAGATTTTACCTGACAAGATTTTAACTTATATAAAGAAATATCATTATCATTTAAAATTGAAAAATGCCGATCCGTCTGATGAAGAAGACTTACAAATGATCCAAAACCTCATTAAAAAAAATTCCGATGTAATTGACATCGGGGCAAACTTTGGCTTATACACGAAATTCTTGTCAAAATACGTTGGAACGGAGGGCAGGGTTTTAAGTTTTGAACCCATTCATGAAACGTTTAATTATCTGACAAATAATATTCTTAAATTAAAACTTAACCATGTAACTCCCTTAGAAATCGCGGTATCTGATAAAAAAGGGAAATCAATGATGCAGGTACCAAAATTCGACGAACACAGAACCAATTTCTACGAAGCTAAAATTATTGAAGAACCCGACCATTCACTACCTAATTTTGAAGTGGAAACCAATACCCTGGATGAAATTTGCAAACAATACAATTTTAAACCATCATTTATTAAGTGTGATGTCGAGGGACATGAGTGGTCGGTATTTAAAGGAGCTCCTGATGTTATAAACCTTTATAAGCCTCTGTTGCTTATCGAAATAAATCATGAATTAACGCATCCCGATATAAATACAGCAGAATTATTGGATTACCTGCATAAACAAGGATATCAACTTTTTGTGAATCAAAACAACCGGTTAAAAAAATGGGAATCAGAAAAGAAATTCAATTATTATTTTCTTACCGAGGAACATGTGAAAAGCTTGGCAGACTTCATTTTGAATTAGCCGATACTATTTAAGTACTGAATATATCATAGTGGGCAAAGAAGAAACGGTGAAAAATTTGACGCAAAAGTGCAAGCCGGTGTAATTGCCCACCAGTTAAAAGAGCTTCGCAAACAAAAGAATTTAACGCAACAACAACTTGCTGACATGGTGGGGGTCGACAAAGGAAGAATATCCAAAATTGAGAAAGGGACATTATACCTGACAATTGACACTATTGTAAAAATTGTTCATGCCTGGGAGCAGCGTTTAATTTTAGCATTCAGGCATAGAAGTAAAACCTTTCTAAACATACGTCAATTATGATAATCAACACGTAACCTGAAATTGAAACCATTCCTAGGATAGCAAATACTTTTGGCTCAAAAATTAATTTTAGTATTCAGGTAGAATGAGAATGGGGAAAACAACCTCAACAAAAAACCCGAAACAACATCTTTCAGTTCATTTCGGGTTTAATATTTGAGGTCAGTGGCGGATTCGAACCGCCGTCTCCGGTTTTGCAGACCGTTGCCTAGCCACTCGGCCAACCGACCATTAATTTTGGGATTGCAAAGTTAAAAAAAATACCGAAAAACTTACAATCATTTCTATTTTTCTATATCTTCGCAAACTGTAAATGTTCTTTCTATATGCCCGGATGGCGGAATTGGTAGACGCGCTGGTCTCAAACACCAGTGAGCTCA